>CABUCQ010000001.1 GCA_902490095.1 uncultured Collinsella sp.
GCCGACGGCACCTCGACCATCCTTTCGGCTGAGGACATCGCGCACCTCACCGTGACGCAAAAACACGTTCGCTGCGGTCGCTGCTCCAACAACTGCCAGCTCACCGTTAACGACTTTGGCGGCGGCAGGCGCTTCATTACCGGCAACCGCTGCGAGAAGGGCGCCGGCCACAAAAAGCAGAAGACCGAGGCCCCCAACCTCTTCAAAAAGAAAAACGAGCTGCTCTTTAACCGCGAGGTGCTGAGCCCCGACGAGGCCCCGCGTGGCACCGTCGGCATCCCGCGCGCACTCAACATGTACGAGAACTATCCCTTCTGGCACGCGTTCTTTACGCGCTTGGGCTTTAGCGTGCAGCTATCTGACCAGTCGAGCAAAAAGACCTACCAGGCGGGCATCGAGTCCATGCCGTCCGAGAGCGTGTGCTACCCGGCAAAGATGAGCCACGGCCATGTGATGAACCTTATCGACCGCGACGTCGACTTTATCTGGATGCCGTGCGTGCGCTGGGAGCGCAAGGAGGACCCGACTGCCGGTAACTGCTATAACTGCCCCATCGTCATGAGCTACCCCACGGCGTTGGCACTCAACATCGACGAGATCCGCGAGCAGAACATCGAGTTCCTGTATCCGTTTGTGCCCTATCACGACAAGACCGAGCTCAAGCGCCGTCTGTACCAGGTGCTCGCCGTCGACCGTGTGGCCGATGCGCAAGCTGGTCGCGGTCGCGTGCGCGGACCCAAGATCACGCGCTCCGAGGTCGATGCCGCCGTCAACGCTGCCTTTGAGGCCGATGCGCGCTTCCACGAGGATATCCAGACCATGGGCGAGGAGGCTCTTAAGTGGGTCGAGGACCACGGCGGCCACGGCATCGTACTCGCCGGCCGCCCCTACCATAACGACCCCGAGATCAACCACGCCCTGCCCGAGCTTATCTCGAGCTTTGGCTTTGCGGTCTTTACCGAGGATTCGCTCGCGCATCTGGTGAAGCCCGAGCGTCCGATTCGCGTCGTCGATCAGTGGATGTATCACAGCCGCCTGTACGCCGTCGCCCGTTTTGTGACGATGCGCAACGACCTGGACCTGATTCAGCTCAACTCCTTCGGCTGCGGCTTGGACGCCCTGACCACCGACCAGGTGCAGGAGATTCTGGAAGCCAGCGGCAAGATCTATACCGTGCTCAAGATCGACGAGGTATCCAACCTGGGCGCCGCGCGCATCCGCATTCGCTCGCTCATGGCCGCGCTCAAGGACCAGGAGGCCGAGCGCCTGGCAGAGGCCATGGCCGCGGGCGAGGCCTACGAGCAGGGCGATGCCGCGCCGGTGGCGCCCTCCACGGACGCTTCCGCGTTCGCGAGCCACAAGTATACGTTCGAGGCGCAGCGCGAGAGTGCCTCGACCGCATGGCCCAAGGTACCCTTTACCGAGCAGATGCGCGAGGAGGGCTACACCATCCTGTGCCCGCAGATGGCGCCGATCCACTTTGACCTGGTCAAAGAGGTGTTCCGCGGTGCCGGCTACAACTTGGAGCTGCTGCCCTCGACCGACCATGACGCCGTCGAGGCGGGCCTGCGCTACGTGAACAATGACATCTGCTATCCGTCGATTCTGGTGACGGGCCAGATCATGGAGGCCATCGAGAGCGGTCGGTACGACCTGTCCAAGACGGCCGTGGTTATCAGCCAGACCGGCGGCGGCTGCCGTGCCACCAACTACATCGCGCTCATCCGCAAGGCCCTGCGCGAGAGCGGCCATCCCGAGATTCCGGTGATCTCGCTTTCAGCTGTGGCGCTCGGCGAGGACAACCCCGGCTTTAAGATTACGCCGGCGCTGCTTAAGCAGGCAGTCTACGCGGTGCTCTTTGGCGACGTGATGATGCAGATGCTCTACCGCTGCCGCCCGTACGAGGCCACGCCCGGCGCCGCCAACGCGCTCTACGAGGAGTACATGGCGCGCGCCCGCAAACTGGCGCCCAAATTCAACCGCCACAACTACACCAAGCTGTGCCGCGAGGCCATCCGTGCGTTCGACACCATGCCGCTTGCGGGCGAGGGCACCAAGCCGCGCGTGGGCGTGGTCGGCGAGATCCTGGTCAAGTTCCATCCCACGGCCAACAACCACGTGGTCGACGTTATCGAGCGCGAGGGCTGCGAGGCCGTAGTACCGGGCCTGCTCGACTTCTTCCTGTACTCCATGAGCAACGCCGAGCTGCAGAAGGACGAGCTGGGAAGCTCTGCCACTACGCGCGCTGGTATGCAGGCGCTCATCAAGCTCGTGGACTGGATGCGCACGCCGGTGGAGGAGATGCTCGAGAAGTCCCGCCGCTTTGAGGCACCCGAGCGCATCGGCACCATGGCCGACAAGGCCCGTACGGTGCTTTCGGTGTGCAACAACATGGGCGAAGGCTGGCTGCTCACGGCCGAGATGCTCGACCTGATTGACCATGGCGCGCCCAACATTATCTGCACGCAGCCTTTCGCGTGCCTGCCCAATCACGTGGTGGGCAAGGCCGTGATCAAGGAGCTGCGCCGCCAGCACCCCGAGAGTAACATTGTCGCGGTGGACTACGACCCCGGTGCGTCTGAGGTCAACCAGCTCAACCGTATCAAGCTCATGATTAGCGTGGCCAAGGAGAACATGCGCGCCGGTAAGGGCTTTAAGCTCGAGAAGGTGGCGCCGCTCGCGATGGACGAGGTCACCGGCCAGATGCGTGCCCATGACGGCTGCGTGAGCTGCGGCTCGGTCGACGAGAGTGCCGTGGCGTCGGTCGCCAAGCGTCTGGGGCGCGGTATTAAGAAGTAGTTGGCCTACTTCGAGCCGGATATAAGACAAACGGGTGGTAGTCGTACCGGCTACCACCCGTTTTTGCTGGACATATGTTGCGCAAATGATCTCGCTGCAGCCTTCCGTGGGCTTGCCCGATTTTTGGGCTGGCTCGGGCTTTGAAGACAAGTTATTGCAGGCCCAGGGCGATTTCTCGCTCAATGCGGGCCAGCACACTGTGACCTATTTGCCAAACGACGAGACGACCGCTACGGTCTGCCCATCGCCACCTACGAAATGGAAGCCGAGAAGTACATCTACCGCGTGTACAAGTACGAGCTGTAGCGCTGCGCTTAGGCTTGACCAATGGAGTATGAAAACACGCCGTTCGCCGATGCCCCCTCCGCGAGTGGCAGCCATATGGTTTGATGTTAGAAACATATAGTTGTCGCCAGCCTGCTGGCGACGTTCCCCCTAATATCGGAGGTTCCAGGTATGTTTCACGCTCCGTTAAACAACTATCGGTTGGGCTAACATGGGTCGCCGTGCTATTTCGATAACCCTTGCAGTGGTCTGCCTGACTGTGCTCCTGGGCGCTACAGGGCTGTTTGCTATAAGCCGAGAAACGTCCTATATGCAGGAATGCGCTTCCGAAGGGTTTGCCATTGACGGTTACTATCGGGACGACAAGACGAGTCTGGAAACCCTGGCCTTTCTTGAAGAGGATAACCATCGGTGGCAACTGGTCGACAAAGACGGCACCTGCGTTGACGGGCAGTTTAAGCGTACGGACGATCCCAATATCCTGGTATTAAAGAAGGAAAACGGCGAAGAGTTCGGCACGGTTCACGTTGCATATATATCGCGCCGACGCAATCAAGGGCAGATTTACCTAATTAGAAATACTAAGGTGACCCGATTTTATCTTGTGTGCACCGATCCAGCGTTTACGGTGGAGTCTGGCGATGTCGATCCGGACAGTTGATTCACGGCAATAAAACAGCGAGCGGGGCGCGGGTGTGAACTGTACTCCGCTATTTGCTCGTGTCCGTATCGCGTCTGCGCCTCGTCGTAACTTGCGTCCGTGCGAGCATTCATCCTGCGCCGGCATCACTTCACATCGAACTCAACGCGATCGAGCTCGGACACGTTGAGGTCGATGAGCTTGCGGGCGACGTGGCGGTCGTGCGCCCCGAGCGCCTCGCTCGTTGTCACATGGGCGACAACCTCGCGCTCGACGATGCCCTCTTCCTCGCCCTCGGCAGCCGAGGTCTCGACGGCGACGGTGTAATCCTTAAAGCCCGGCAGCACCGCGGCAAGTTCGCGCGTAGTTTCGGTGACGCCATAGCCGTCCTGCACGCCGGCCTGCGCCGAGCCAATAGACCCCGCGGTCATAACGATGCAGGGGATGGCAAAGATCACCGTGCCCACAATAATGCGGCGGCGCACCTTGCGTGACAGCTCGTCGACCTCGGCATTTTCCTCGGCGGTCACAATGCCGTCGCCGTTGAGGTCGCGCTTGAGCGGCACACGCAAAAGAAGCAATACGGCTTCGGCCGCCAGCGCGATAAAGACGACGTTGATGCCAAACTCGTAGAGGGCTGAGAGGAACAGCGACCCGCTCGCGATGGCAATGCCATAACCCGCCGCGCACAGGGGTGGCATGAGCGCGGTCGCCACGGCCACGCCGGCGATGAGCGTGGCGGGTTCCTGATCGCGCGAGTTGCCCAACCCGCCCGCAAAGCCGCCCGCGAGCGCGACGGCAAGGTCCCACACAGTCGGTGTCGAATTGTCGATGATGGCCGCCGTGGTGGTGCCAAGGGGCGAGAGCTTAAAGTACAGCGTGGACGTGACCAGGCAAAAGACCATCTGCAGTGCGAGGCTGGCAATGGCCTCGACGGTGATCTCGCGGTCGAGCGTTGCAATACCGTATGCCATGGCAAGGACCGAGCCCATAAGCGGGCAGATGAGCATGGCGCCCACGATGGCAATGTCCGAATCGATATCGAGGCCGATGCTTGCGATGAGCATGGCGATGATGAGGATACACAGGTGAGAGCCAGTCAGACGCGCGCCGTTTACAAAACGCTTGCGAATCACGTGGTAGGGCGCGCGACCCTCGCGAATGTTGAATGCGCGCTTGAGGAAGCGGGTGATGTTTTCCATGGCTTCGCTATGAGCGGGGCGGATGCCGTGACGCCGATGATGACGCTCGCGCAGTCGCTTGATCTGTTGTTTGTCGAGTTCCATGTCCACCTCGTTCCAGCGCGGTCCGCGCAACGCGCCCGTTGTCCTAACTCTACACCGTGGCGGGCGGGGTGTCTGTTGGATGCGGAATCCGATAGGGCGGATGACGCGGGAGCAAATGCAAATCACAGGCTCAATTCCATCCCGCGAGAATATGATGCACCAGCTCCTTCAAATGTGACGAAACTGTGAAGCACGAGAGCGTGAATTTCAAAAAATACGCTGGTCGCCAATGTTGCGCAACAGAATTCAAAAATCAGCTCCTATATTTTGAAGCGTATGGATACATCCGTGTCAAAGGGAGAAAGCCATGGCAAACTACAGTCCACAACACTTTGAGCCTCGGGCCAAGGCCGTCAACGTCAAGGGCGTTGCCAACCGCGCCGTCGCAACCGTTTTGACGGCGGGCCTCATCGCTCAGCCGCTCATGTCGCCGCTGGCGGCAATCGCCGCACCGTCAACCGATAACGGCGATTCTGTTCAGGGGGGGGGTAGTTCTGTAGAGAATACCGTTGCCGCCGGTAACCAAGCGGTCGTAAAGACGGCTGCCCAGCTGGCCGAGGAATCGGCAAAGCAGCTCAAGGACGCTCAGGCCGCCTACGATGCCGCCCAGAAGAAGGCCGACGCGGCGGGCCAGTCTCAAAAGCAGGCGCAGCAGCAAAAGAATCAGGCCTCGCAGGCTGTGAGCGACAACGAAATCGAGCAGAACGCAGCAGAAGTCGCCGCGCTCCAGGAGAAGATTGACGAGCTCAAAGCCGCCGTCGAAAAGACCGAGCAGCAGCAGAAGAAGCTGGGCGACCTGAACGATCAGCTCGAACAGGCCAACAAGAGTGTCGAGGATAAGACCCAGGCGCTCAAGGACGCCAAGGCAAAGCAGGATGAGGCCAAGAAGGCCCTCGATGATGCCCAGGCCAAGCTCGAGGCCATGGGTATGGACGAGTACGAGGCCGCCAAGAAGGCCGTCGAGGACGCGCAGGCAAAGCTCGATGACGCCAATAAGGCCGTTGCTACTGCACAGGCCAATCTGGACCAGGCCAAGGCCGCCGAGGCCAGTGCTCAGCAGGAAAAGAAGGACACTGAGGCCGCTCTGACTTCCGCCCAGGCCAAGAAGCAGGAGACTGCCGCTGCTCTCGCAGTCGCAACCACCGCGCGCGATAACGCCCAGCAGAAGTTCAACCAGGCGCAGGCCGCGCTCGATGCTGCCGTCTCGGGTACGGGCGTCGACCTGAGTGCGCTTGAGGCCGCCAAGAACGCTGCTGCTGGTGAGCTCAAGACCGCGCAGGCGGAGCTCAATTCCGCGACGGATGCCGACGCCACCGCACAGACAAATCTGCAGGCCGCCCAGGCTGCCGTCGCTGCCGAGCAGGAGAAGGCCAACGCCGCCAACGCTGCTGTGACATCTGCCCAGTCTGCATACGATGCGGCAAACAAGGAGTACAAGGACGCGGCCAGTAAGCGTGACGCTGCGAAGACGGCATACGAGCAGGCCCAACAGACCGAGGCCGACAAGAAGGCTGAGTACGACCGACTCGTCGAGATTCGTCAGCAGAAGAGCAACGAGTTCGATCAGGCTCGTGCTGAAGTAACCGACGCGCACAATGCATACGACGCCGCAAACGCCGAGGTCGAGAAGCTTAACCAGCAGATTGCCGACCTCAAGTCGAACATGACCGTAGACCAGAATGTCATCAGCCAGGGCGTGCTCGGCTTCATGAATTACATCATCGGCGGCAGCCAGTTCACAGCCACACAGAAAAAGAACGCCCAGGAAGCCGTATCGATGCTGACCGGTGCCGCCGACAAGGCCGAATGGTATGACCAGTACGTCGATCAGGACATGTCTCGCGACACCAACCCGCTTTCCTTGGAGCAGATGCGCAACGCCTTGACATATCTTGACACCCAGAACAACCTCCGCAAGGCGAACGGTCAGTCGGCACTCAGCGTCAGCCTCCGCATGACTGCGGCAGCCGCCCTTAATGTATCATATTCATCGAACATCTGGGGACACTCGGGCTGCTACTGGGATAACGGTGAAAATCTTGCTGGCGGTGGCGGTGCATATACCGGCGGCGAGACCGAGGACACGCTTGGCTGGCCATATACCGGTCTCTACACCCAGGAGAAAGAGGCATTCGATAAGTACGTCGAACAGTATGGCGACGCACTTGGAAGCCATCGATATGATTCCAACTATATCTACCAGCACTACAGCAGCATCTACCATGAGTGCGGGCACTATCTCAACATCATCGATGCCGGCACGAAGGCTATCGGCATCGCAACCGGTAGCGGTAAGAACACCGATTCCGAGGTGACCATCTTCGATTACAGCTCTTATGACAGTGAGGCTGATTTCTCTGTCTCTGAGTTCAAGAAGCTCCTGAACGACTACATTGATTCCGCCTACAATGCAGGCGGCACGCAGGAGCAGAAAGAGCAGCTGAAGCAGCTTCAGAATAAGCTGGCAGAGGCGCAGAAGAACTTCGGGACTGCCGGAACGGCTTATTCTAACGCATTGGATAAGCAAGAAAGCGCTCGCGACGCCTATACCGCGGCCGACACGAACGTGAACACCGCCAAGGGCGAGTACGAGAAGGCTAAGTCCGGCACCGCCGCCGCGAAGACGGCATACGACGCCGCGAAGGACGCACTCGGCGGAATCGACATCGAGTCCCTCAAGCAGAACCTCGATGCCGCCAAGGCCGAGGCCGCTACTGCCCAGGCGGCTCTCGATAAGGCAAACGCCACGCTTGCTGACAGCAAGACGAAGGCAGCCGAGGCCGCTGCTCACAAGGCGAAGGTTCGCAGCGCCCGCGATGCCGCCAAGGCAAAGTCCGAACAGGCCAATGAGGCGTATGACAACGCCACGGTTTCGGTCAAGGACCTTGCTGCCAAGCGCGATGCCGCCCAAGCGGGCCTTGCGAATAAGCAGGGCTCGCTTGACGAGGCAAAGAAGGCCGACGATGCCGCCCAGGCTGGTGTAGACAAGGCCCAGGCCGCAGATGTCCAGGCCGCGACTGCTCTTTTGGACGCCAAGCAGGCGGTTGCCGCCAAGGCGCAGGCCCTGTCTGACGCACAGGCGAAGGCCAAGGCCGCCGAGGGCGAGCTGGCTACCGCGAACAAGGCCTTCGAGCGCTTCGCCGGCGCCCAGAAGGCGGTCGACGACGCCAAGGCCGCCTATGACGCCGCCGTCGCCGGTGTCGCCGATGCCCAGAAGCAGCTCGAGGCCGCCAACGAAGCCGTCGTCGATGCGACCTTCGAGATCGTCGAGGCCAAGGCCGAGCTTGCCAACGACGAGGCGCTCAAGGCCGATCTTGAGGCTGTCGACCACAAGGCATCCCTTGCCGCGGGCACGACGGGCAACGAGAAGCTGGTCAAGCTGAACGCTGCCTACGCTCGCTATAAGGCCGCCGTCGATGCCGCCGCTGGCCTCAAGGCTGCTCTGAGCGATGCCGATGCCAAGCTGTCCGATGCCAACGACGCCTATGCCGCCGCGCTTGCCGAGCTCGGAGATGCCAAGGATGCCCTGGCTGCCGCTCAGGCCGAGTACGACAAGTATCATCCCAAGGCTGAGCCGCAGGCCAAGCCTCAGGTTGCGCAGGCTGCTGCAAAGGCCCCCGTTGCCAAGAAACAGGCTGCGCCTGCCGCGCTCGCCCAGACTGGCGACAATTCCGCGCTTGCGGGCGAGGTGTTCGTCATCGGCGGTGTGACGCTCGTGGCAGCGGGCGTGACGCTGGGCGATCGTCGTCGCAAGCAGATGTAGCGTTTCGAGCGTAGATTCTGCAACGAACTTCGGTTCATAGCAGGAACGCTTCGATAGCTTAACCGATAAGGCCGGCGCGCTGTTAAACGCAGCGCGCCGGCCTTTCTTTGTTTCGATATCAAAAAGCCCGGTCAGCAGCCGCAGAAGCTACCGACCGGGCAAGCCGTAGGCAATATGGTTGCTGTCGAGCAGCTGCTCGACTTAGCCCAGCAGGCTTAAGCCCACGGAGACAAACGCCAGGATAACGCCGACGATGGACTCGCCGCCGAGCAGGCCGCTGGCAACGACCAGACCCTGTTCCTGGAAGGCGGCGTCCTTGGCAGCTCTCTCCTCGTCGGAAAGACCAGCGGTGGCGTCGCGGTGGGCGGACCACTTGTCGTAGGCGAGCTTGACGCAGGAGCCCAGGAATGCCGTGAGTGACATGTAGAACGGCAGGTACACGCCCAGGCCGATCATCATGGCCGGAATGCCGAGCCAGTACATGACGATGCCGGCGATAAAGCCGCCAACGAACCACGGCACGCTCGGGATGCCCGAGACCATGGTGGCGACGACGCTTGCCTGCGCGGCAACAAAGCTCTTGTCGGGGCCAAAGGCGTCCGGGCCATAGGCGGTGACGAGCGCGACCATGACGGCTGCGGCGACCAGGGCGCCCACGATGCCGCCGATGGCTTGGCCGATCCATTGCGCACGCGGGTTGGTGCCCAGCACGGCGCCGGCCTTAAAGTCGTTCATGACGTCGCCCGCAAGGCCGCACGCCACGGCAACGATGCCGGCGATAAAGAACAGCTTGACCTGAGCGATCTGTGCGAAGGCAGCCACGATGAGCATAACGATGAGGCCAAAGATTTCCATGGGGTCGATACCCGTCTGGCCGCAGCTCTGCGCGCTCATGATGGTGGTGACAAAGGTGAACAACGTGACGATGACGGCCGGAACGGGGCCAAGGTCGAGCGCGATGGCAACGATTACGGCGATGGCGGCAGCGCCCAGGCCGATGATGCCGGCGTCGAGCTTAAGAGAGCCCGAGATAAGCGACTGCTCGTCGGTGTCGGTGGAGCTGTCGGCGGCAAGACCGCGGACGATACCGGCGACCTGCGGCAGGATGTCCTTGAGGACGACGGCGACGCCAAAGCCCATCATAAGACCCATACCGAGGGATTTGACGATACCCTGCGCGGTCACAATATCGAACAGGCCAGCAGCGGTGCCGCCAACGATGATGCCAAAGTTGCCCAGCAGCGCGCCGGCAAACCAGAAGGCGACGGGGGCGAAGCCCACGAGGAAGCCGATGGACAGCAGCATGGGCGAGTTGTAGATGGCAAAGGTCACGCCGGGGATATTGAGCGTGCACAGCATACTGGGCACCACGCCCAGGGCGTCGCGCAGCACGCTGTAGATGCCTGCGATGGCCATGGAGCCAAAGAGCTGCTTACCGGTCTTGCCGCCGGCCTCGGTAGCACGTAGAGTCTGGGCAGCGGCGTTGCCGGTGGGGAACTCCAGCGCGGCGTCCACGATAAAGTGACGGTGGATGAGCGCTGTCGCTAGAAGGCCCAAGATGGTGCCGGCGAGCGCCACGATAAACATGTCGAGCCAGCTGATCTGGTCGGCATAGCCCAACATCCAGGCGCCCGGGATGGTAAACGCCAGGCCGCCGGCGACCATGGCGCCCGCAGACATGATGGTGTGGGTGACGTTGGCCTCGTTGAGGCTGGCGTTGCCCATGAGCTTAAGGAAGAACAGCGAAATGACGGCAGCGAAAATGATCGGCCAGGGGAGGGCGCCCATCTTGAGGGCGGTATAGGCCGAGCTTGCCGTGATGATCACGCAGCCAAGGGCGCCGATGACGACGCCGCGCAGCGTGAGTTGACCGCGCATCGAGGTGCGGTTCGAGGGATTGCTCATATAGAACTCCTTTGCGTATATCCGCTTCCCCCGGGAGCGCCGCTACGGATACGGCGCGGGAAGTCGGGTTACCAAGGGCCGCCGCGTGAGCTCGCAAACGACCGCGCACCAGTATAGCGGCAAGGTAGTCATTTTGGGACGGGGCTATTTTAGCTACCCTTTGACAGTCGACGAATTATTTGGGATTGGGGCAAATATCAACCGACATATTGGGGTAGCTAAAATAGCCCCGTCCCAAAATGACTACCTGGGATGGCTGGTTCGGGTAGGCGATATACTGCTGGGCAGATGAAAGGAGCGCCGACGATGCTTAATGGGTGCGCATATATATTGACGGTCGACGTGGGCAACACGTCCATTCGCTTTGGCCTGTTTGCCGAGGATTCGGCCGCGGCACAGGAATGTCCGCTTGCGACGTGCGAGATCACGACGCCGTCGAGCACCACAGCCGACGAGGCGCGCATGCGTCTCGTGCAGGTCATGGCTGCACTGGCGGCCGATGCGGGCATGCCGGGCGCGCTTGTGCCCGCGGCTGCTGTGCTGAGCTGCGTGGTCCCGGCGCTCGAGCGCCCGTGGAAAGCGGCGCTTTCCCGCACCTGCACGGGGCGCGTGCTCACGGTGGGGCCGGGACTTAAGACCGGCATGCCCGTGCACTACGACGATCCGGCCGAGATTGGTCCCGACCGCATCGCCGACGCCGTGGCGGCCCGTGCCGTCTACGGCTCTCCGTGCATCGTGATTGACCTGGGCACCACGACCAATATCGAGGTCATCGACGCGCGCGGTACCTTTGTGGGCGGCGTCATCGCGCCGGGTCTGGCGCTTGGCGCCCGTTCGCTTTCGGCGGCCGCGGCGCGTTTGCCTCAGGTCGAGCCCTCGGCGCCCACGCATGTGATCGGCCGCAACACGCGCGAGGCTATGCGCTCGGGCGTGGTCTTGGGCGAGGTGGCCCGCATCGACGGCATGCTCGACATGGTGCTCGCCGAGATGCGCGCGACCAAGGCCGCGGGGGAGGGCGACGTGCCCATCGTCATTACCGGCGACGATGCCGAGGCACTTGCTTCGCTGGTCGGTCATAGTCTGACGGTCGACGACGCGCTGACGTTGCGGGGTCTCGCCGAGCTCTACCGTATCAACCAAAAGCCCCGCCGCGTGTAAAGGTGAGGGCGCCGGTGGGACAAACGCCCCCACCTTTCACCTGCTACAATGGGTCAAACTATTGCGATTACGGAGGTGTCTGCCATGTCGGACGATCTTCATCAAACTTCGTCAGGCAAGCGCCTGGACGTCATTAGCTGGGACGAGTTCTTTATGAGCGTGGCCATCGCCGCGCAGCGCCGCAGCAAGGACCCCAACACACAGGTGGGTGCGTGCATCGCCAACACCAACCACCGCATCCTTTCGGTGGGCTACAACGGTACGCCCTCGGCGCTCAACGACGACTTTTTCCCGTGGGGTACGAGCGACGACCCGCTGCAGGACAAGCACAACTACGTGGTCCATGCCGAGGCCAACGCCGTGCTCAACTACCGTGGCTCGCTCAAGGACCTCGAGGGTTCCACGGTCTACGTCACGCTGTTCCCGTGCCACGACTGCGCCAAGATTTTGGCGCAGGTGGGCGTGGGCGAGGTTGTCTACCTGGACAACAAGTACGCCGACACCGATGATGGACGCATCAGCCGCCGCATCCTCGACTCCTGTGGCATCAGCTACCGCCAGGTTATCGTCGATGTTCATATCGGCACCGAGGGGCAGGCTCAGCAGTAGCGCGTGTCAATGCCAGCTGGCGGCAAAACAGCCAAAAGAGACCCGTCCCAAATTGACTACTCGTGAAAGTCGCGTCTGCGCGCATGGACGGCTCGTGAGCGGGTACATGGCTGTAGTAACATAGCTTCTGTCCGCGGGCACGCCCGCGTTATTGTGAGAAAGGAGCCCCTGTGGCTGTTAACGAAGAGCTGCTTAAGAAGGTTCTTGAAGAGATTCGTCCCAACCTGCAGGCCGATGGCGGCGATATGGAGTATGTGGGCGTCGACGACGAGGGCGTCGTCAAGCTGGAGCTGCAGGGCGCCTGCGCCGGCTGCCCCATGAGCTCGCTGACCTTGTCTATGGGCATCGAGCGTATCCTGAAGGAGCACGTGCCCGGCGTTACCCGTGTCGAGCAGGTCAATGCCTCCGGCGAGACCGACGACCTGTACGACGAGTACGCGCCGTTCTAAGATGCGAAAGCTGCGGACGGTACGCTCCGCATAGACGTTACGCCCAAATATGCGGCTGCGAGCGTAAGGCCCGCGGCCGCATTTGTATGTAGGGAGTAGGAGGGTCGACATGCTCAACGACTTCTACCATATGCTTGATCCCGTCGCGATTTCGGCGGGGCCTATCACGATTTACTGGTATGGTCTGGCCTATGTGGTCGGCGCCCTGCTCACGGCGGTTGTCATGTACCGCACACAGCGTCGCTGGGGCTTTAACATCACGATTGATGACCTGACGAGTGTCGTGGTCGGCGTGGTCTTTGGCCTCATTATCGGTGCGCGCCTGTTCTACGTCGTCTTTTACGGTGATGGCTACTACTGGGCGCACCCGCTCGAGATCTTTGCCACCAACGAGGGCGGCATGAGCTTCCATGGCGGCCTGGTGGGCGGCATTATCGGCGGCATCATCGTGTGCCGCATGTATAAGCTCGACGCATGGACTTTGGCAGACCTTGCCGTCATAGGCGCGCCGCTGGCCTTGTGCCTGGGCCGTTGTGCCAACTTTGTCAACGGAGAGCTGTGGGGCAAGCCGACCGATCTGCCCTGGGGTGTGGTTTTTGGCGGGACTGCGGGCGATATGCCGCGTCACCCCTCCCAGCTCTACGAGGCATTTCTTGAGGGCATCGTGCTCTTTTGCATTCTGCAGGTGCTCAGCCGCAAAAAGCCGCTGCTGCCCCAGGGTACGTTTATGGGCGTGTTCGTGATGGGGTACGGCATCGTCCGCTTTCTCGTTGAGTTCGTGCGCGTGCCCGATGCCCAGCTGGGTTATCTGCTGGGAGGCGTCATCACCATGGGCCAGCTGCTGAGTCTGCCGCTCGTGATCGCCGGCCTGGCGCTCATCATATTCGCCCGACACCGCAATCGCCCCCAGCGCATCTACCTCGACGCCTAACCAAGACCACCACAAAGGGGACAGGCACCTTTGTGGTGGTTTGCTGGGCAACGATGACAGAACAGCAACGTTTCCCCAGATAAAACCTGCCAAAATAAACCTGTCCCTTTTTGGCAGGTTTCTAGAAAGGCTCTTTGGACTGTGAAGGATTCCGATCTCTCCACAACGGCTGCGCGCGACGCTGCCCGCATTGTCTGGTTTAAGCGCTACCCCGCCAAGCAGACGCTCATTGCATTTTTGCTCGCGCTGTTGGCGACCACGGCGTTTTCCATCGATCCCGCCCCGGTGTCGAGCAACGCAGTCTTGGCGATTGACCCCAAAGCCTCGGGCATGCTGTACGTGTGCTACGAGGTGCTCCTCTCGTTTGCCGGCCATACCGACGCGGTCATGCTGCTTGCACTTGCCTGTCTGCTCACCTTGCCGTTTCGCTACGTGTTCTTTGGCCGTGGCGACACCTGGCGTCCATCGATCATTCTGCCGTCGCTGTTCTTCGCCATCTGCATGGTGTTCGGCCGCAGCTACGATCTCACCGACTCGGCCGAGATTGTCCTTGGCGACAAAGCCCGCATCATCTGCGCCTGGATTGGCGGCGCGGGCTGGATGCTCTTGGCGGTCGTTGCCTTCTACCTTGCCTTTGAGTGTCTAGATTGGCTGAGCTCTCGACGCATTCCGTTTTCGGAAGCGCACTTTGGCCGCGTATGGCGTGTGACTCACGCCGTGCTCTCGGTCCATCCCTTTGCCGGGCCCTTCCTGGTGCTTATGATCGCCTGGGCGCCCACGCTCGTCGCTTCGCTGCCTGGCCTTTTTATGGGAGATACGGGCGCGCAGATTCGCCAGTGGTTCAACTATCCCAACGGCACGAGCGACTATCTGCGCCTACTCAACCCCAACGTGCTGCTCAACGGGCATCATCCTGTAGTGCACACGGCCATTATCGGCTCGTGCGTTCAGCTGGGGCTTTCGCTGTTCAACAGCGCTAACGCGGGCCTCATCATCTATACCTGCGCTCAATTTGTCATCACGGCTGCCTGCATGGCCTATTCCATTTCGTCGCTGCGCAAACTGGGCGTGAGCCTGCCGGTTCGCGGTGCGATCCTGCTGTTCTTTGCGTTTATGCCGATGTTCTCTAACTACGCGGCGCTGCTCACCAAAGACGTGCTCTTTGCCGACGCGTTTTTGGTGCTGCTGGTACAGACCGTCAAGCTCGTGGCATGTGGCTTGCCCCGTCGTGATGCCAATGTCGAGCGAGCGGACGAGAAGGCCCCCGTGCTCTTTGCGCGCCACGACTGGCTGCTGCTCGCTCTGGGCGCCATGGGTTCCACGTTTCTGCGCAACGGCGGCCTGGTGTTTCCGCTGGCGGCATGCGTAATCGCGGCGGCGTTTTGCGTATGGGACGTGCATGTGGCTCGTCGTGCAGCCAAGCAGACTGGTGCTGCGCCTTCGGGCGCCATCCCGCGTTTTCGCTGGGTTGGCGTTCTCGCGGTGCTCGCGCTCTGCCTTGCCTCTAATATGTACTTCACCAAGGTCTTTATGCCGGCGCACGACATCACGCCTGGTTCCAAGCGCGAAATCCTTTCGATTCCGTTTCAGCAGACAGCTCGTTTCGTCCAAAAGCACGACGGCCTCAACTCGGGCGTCAACCCTACGGTTAAGGAGGACGGCACCATCGTGGAGGCTCCTTGCGACGGCTTGGTGACCGATGAGGAGCGCGCCGTGATCGACCGGGTGCTCAAGTACGAGAACCTGGGCCGCCGCTACAACCCCGACAAGTCCGATGCCGTCAAGAACTGCTTTAACGAGTACGCCTCGCAGGAGGACATTGATGCCTATTTTGAGGTATGGGCCCAGATGTTTAAGAAGGATCCCGAGTGCTATATTTCGGCGCTTATCAATAACTACTATGGTTATTTTTATCCGAGCGCGCGCGATGCCTGGATCTACAGCACGGCGCGTAGTGCCGAGATCATGGCGCGTCCCGACAACCTCAAGTACTTCGACTTCCATCCGGTCGATAGCAAGGTTGTGCGCTGGTGCGACCACCTGATCAACCTGTATCGCGTGGCAGTACAACGCATCCCGTTTATTTCGCTCACCATGAGCTCGGCCACCTATGTGTGGATCATGATCGCCGTGGTGGTCTATCTGCTGCGTCGCCATTCATGGCGTGCGCTGGCGATCTGGGTGCCGCTGTTGGGCGTGCTCGCCGTGTGCCTGATTGGCCCGTGCAACGGCTCAACCTACATGCGCTACCTGTATCCGGTCATCGCCTGCATGCCCTTCGCCATCGGCGCCACCGTCACCCGCAGCGACTTCCTCTGGTCCTAACTTGGTGCATTGGGGTCAGGTTTCTTTGCACCAAAGGGGACATCATCACGACGCCTTCATTTTGGGGTTTATCTCGCAGGCCAGTAGGTATATCATAACGACGTTTGTTTATATTGCCCGAGCATCTGCGCTGGGCTTTAGGTCGAAACCGATAGGAGACACGTATGTCCGGACACTCTAAGTGGGCCACAACCAAGCATCGTAAGGGCGCGCAGGACGCCAAGCGTTCCGCCCTCTTCTCCAAGCTCAGCCGCAACATCACCGTTGCTGCCCGTCTCGGCGGTGACCCGCTGCCCGAGAACAACGCCAGCCTCGCCGCTGCCGTTGCCAAGGCCAAGGCTCAGTCCATGCCTAAGGACAAGATCAAGTCCGCTATCGACAAGGCTTTTGGCTCGGGTGCTGACGCCGCCGTCTACGAGAACATCGTGTACGAGGGCTACGGTCCCGCCGGTGTCGCCGTCTACGTCGACTGCCTGACCGACAACCGCAACCGTACCGCCGCTGATGTCCGTTCCGCCTTCTCCCACGCTGGTGGCAACCTGGGCACCTCCGGCTCCGTCGCCTTCCAGTTTGAGCGCAAGGGCCAGATCGTTGTTGCCAAGGAGATCCTGGACGAGAACGCCAAGAAGGAGACCATGATCGCCAACGGTGCTGCCGGTGACGAGGATGAGTTCATGATGGCCATCGCCGAGGCCGGTGGCGAGGACTACGAGGATGCCGGCGAGGAGTGGATCGTCTGGACTACTGCTAACGAGGTCATGGCTGTCTCCAAGGCGCTCGAGGAGCAGGGCGTCCAGGTCAAGGGCTCCGAGACCACCATGGTCCCGACCACCCCGACCGAGGTCTCCGGCGCCGACGCCAAGAAGGTTCAGCGCCTCATCGACCGTCTTGAGGAGCTCGACGACGTCCAGGATGTTTACAGCACCATGGACATGACCGACGAGGTCATCGCTGCCCTCGAGGAGGAGTAGCGCCCGCACGGGTTAAGCCGTGCATATCTGGGCATAATGAAGCGAGCATGCAAGCCTCGTGGAATAGATGAGCCGGATCCGCGTGCGTAGAGCACCGGACCCGGCTCTTTTATAATGATGCGAACCGTTTTGTATTTCGAGTGCCGAGATTTGAAGGGAGCGCCACGTGCGCGTACTCAAACGAGCCCTAGCGATTGTGTATCTTGCCGCCGCCATCGTGGCGCTGGGTACGCTTGTCTGCCAGTTTTGGGGGCCGTATACGTATCGCTTTATGCTGCTGATGCGCGACCCCATGCCGCGCATTGTCGTGACGGCATGCGGCGGAGTTGTGGCGATCGGCGTGCTGGTAAGCTTCTTCCGCCTGATGTTTGCTCGTCGCGAGCCGTCCTGTGTGCATCCGGCGGGGGAGCGCAATATCGAGGTCACGCTCGCGGCGCTTTCTTCGTGCGCTCGCACTGCGGCAGAGCGCGACGATCGCGTGATGGTCGAGCATGTCGAGGCCCGCGTCCAAGGCTCCGACGATTCGCACGTCCGATTTAAGGTCGAGGCTATCGCGCTTGACGATAAGGACGTGGCATCTCTGGCTACTGCGATGCAGCGGCGCATCGAGGAAGCTTGCGACACCATGCTTGGCACGCCGGGCACGACCGCACGCGTTCGTTTTTTGCCGTCCAAGACTACCGTCCAGACCGTGGAGGTTTCCGGTGAGTGATACCAATCAAGACAAGACCGCTCGTACGCCGCGCCTGACGATTGACCAGAGCGCCACGCCGGCGAACGAACCTGTTGATTCCAAAGCAGAGGCAACCGAGTTACAAGACGCGGCAGCCGCGGATTTTGACGAGGCTATGGGTCTCATCAAGGGTACGGGCGCTGCCATCTGGAGCTATGCCGTGCGTCATCCCAACACCACGCTTGGCGCCGTCGCTGGCTTTATCCTCGCCGTGTTGGTGCTCACGTTGGGCCTGTGGGACACGCTCGTCATTGCATTCTTCGTGCTGATCGGCGCCGTGATCGGCCAAATTCGCGACGGCGAAAACGGGATCGTCAACTTCTTCGGCCGTCTGTTTAGCGGCCGCTAATATGTATTCGACTGTCGCATCCGCGGCAGGCATAAGGAGGAACCATGGCTTTTAATACGAAGGTCGATGTGGCCGATACCGAGCTCGAGGAGAACGAGGCGGCCGTCGCCGAAGCCGAGGATGTGACGCTCGAGGATGAGGCGCTCGTCGAGGCCGAGTCCGCCGATGACGCGGACGAGGATGATGAGGAAACAGACGAGTCCGAGGACTCGCTGACCTATTCCAACGGTGTGATCGAGAAGATCGTCGCCATGGCCACCCGCGAGGTGCCGCACGTCCTGGGCATGAAGGGTAACCTTATGCACTTTGTGCAGGAGCAGTTTGGTGCCGAGAATCTGACCAAGGGCGTGACGGTTGAGGTCACCGATGACAATCGCGTGGTCGTCAACATCTCCGTCATTATCGAGTACGGCGCCTATGCGCCCGCGATCTTCGACGATGTCAAGGCACGTGTCACCGAGCGCCTTGCCGCGATGACCGGCCTTGAGGTGGCGGGCGTCAACCTGCGCATCGAGGACGTCATCACCCCCGAGGAGTACGAGCACCGCACCAGCCAGCACGAGTAACCTTCCAAAAAGGGACAGGTTTGTTTTGGCAGGCTTTATCTGCGAAAACGTTAAACGGCCGACCGCGCAAGCAAAAGCGTGGCCGGCCGTTATTTGTATGCCCCCCGATGTGGGCATACCGCTCGTCTAACTAGGGGTTGCAATCGTCGCGTTCCGCGTTACCCTAATGGGCGCATTGTTTCCAAATTGTTAACGAGGGGTTGCCGTAATGGCCGACGAGCACGAAACAGAAAGCAAGGCATGGGCGATTGAGGCCGCCGCGGCAGAGGCGGCATCGCGTGCTGCCGAGGAGGTGCATCGTCCTCCCGTGGTGCCGATGGAGCGCGTGGTTGATCGCACCGATATCGAGCGCGGCGAGCGTGTCGGTCAAAAGCGCAGCCAGGAGCCGGGCTTCCCGCGCTTTTTTGCCGAGCTCAATCTGGGCCTGATTCTTACGGCCTTCGCCATCGTTGCGTTTAAAACCCCTAATCACTTTGCTTTTGGCGGCACCTCGGGCGTGTCGGTCATTCTGTCCACGCTGTTCCCGACCCTGCCCGTCGGCGTTTTTATGTGGATTATCAACGCGGTTCTCGTCGTCTTGGGCTTTATCTTTTTGGAGCGCAAGGCGATTCTTTGGAGCGTCTTCGCCTCGTTTGCGCTTTCGGCCTATGTTTCGCTGTTTGAGCTCTTTATCCCGACTGATGTCTCGATGACGGGCGATATGTGGCTTGACCTGTGCTTTGCCGTGATCCTGCCGGCGCTCGGCAGCGCCATTGTCTTTGATATTGGCGCCTCGACGGGCGGCACGGACATTCTCGCTATGATCCTCAAACGCCGCACCACGCTCGAGATTGGTCGCGCACTGCTGTTGGTCGATATCGGCATCGTGGCCATCGCGGCCTTTTTGTATGGCCCGCGTGTCGGTCTGTATTGCGTGCTCGGCCTGTTTGCCAAGACGCTTGTGGTCGACAAGGCCATCGAGAGCATTCACCTTCGTAAGGTCTGCACAGTCATTTGTTCCGAGCCCCTTAAGGTCGAGGAGTTTATCGTCAAGCATCTCAACCGCACGGCGACCATCAGCCGCGGTTACGGTGCCTTCTCGGGCAAGTGCGTGACGGTGATCATGAGCGTGCTGAGCCGTCGCGAGGCCGTGCAACTGCGCCGCTATGCGCGCGAGGTCGATCCGGGTGCCTTTATCACGATTGTCGACAGCTCCGAGATCGTCGGCAAGGGCTTCCGCGGAACGAACTAGCACAGACGTATTCAACGAACCGCCTGCTGGCGCCGTGTACCTTGCAAATCGGTCATCTTTGAGTATTTGACCCCACATTGGGCAATAATGATGCTAAAGACAACGTTTGCGATCCAAGTGATTCGTTCAAGATACGAAGGGATGATTCTATGTTCTGCTCGCAGTGCGGCGCCCCCATGGGCGATAACGACAAGTTCTGCGGCGTGTGTGGTGCTCCTAATGCCGGTGCCGCTGGCCCCGCTCCCCAGGGACAGCCTCAGCCCCAGCAGTTTGTTCCGCAACCGCCCGTGGCGAATGCGCCAAAGGGCTGTGTGGCTCAGGCGTTCCAAGATATGACCAAGACTCCGGGCGTGCTTCAGCGTGTATGCCAAATCGCGTTTTTGCCGGCGCTGATTTGCGTTGTGTCAGTGCTCGTGTTGTTTATTCCCGTTATTGGCGGCATTGCGGCTGCCATCGGCTTTTTGGCAGCTTGCATTGCGAGCGTGTGCGGTTCCGGCTTTGGCATCGAGTGGGGTCGCGATCTGTCGCTTAAGATCGATGACGGCATGGATCGTCCGCTGATGCGTTCCACGTCGTTTGGTCTCGGAGTCTTTTCGAGCGTTATTTCGGTCGTGCTCGAGGTTATCGCTGCCATTCCCGTTATCGGTGTAGTGCTTTCGCTGGTGGAGGGCGTGGTAATTGGCGCTGCGGGCTCGTATTCTTATTACGGTTCTTATGCGCTCGAGGCTGCGCTGTTCGGTTCGCTTGGCCTGCTTGTCCTGGCGCTAATTGCCTCGGCGATTCTGGGTGTCTTCTTTAAGATGTTCGCCGACATCGCCGTGATGCACTTTGCGGTGACCGGGCGTGTCGAGAGCGCGTTTTCGCTCGATAAGGTCTGGGCGGCGTTTAAGCACAACAAGACCAAGCTGTTCTGTGCTTCGTTCCTTCCCGAGTTTTTGACGGGCCTGGTCGCCAACGTTGTCACATGGATCTTGACGGTCGTCTTTGGCGCCATTGCCTCTGTCGGTATGTATAGCTACTACTATCGTCCTACGGGTATTGAGGCAATTGTTACCGGCGGTGGCGTCACGCTCGCGCTGTTCTTGGTGCTGGTCGCTTTCGTCACCGTATTTCTTACGGTCTTTGGCAAGATGCTCAAGCACCGTGCCGTTGGCTATTGGGTTGCACGTTATGCAAGCGAGTGGGCCGACGAGGACAAGGACGACGTCCTGACTTTTGTATTGCCCTTCGAGAAGAAGTCCGCTCCCTCGGGTTACAGCGCTCCGGATGCCGAGCCCGCACCTGAGTCCGAGCCCAAGCCTGAGCCGGCACCTGCACCTGAGTCGGCGTCCGAGCCAAGCTCCGACGAGGAACCTCAGGACGAGTAGTCATGCCGTCTGCCATTTGGGGACGGGGTAGAAATAGTAGAAATAGCGCTTGAAGAATGAGCGGGGGCGGACGTGTCGAAACGTCCGCCCCCGCTTTGACATCGCGATGTGGCTATGACTGCGAGATGCCAGCGAATCGATTACTCGTCGTGCTTCTCCTCACGGCGTGCAGCAGCGCGTGCGTCGTGGATGCCCTTGATCGCGGCATGGCGAGCCGTTCGGGCATCATGGATGGCGTCGCGAGCCTCGGCGGTCGTCGCCTTGGCAGAGCGCAACTTGGCGGCCAGATCGGGGTTGGTTTCGGCGACCGCGGTAATCGCGGGGCCGTCGAGCTCCTCTTGCGTGGGCTCGGCCAAAAAGTCGATAGCATACTGGGCGGCCACCATGGAGCCCTTTGCCAGCACGGTCTCGTCGATCTTGTAGAAGCAGGAATGTTGGGCGTACGTGGCGCCAATCTTGGGGTTGCGCGTACCTACAAAGGCGAGCACGCCCGGTACGCGACGCAGGTACTCCGAAAAATCCTCGCCCGAAAGCGTGCCGCGATAATGGCCTTGGCCGGCGGGGCCCAGACACTTAATTACAGCCTGACGGCAGCGCTCGCTCGAGGCCGCGTCGTTTTCGACCTTGTAGTTGGCGATGGTGTAGTCGGTGAGCTCTGCCTCGGCGCCCAAGGCGGCCGCGGTATGCTCCACGATGCGGCGCATGAGCTCCGGCATTTCCTCGTGGGTCGAATCGCCGTAGGTGCGCACCGTGCCGGCGAGGTAGGCCGTGCCGGCGATAACGTTGCGTGCGGTGCCGCCGTGCAGCTCGCCGACGGTGATGACAGCCGGCTCGTAGGGGCTGATCTCGCGCGAGACGATGGTCTGCAGGGCGTTGACGATCTCTGCGGCCACCATAACGGCGTCGTGACCGCGCTGGGGCATGGCGCCGTGGCACGAGGTGCCGCGTACGTCGATACGGAACCAGTCGGTATTGGCCATGCGCGGTCCGGGCTCGCAGCTCACGGTGCCGGCGTCGACCTCGCTCCAGATGTGCGCGGCGTAGGCGCCATCGACGCCGTCGAGCACACCCGTGCCGATCATGAGCTTGGCGCCCTGGCCGTTTTCCTCGCTGGGCTGGAAGACGATGCGGACTTCGCCGTGGATGTCGTCGGTCATATGGCGCAGGATCTGCAGCGTTCCGAGCATCATGGCGATATGGCAGTCGTGGCCGCAGGCGTGCATGCAGCCCTCGTTGACGCTGGCGAACTCCTCGCCGGTCTGCTCGGTGACGGGCAGGGCGTCGATGTCGGCGCGCAGCAGGATGCGGCGGCGTGGCGTGCCGTCCTCGCGGTAGGCATCCGGCGCGGTACCGCGAAGCGTTGCCACCAAGCCGGTCTTGAGCGGACGCTCGTAGGGGATATTCATGGCGTCGAGCTGGTTGGCGATGTCGGAGGTCGTGCGCTCCTCGGCAAGGCTCAGCTCCGGGTGCTTATGGAAGTGCCGGCGCTGCTTGATGATATATGGTTCAAACTCGGTAGCGATATCTTTGATGGCTGCGGTGACGTCGTCAGCCGCGCGAGCCTCGGTCGCCGCCATAATCTGCTGTGCCTTGGTCTTCGTCATGGTCGATTTGCTCCTTGCTGGGTTGATCGCAAAATCGTACAGGCTCTCTCCAGTATGCCACCTGCCGCTAGGGCTGGTAAAGTTGCCGTTTGCCGCTTGGGGTTTTGTTACAAGGGCGGGGGAGTACACTCGGGGGTGTTGAATTTCCTGCCAGAGATGGGGATGCCCATGCAACATATCGATCGGATTATCCGCTCCAAGAACGTCTTTACCGCGCAAGACGGCATCGATACCACCCGCGAGCTGGCGATTGCCATCGCAGGCGACCGTATCGTCGCAGTCGGTGCGCCCGATGACGTGATCGCCGCCGCTCCTGCCGCTACGTCGGTTATCGACTACGGCGAGCAGTTTGTCTGCCCCGGTTTCCATGACGCTCATCTGCACTTCTTCCATACCTCGGTCGGTTCCTCGCCGTACATGCTCATGGATATGGGCACGTCCGAGGCGGCGCTGGTGCAACATGCGCTCGAGTTTTCCCAGGACCTGCCCGACGACGCTTGGGTTGTGACGCAGGGCTGGCGCGACTACCGTTGGGACCCGCCCGAGCATCCTACCAAGGCGTCGCTCGATGTGGCATTCCCCGATCGTCCCTGTGTTATGTATTCGGGCGACGGGCACACGCTGTGGCTCAACAGCCGCGCACTCGATGCACTCGGCGTCACGCGCGACAGCGAGCCACCAGCGGGCGGTAGCTACGACAAGGACGCAAACGGCGAGCTCACGGGTATTGCTCACGAGGCGGCTGCCATGCAGCTGCTACCGCGCTGCCTTGAGTGGCTGGGCGAGGATCGCATCGCAAGCGCTTACGCCGATCAAATGAGGCGGATGGCCGAGCAGGGCATCACCTCGATATGCGATATGTCGCTCATGCCCATGCCGGGCTGCGATTTTATCCGCGACGACGTCTACGACAAACTGCAGGCAGCCGGCAAGTTGGGCATCCGAGCCCATTTGTTTCCCACGCTGCTGGATGACCAATCGCGCTTGGAAGAGCTGCAGGTACGTTACGCGAACAACGCGCTGCTTTCGGCGCCAGGCTTTAAGCAGTTCTTCGACGGCGTGTCGAGCGAACACACGGCCTATCTCACCGAGCCCTATACCAACCCGCGCTTCCCGGGCGATCAAGGTCGCCTGACGGTTCCTGCCGAGCGCATGCGCAAGCTGGTTCTGGCGGCCGCGGAGCGCGGCCATACCGTGCGCATCCACGTCATCGGCGACGGTGCGATTCATGCCGCGCTGGATATCTTCGAGGAGGCCGCCGACCTGTACGGCCTGCCCCAGCACGGCCATAACACGCTCGAGCACCTGGAGAACCTCTTGCCCGAGGACATCGATCGTCTACGCAAGCTTAACGTCGTTGCCTCGAGCCAGCCCTGTCACATTACACTCGACCCGGGCGGCCCCGAGCGCGATCTGGGCCTGGAACGCAGCCGCATCATGTGGCCGTTTGCGACCTATAAGCAGCGCGGCATCCGCCAAGCCTTCGGCACCGATAGCCCCATCACAGCTGTTACAAGCATGAACGTGCTCTACACGGCTATCACGCGCCAGGATCCCAAAAGCCACTGGCCCGAGGGCGGCTGGTTACCGAGCGAGCGCATCGATGCAGCAACAGCCCTGCGCAACTACACCCTGGGCAGCGCCTATGCAGCGGGCGACGAGCAAAACCTCGGCAGCTTGGAGCCCGGCAAGTATGCCGACCTGGTAGTCCTGGACCAAAACCCGCTCACCATCGACCCCCAAGAGCTCCAGGCTACCAAGGTTCAGACCACCTACCTGGCAGGTAACTTGATTTACGAGCGCTAAGTATTCATGCCGTACCGTTATGCGCGGCTCGGGCAGCCTTTTTGGGATAGCGCTCGAGCCGCGTTTGCGTTTTGGTGGGGATCCGCCATGAGCGTCCCTGCTCTGTTGGATTTGGGTGCGGGGCGGAGGTGCTGCTGCCCCGCGCTCAATTTGGACACCAGCAATGCTATCTCTTGGTGTTTTGCATACTTCCCATTACAGATTGCATAAAAAGGCTGGGATGTCCTTCCTGATCCTGATGTACCCCCGCCCGTGCCGTGCAAAAAACGGAGTATTCAGCACCGCGAGCTCTGCCGGTGCCGCTGCGGCTGAGTAACGTTGCGGAGATTGACGTCATTTTGGGCTCCGGTACGGCGCGAAGCATGCCTTTTTGTCCTGGCGGGGTTTGCCTGCCGACTCAAATCGCCGGTCGAAGGCGTCCTTGGGACCAATATGGTGTGTCCGGCGTGTATGCAGCCGTCCTGGCTTGCTGAATACTCCCAAAAATGCACGGTGCTCCCCAGGGGACCCGTGCACGCAACGAAAACCATGCCCATGTCGCTATCCGCATCGCCATTTTGCTGCACTGACTTTTCTGAATGCCGGGCTCGAATTAGTTAACCTGCCTCCCGTGTGGCTCCGGAGGGGCGGGGCATAAGGTTTATCGCGAGTTCCGCACGAGCCGAAAGCCGCTTAATGTGGCCTTCGTGCGAGCAGGACTGCCCGAGCAGGAAACCTTATGCCCCGCCCCTCCGGAGCCACACGGGAGCCACCGCTAAGTTATCCCCCGGCATTCAGAAAATCTAAGTGCCAAAAAATAAGATTTTTTGACTCCGTGTTGTATAACCCGCCATTCGTGGGTACCATTCAACGCGTACGCAAACAAAAAGGGTTAATTCGCGTGGTATAACCGCGCGGCCCAAAAAGGAGGAGACAAGCATGTCGTCTTTGAAGCCGCTTGCAGATCGTGTTCTGGTCAAGCCCGACGAGGCCGAGCAGAAGACCGCTTCTGGTCTGTATATCGCCAGCAACGCTCAGGAGAAGCCGCAGCGTGGCACCATCGTTGCCGTTGGCGCCGGCAAGGTCAACGACAAGGGTGAGCGCATCCCCATGGACGTCAAGGTCGGTGACGTTGTCATCTACGGTAAGTTCGGTGGCAACGAGGTCAAGGTCGACGGCGAGAAGTATCTGCTGATGCGCGCCGACGACATCTACGCTATCGTCGAGGCCTAGTCTCGTCGGAATCTCTGATTCGTCTTTGAACGCGCCTGCCGCATAGGACTCGGAAGCGGCGACGCGAGTCACATTTCTTTTGGAGGATTACCTACCATGGCAAAGAACATTACGTTCAACACCGATGCCCGCGCTAAGCTTGCCAAGGGCGTCAACACTCTGGCCGACGCCGTTACCGTCACCATGGGCCCCAAGGGTCGCTACGTTGCGCTGCAGCGCACGTTCGGTGCCCCGACCATCACCAACGACGGCGTTTCCGTCGCCAAGGAGATTGAGCTCGAGGACAACATCGAGAACATGGGCGCCCAGCTGGTGAAGGAGGTTGCCACCAAGACCAACGACACCGTGGGTGACGGCACCACCACCGCAACCCTGCTCGCTCAGGCCATCGTCAACGACGGTCTGCGCAACGTTGCTGCTGGCGCTAACCCGCTGGCCATCCGTCGCGGCATCGACAAGGCCGTCAACGCCGCCGTCGCCGAGATGAAGAAGCAGGCCAAGCCGGTCGAGACCAAGGAGCAGATTGCTTCCGTCGGTACCATCTCTGCCGGTGACCCCGAGGTCGGCGAGAAGATCGCCGAGGCCATGGAGGTCGTGGGCAAGGACGGCGTCATCACCGTCGAGGATTCCCAGACGTTCGACATCACCATCGACACCGTCGAGGGCATGCAGTTCGACAAGGGCTATGTCTCCGCTTACTTCGTCACGGACAACGACCGCATGGAGGCCGTGATGAAGGATCCGTACATCCTCATCACCGACCAGAAGATCTCCAGCGTTCAGGACATCATGCCCGTTCTCGAGGCTGTCCAGCGCGCTGGCCGTGGCCTGCTCATCATCGCTGAGGACATCGACGGCGAGGCTCTGCCTACCCTGGTCCTCAACAAGATCCGTGGCGCCCTCAACGTCTGCGCCGTCAAGGCTCCGGGCTACGGCGATCGCCGCAAGCGCATCCTCGAGGACATCGCCGTCCTCACCGGTGGCCAGGCCGCTCTGGACGAGCTGGGCGTGAAGGTCGCTGACATCACCGCCGATATGCTCGGTACTGCTAAGTCCGTCACCATCTCCAAGGACAACACCGTCGTCGTCGGCGGCGCTGGCTCCAAGGAGGCCATCGACGCCCGCATCGCTCAGATCAAGGGTGAGATGGAGAACACCACCTCTGACTTCGACCGTGAGAAGCTCCAGGAGCGCCTGGCCAAGCTCTCCGGTGGCGTTGCCGTCATCAAGGTTGGCGCTGCTACCGAGTCCGAGCTCAAGGAGATCAAGCATCGCGTCGAGGACGCCCTGCAGGCTACCCGCGCTGCTGTCGAGGAGGGCATTGTCGCTGGCGGCGGCGTCGCCTTCATGGACGCTGCTCCTGCGCTCGACGCTGTCGAGATCGACGACCCCGAGGAGAAGATCGGCGTCGACATCGTCAAGAAGGCTCTGACCGCTCCGGTCGCCACCATCGCCAAGAACGCTGGCTTTGAGGGCGCTGTCGTGGTCGACAAGGTTGCCGAGCTGCCCGCCGGCCAGGGTCTCAACTCTGCCAACGGCGAGTGGGGCGACATGATCGAGATGGGCGTCCTCGACCCCGTCAAGGTCAGCCGCGTCACCCTGCAGAACGCTGCTTCTGTCGCCAGCCTGATCCTCATCACCGAGGCCACCGTCTCCGATGTGCCCAAGAACACTCAGCTTGAGGACGCAATCGCTGCTGCTACCGCTGGTCAGCAGGGCGGCGGTATGTACTAAGGCCGACAAGGTCTAGAACTCCCACCGGGAATCCGGGGGCGGGACGGGGACTTCTCTCCGGAACGTCCTCGGACATGCAAAGAGGCTCCGCATCGCGCTTCGCGCTGCGGAGCCTCTTTGCGTCCTGCGGAATATTCCGGAGAGAAGTCCCCGTCCCGCCCCCGGATTCCCTGCGTTTACGGCCTTGAGGTCGGCGTGGGCGGAGATCGTGGCTGATGGGGATACGTGTCCCGGTCGCTGTTTCGCGGCTTTGCCGCGAAAGGCGCGTTACTTTGGGACGGGTGGGGAACGTGGTTGTTGCGGTAACTGGTCCCCGCCATAAATTACCCATGGCATACTTGCGCGAAAGCCTACTGGTGCTACACTTGCAATTGCTGTTTCAGGGCGGGGTGAAATTCCCCACTGGCGGTAAATCGGGCGGTGCCAAAGGGGCGCCGTGGTGCAGGCGAGACGCCTGCGGCCGAGCCGATGAGTCCGCGACCCGTGTGTGCGTTGGTTCGCATGCCGGCTGAACTGGTGAGATTCCAGTACCAACGGTTAGAGTCCGGATGAAAGAGGCAGGTGATCTTATGTCTGAACAGTCGCAGCATATCCATTTTGAGAACACGAATAGGTGGAGCACCAAACAGCTCGTTACCATGGCGCTGATGTGCGCCTTGGGTGCCCTGTTTATGTACGTGCAGCTGCCCATCCTTCCTTCGGCGCCGTTTTTGACGTATGACCCGTCGCTGGTGCCGGCGATGGTGTGCGGGTTTGCGTACGGTCCTAGTGCCGGCACCGCTGTTGCCGCTATGGCTATCGTTATCCATGCGCTCACCACGGGTGACTGGGTCGGTGCGCTTATGAACTTGGTTGCCACGCTGGGCTATATTCTGCCCGCGGCTATCGTTTACCAGAAGATGCACACCTATAAGGGTGCCGTGATTGGCCTGGTGCTCGGCGTCATTGCCGCTACAGCGCTGTCTATGGTCGCAAACCTTACCATTGGCGTATGGTTCTGGTATGGCTCGGTCGATGTGATCGCCCCGCTCATGATTCCTGCCGTACTGCCGTTCAACCTTATCAAGACCGTGCTTAACTCGGTATTGACGCTTGCGGTGTACAAGGCGGTTTCCAACCTCATCACGCCTAAAAAGGACCAGGTCAAAGGCCGCGCATGATTGAGTGTCGGGGCGTTTCCTTTAGTTATGACGGTGCCGCACCGGCGCTCGACGGCGTCGATCTGAACATCGAGGACGGGGAGTTTTTCTGCATCCTCGGTGGCAATGGGTCGGGCAAGTCGACGTTTGCCAAGCATCTGAATGCGCTGTTGCAGCCCGATGCGGGCACGGTACGCATCAACGGCATGGATGCGTCCGACCCCGAGCTGGTCTACGACATTCGTTCGACCGCGGGCATGGTATTCCAGAATCCCGACGACCAGCTGGTGGCAACGCTTGTCGAAGATGACATTGCGTTTGGTCCCGAAAACCTAGGCGTGCCATCGGCGCAAATTGCGCAGCGCGTACGCGAGGCGCTGAAGGGCGTGGGCCTGGTGGGCTTTGAGCACCACGAGACCCATGCGCTTTCGGGCGGCCAAAAGCAGCGCGTGGCGCTTGCCGGCGTGCTTGCCATGGAACCGCGCGTGCTCATATTGGACGAGGCTTCCTCGATGCTTGATCCGCGTGGGCGCAAGGGCCTCATGAAGGCTTGCCGCGCGTTGCACGATCGCGGCATGACCATCGTGATGATTACGCACTTTATGGAAGAGGCCGCCGAGGCCGATCGTGTCGCGGTGTTTCGGGCGGGGCATGTTGCCATGCTGGGTACGCCCGAGGAGATTCTGACGCGGGCGAATGAACTCGCTCAGCTCAACCTGGATATGCCGGCGTCGTGCTGCTTAGGTAGGACACTTCGTGCGAAGGGCGTGCCCGTTTGCGCGCAGGTACGTGAGGCGGATATGGTCGCCGAGATTGCGCAGACTTATGCCGAGCGAAGTGGGGCAGGCACCGCGGGGCAGTCTTCCGCATCCCAGTTGGAAATCGCTGACGGCACTGTTCCGGTAGACAACGAGGGCAACGCGTCGGAGCCCGTCATAGAGCTATCCCATGTTTCGTACAGTTATTCGCTCAGTCCGCGCGAGCGCCACCGCTGGCACAAGCGCTCGGCCACTGCGGACAAATCGAACAAACAGGCTCTCTGGGGAAACGACCCAAGCAGCCCGTGGGCGCTGCGCGATGTATCGCTGACGGTGCGTCGCGGCGAGTTCCTGGGCTTGGCAGGTCATACCGGTTCGGGTAAGTCGACGCTGGTCCAGCATCTCAACGGTTTGATTCGCCCCCAGGAGGGATCCGTTCGCGCGCTGGGGCTCGATCTGTCAAACAAGAAAGACGCCGCCGCGGTTAAGGCCAAGGTCGGCGTGGTGTTTCAATATCCTGAGCGTCAGCTGTTTGCCGAAACCGTGGCGCAGGACGTGGCGTTTGGTCCGCATAACCTTGGCTTGCCGCAAGATGAAGTCGACCGTCGTGTCGAGTCATCGCTCTCACGCGTGGGCCTCGACCTTTCCACGGTCGGCGACAAGAGTCCCTTTGAGCTTTCGGGCGGCCAGCAGCGCCGCGTGGCATTCGCCGGCGTGCTCGCCATGGAGCCCGAAGTCCTGGTGCTCGATGAACCCATGGCGGGGCTCGATCCGGCTGCGCGCAGGGATTTCCTAGGGCTCATCGATCGACTCCATCGCGAGGGCCTGACCGTTGTCATGGTTTCGCACAGCATGGATGACCTGGCCAATTGCTGCGACCGTATCGTCGTAATGAACGAAGGTGCGGTGTTTGCCGAGGGAACCCCCGCTCAGGTGTTTGCGCATGCGGATGAGCTTAAATCAATCGGCTTGGGTGTTCCCGCTGCCCAGCGCATGGCGCTGGCGCTTGCGAAGGCAGGCGTGCCGCTGCGCTTTGACGGCCTTTATACGGTTGAGTCGCTGGCAGACGAGTTGGTGGACCTGCTAATCGGTCGCTCGGGCGGTCCTTCTAACGTCGCGGACATTGCTAAATCCAAGACGGTCGCGCGAGAGGAGGGCTGCTAATGGAGGCGTTTTCGTTTGGCAGCTACTATCCCGGCGATAGTGCGATCCACCGCCTAGACCCGCGAACTAAGTTGCTCTTGGGCTTTGTGTTTCTGATCACGACGCTCACAGTCAGCAGCTTCCGCGGACTGGTCCCGGTCGCAATCTTCGTTGTCCTGATCTATACCGTGTCCCGGGTGCCGTTGCGCCGGGTCCTATCATCGATGGCGCCGCTGCTGGCAATCGTCGTCGTGGTCGCGGTGCTCAACTTGTTTACCGATCAGAGTGGGCGCATCTTGTGGCAGCTCGGCTTTCTGCAGATAAGCGAGGGCTCGCTGCGTTCTGCGGCGTTTATGGCGTGCCGCCTGACCCTGATGATGGCCGGCATGAGCGCCATTACGCTCACCACCCCCACGCTCGACCTCACCGCGGGCTTTGAGCATCTGCTCGCACCGTTTGCGCGCGTGGGGCTCCCTGCGCATGAGCTCGGCATGATCATGGGTATCGCGTTGCGCTTTATGCCGCAGTTCGCCACCGAGATGAAGCAGACGGCGGACGCGCAGGCAAGCCGCGGCGCGCGCGTGACGTGCGGTCCGCTCGGCGGCGTGCGTATGCTCGGCAGTGTGGCGATTCCGCTGTTCACGGGCGTGTTCCGTCATGCCGAGACGCTTTCGGCCGCCATGGATGCCCGTTGCTATCATGGCGAGCAGGGCCGCACACGTTTGCATGCGCTTGCATTTGGCCGCAGCGATGCGTTGGCGGCGGTGGTGACGGCGTTGCTGCTCATCTGCGTCATCGTCATCAATCTTCAACTTGTTTAGGCGCGATTCGAGCGCAAGAAAGGGGTCCCTATGACCGACAACGACCGCACGGCTCAGCTTGAGCGCGCCTGTTCGTATCTCAGGCGCATTCCGGCGTGGTATCTGGCCACGACCGATGTGGCCGACGGGTATCAGCCTCGCGTGAGGCCGTTTTCATTTGCCATGGTCGATGACGGTAAGCTGTGGTTTTGCACATCGCGCGACAAGGATGTGTGGGCGGAGCTGAGTGCGAATCCCAAGTTTGAACTCTCGGGCTGGAAGCCGGGGGAATGTTGGATCGTGTTGACCGGCGAGGCCGCACTTGAGGACGACGCAGTTGCGAGCGACAAGGTGCGTCAAGCGGGTTTTAAGCACATGGTGGGCATCGGCGAGGAACACGAGAGCGCCAACGACGGCCGCCTTGCGTTCTTCTCGGTCCGCAACATCGCCGCGCGGTTCTGCGATATCGACGGCAGCGAGGAGCGCCTGGAGCTCTAGCTCACACAAACCAGGCTCCCAAACTAGCTAGTACAGGAGGAAACGTGGACGGATTGAATACGGTTTTGGAGTATTTGACGTCGGTGCCGGCGTGGTATCTGGCGACAAGCGTGGACGGGCAGCCACATGTGCGTCCGTTCTCGTTTGCACAGATTCAGGACGGCAAGCTGTGGTTTGTGACGGCGCGCACCAAAGATGTGTGGCAAGAGCTTCTGCAAAACCAGCGCTTTGAGGCCACGAGTTGGTGGCCGGGCCATGGTTGGTTGATCCTGCGCGGGCGTGCGGGGCTGGAAGACCGGGCTTCGAGTGAAATGCGCGAGGCCGGTTGGAAGCATCTTGAGCGCCTGGGCGAGCACTATGAGGGGCCTAACGACCCCATGCTCGTCTTCTTTAGCGTCGAGGATCCCGAGGCTTTTATCTGCAATCACGACGAATGGGTGCCGGTCGAGCTCTAGCCAGCTGGCTCATCCTAACAACTTAGTTTTCGCATGGGCGGGCCCCGTGTTGCCCGGCACCGTAAGGAGTGCCGGTCAATACGGGGCCCGCTCCATTTGTCAATTCCTTCAAGCGAATGTGTCGGGAATGTTTCAATGCATGAATATGCAAGCCATTTACGTATTCATGCATCTTTTGGTGCTAAAGTTTCAACCCACTTCATAACGACCGCTGCGAAATGCGCATCGGTGCATAAATCGCAGACAAGGAGTCTGATATGTCTTTGAAGGTTGGAATCGTCGGCGCGGCTGGATATGCCGGAGCCGAGCTCATTCGCCTCGTGCTCGGTCATCCCGAGTTTGAACTTGTCGCCATTACGTCCAACGCCGATGCCGGCCAGCCGTTGTCTGCGGTGTACCCGAGCTTCACCGGCGTAAGCGATCTTGTCTTCACGACGCATGATGCCCCCGAGCTCAAGAACTGCGACGCGGTATTTTTGGCCGTGCCGCACACCGCCGCCATGGCGCAGGTGCCCGCCCTGCTTGCCGCAGACGTTTCCTGCTTTGATCTTTCGGCCGATTACCGCCTGAGCGATCCGGCCGTGTTTGAGGCATGGTATGCCGCCGAGCACACGAGCCCCGAGCTACTCAAGACACGTGCCTTCGGCCTGCCCGAGCTGTTCTGCCAGGACTTGGAGACCGCTGCTTCCAGCCATGCTGCTGGCAGGCCCGTGTTGGTCGCCTGCGCCGGCTGCTATCCCACCGCAACGAGCCTTGCCGCCGCGCCTGCCGTGCGCGCCGGCTGGGTTGCCCAGAGCGGCCCCGTGATCGTTGACGCTATCAGCGGTGTAACGGGTGCCGGTAAGTCCTGCAACGCCCGTACGCATTTTTGCAGCGCGGACGAAAACCTGGAGGCCTATGGCGTGGGCAAGCATCGTCACACGCCCGAAATCGAGCAGATCTTGGGCCTAACCGATCGCGTCGTCTTTACCCCGCACCTGGCACCGCTCAAGCGCGGTCTGCTCTCTACGGTGACGATGCCGCTTACGCCGCAGGCTATCGATACCTTGACCCTTGAGGACGTTGTCGACCATTACAAGCAGTTCTACGCCGGTCGAACCTTCGTGCGCGTACTCGATGCCGGCCAGCAGCCCAAGACGGCTTCGGTCGTCGGCACCAACGCCGCCCAGATCGGCCTCGCGCTCAACAAGCGCGCGGGCGTTCTGGTGGCTACGGGCGCCATCGACAATCTGTGCAAGGGTGCAGCAGGCCAGGCGGTCCAGTGCGCCAACATCGTCTTTGGTTTTGACGAGCGACGAGGCTTGCCCACAGTGGCGTGCCCGGTGTAGCACATTCGATTGTTAGCGATTTGGTAGTCGGGCATCGAGTGGGGCGCCACTCCTAAGCTGGTCTCATGATTGTGGCTGGCATGGCGCACCAACCGATGCCCATTTTTTGTTTGATATAAGGAGTCATAAAGACGATGAATGCTGAGCAGTTCGATATCAAAATTCGTGCCGTAGAGGGCGGCGTAACGGCGGCAGCCGGCTTTAAGGCCGCGGGTATTCATGCCGGATTCCGCAAGAATCCCGAGCGCTTGGATTACGCGCTTGTCGTGCCCGATAAGCCCTGTCCCGGCGCCGGCGTGTTTACGACCAACCGCTTTTGCGCAGCGCCTGTGCAGGTGAGCCGCGCCAATCTGGGCGGCGCCGACAAGGGCTATGGCATCATCGCCGGTGTTTCTATCAACTCCGGCAACGCCAACGCCGCCACGGGTGAGACCGGTCTTGCCTGCGCGCGCGAGACCTGCAACATCGCCTCGCAGGTCATCGGCTGCGAGCCCCAGCAGATTCTGGTCGCCTCCACGGGTGTAATTGGTCAGATTCTGCCGATTGACACGTTTGAGACTGCCGTTCCTGCCGCCTACGAGGCGCTCTCCGCCCACGGTGGCGCCGATGCCGCCCGCGCTATCATGACGACCGACACGCACTCCAAGGAGTATGCCGTGTGTTACCGCAGCGAGGCCGCGGGGCACGCAGGCAATGCCTATACGGTGGGCGGTATGTGCAAGGGCTCGGGCATGATCATGCCCAACATGGCAACCATGATCGCGGTCATCACTACCGATGCCCCCGTCGAGCCGGAGGCGCTCCATGCCCTGTTGCTCTCCACCGTCAAACAGACCTTCAACAAGGTAACGGTCGATTCCGACACCTCGACTAACGACACCTGCATCATGCTTGCCTCCGGCGCCGCTGCCGCAGATGCCGAGCCTATTGTCGAGGGCTCTGACGCCTTCGACGAGCTAGCCTTTGCCGTGCATGAGGTGTGCGAGAGCCTGGCGCGCAACATCGCCGCAGATGGCGAGGGCGCATCCAAGCTCGTGACGGTTAACGTCACCGGCGCCGTGAACGACGAGGAGGCCGATATCGCCGCTCGTGCCGTCGCCAACTCGCCGCTCGTCAAGACCTGCATTGCCGGCCACGATTGCAACTGGGGCCGCGTTGCCATGGCGCTCGGTAAGTGCGGCGTGCAGTTTAACCAAGAAGATGTGTCCATCGACATGATGGGTATGCCCGTCTGTCGCGATGGCCTGACGGTCCCCTTCGATGAGGACGAAGCCCTGCGACGTTTTGAGGCGCCCGAGATTGTGATCTCGGCAGACCTGGGTGCAGGGGACGCGGCGACCACCGTGTGGACTTGCGACCTCACGCACGAGTACATCTCCATTAACGGTGACTACCGTTCCTAGACTCCCGATGTGCCGTGCATCCCGCTGCAATCTCGGGCAACGAGGTACGGCGCGATAGCTAAACGAAAGACGAGGCAGACTATGAAGTTCGCACGCGATTGTCGCTCGAGCGAATCCAACGAAGTTACCGCGCAGCTGCTGTTCGAGGCGCTGCCGTGGATTAAGAACCTGACCGGTAAGACGGTCGTTATCAAGTACGGCGGTGCCGCCATGGTCGACGAGCAGCTGCGTCGTGACGTGATGAGCGACATCGTCCTGCTCAAGATTATCGGCATGCGCCCTGTTATCGTGCACGGCGGCGGCAAGGCCATCAACGAGGCGCTCAGCCACTACGACATCCCCGTCGAGTTTAAGAACGGCCAGCGCGTGACTACGCCTGCCACCATGGATATCGTGCGCGAGGTGCTGGGCGGCAAGGTCAATCAGGAGCTGGTCGCGGCGCTCAACCACCACGGCAACCTGGCCGTGGGCGTGTCCGGTAGCGACGCCGGTACCCTTATCGCCGAGCCACTCGACCCAGAGCTCGGCCGCGTAGGCAAGGTCACGCACGTCAACACCGACTATATCGAGCGTTTGCTCGACAGCGAGTACATTCCCGTTATCGCCACGGTCGCGGCGGGGGAGGACGGTGGCTTCTTCAACATCAACGCCGATACCGCCGCCGGCGCCGTTGCAGCGGCGCTTCATGCGCACAAGGCGATTTTTTTGACCGATGTCGATGGTCTGTACAAGGACTTTAGCGACAAGGATTCGCTTATCTCCAACCTGACGCTCGATGAGGTCAATGAGATGCTCTACGGCGGCGAAGTCGACAAGGGCATGATTCCCAAGCTACGCGCCGCTGTCGATGCGCTTGCCGCCGGTGTGTTCCGCGCGCACATCATCAACGGCACCACGCCGCATTCGCTGCTCCTGGAGCTGCTGACCGATGCCGGCGTCGGCACCGTGATCCACTCCACCGAGACGGCTTACGAGTTCGATACGCATCCGCACCCGCTTTCGACGTTTGCGGCGCGCCTGACCGAGAACCTCGACGAGGTCGAGAAGCTCCAGACGGTCTAGCCGACCCGCGGTCGTCGCGTCCCTGCACCCATAGCCCTGCGCCGTACGGCGCCCAACGAAAGGCATCCCATGTCACTTGCAACTCAACAATCGCTCGAATCCCATTACGTTATGCATACCTTTGGCCGCTCTCCGGTCGAGTTTGTCGAGGGTCACGGCATGAAGCTCACCGGCGACGATGGCCGTGAGTACCTCGACTTTCTTGCCGGCATCGGCGTGTGCAGCCTAGGTCATGGCGACCCGGCTGTGCTCTCGGCGCTCGAGGCACAGACCAAAAAGCTCATGCATGTCTCCAATTACTTCTACATCGAGCAGCGCGGACAGGTCGCGGCGCTGCTGTCCAAGCTTGCTAACGACGACGTAGATGGTGCGCGCGTGCTTGCCGATGCCATTGTCGCCGGCGATGAGACCACGGCAGCTGCTCTTGGTGCCCCGGCTGCGGATGAGCAGGTTTGGGAGACCTTCTTTGCCAACTCTGGCGCCGAGGCCAACGAAGGCTCGATGAAGCTCGCGCGCCTGTACGCCAAGCGTGCCGGTAATGGCGGTAACACCATCGTGTGCATGCGCGGCGGCTTCCACGGCCGTACGCTCGAGACCATTGCCGCCACCATGCAGGATTGGCTGCAGGACAGCTTCCGCCCGCTGCCGGGTGGCTTTGTGGCCTGCACGCCCAACGATGTGGATGAGCTGCGTGCGATCTTTAAGCAGCTGGGGAGCGAAATTTGTGCCGTGATGCTCGAGCCGATCCAGGGTGAGAGCGGTGTGCATCCCATGACCGAGGAGTTTATGGCGGCAGCGCGCGACTTGGCGCACGAGGTGGGTGCCGTGCTTATCGCCGACGAGGTCCAGTGCGGCATCTTCCGCTCTGGCAAGCCATTTGCATTCCAAACCTATGGCGTGGAGCCCGACATTATGAGCCTTGCCAAGGGCATTGCCGATGGCGTGCCCATGGGTGCCGTAGTGGCAAAGAAGGAGATTGCCGACGTGTTTAAGCCGGGGGACCACGGCTCGACCTTTGGCGGTAGCTGCTTGGCCGTCGCGGCGTGCGCCGCGACGCTCTCCGCGCTCGTGCGCGGCGATTATGCCGACCATGCTGCCAAGGTGGGCGCCTATATGGAGGCAAAGCTCGCCAAGCTGCCGCACGTGACCGAGGTACGTGGCCGCGGCTTGATGCTCGGCTGTGATTTGGATGATGCCGCGGGCGACGCGCATGATGTTGTTGCCCGCGCGCTGGCCGCCGGTGCCGTGATCAACGCTACGGGTGCGCATACGCTGCGTTTCCTGCCGCCACTTGTCTGCGAGGAAGCCGACGTGGACAGCCTGATCGAGATACTGTCGGGTGTTTTGGGCTAACGCGGCGCAATAACTCAATTTTGACCGGGTTCCGGACTGCGGACGTGCCCTATGCGGCATGATTCAGCGGTCTGGAACCCGTTTTGCCTTAGATTTGCTAAGGCAGGGAGACCTGCTGGTCAAAAAACATCAAATATGAGTACTGCTACCGATTTGATAGCAGCAATTTTGGACTAATAAGGCCAGATAGCAAGTCGAAATGGCGATGAAAGCATGATTTTGATCCAACTGTTAGTCCTTATAATGGACATATGTTGCGTAACTTAAGCAAATACTATCTTTTTATATGTTGCAAACAAAGTAGCAGTACTCATTTTTGCCATTTTTTGACCACGGCCTTTGCGATAGATGTGCTGGCGGGTTCGAATCCCTCTGCGATGGGCCCAAAAAAGAAAGGCTCCCATTGCTGGGAGCCTTTCAAATCAGTGGTGGGCGATGAGGGATGTCCGCGTGCGGCTGGCGCCGCCCGCTTCCGCTTCGGGCCTGCGGCCCTCGCGTGCTGCGCTGGAAAACGCTTCGCGTTTCCTCAGCTCCGCACCCTGGCGGGTTCGAATCCCATGCGCTGGGCCCAAACAAAAAACGGTCCCCTTGCGAGGACCGTTTCCAATTCAGTGGTGGGCGATGAGGGATTCGAACCCCCAGCCTTGTGCGTGTAAAGCACCTGCGCTAACCGTTGCGCCAATCGCCCGTGCGGAGAGAGTATAGCAAAACAATCGCCCCATTCACCTCATATCCATTAAAGGTAACTCGCGCGTGTCACAGCGGAGCTGATTCAGTTGAGATTGCCTGAACATTCCGCCCCTCTTTACGCCCTCGGGTATACTCAAAAGCTACTGATTCGATTTGATGCCCAGCAACAGCAGAGGGGATAGTATATGTGCGGTTTTGTCGGTTTTGTCGGTGGGACGGATAACCAATCCGAGGTGCTCACCAAGATGATGGACCGCATCGTCCATCGCGGTCCCGACATGGGCGGCCAGTTTATCGATGGCCGCGTTGCCCTCGGCTTCCGCCGCCTGTCGATCCTCGACCTGACCGAGGCCGGCGCTCAGCCCATGGCCAATGAGGACGGCAGCGTCGTCATTGTCTTCAACGGCGAGATCTACAACTTCCAAGAACTCCGTTCCGAGCTCGAGGCCAAGGGCTACAAGTTCCACTGCGGCGCCGACACCGAGAGCCTCCTGCACGGCTACGAGGAGTGGGGCGAGGCCGTCCTCGATCGCCTGCGCGGTATGTACGCCTTCGTCATCTGGGACAAAAAGAAGAATAAGCTTTTTGGCGCCCGCGACATCTTTGGCATCAAGCCGCTCTATTACTATCCCATGGCCGATGCGGGCGACGGCGCTCCGGGCGTGCTCTTTGGTTCCGAGATCAAGAGCTTCCTGGACTACCCGCACTTCCACAAGGCGGTCAACAAAAAGGCTCTGCGTCCGTACATGACGCTGCAGTATTCGGCGACTGAGGAGACCTTCTTCGAGGGTGTCTACAAGCTGCCGCCGGCGCACTACTTTACCGTCGATATCTCGACCGGCAAGATGAACATCGAGCGCTACTGGGATTGCGATTACTCTGCCGTCGAGAAGCCGTTCGAAGAGTATGTCGATGAGCTGGACGAGGTCGTGCACGAGAGTGTCGAGGCCCATCGCATCGCCGACGTCAAGGTCGCGTCGTTCCTCTCCGGCGGCGTCGACTCCAGCTATATTGCCGCTTGCCTCATGCCCGACAAGACCTTCTCGGTGGGCTTTGACTACAAGAACTTCAACGAGACCAACTACGCCAAGGAGCTTTCCGATAAGCTCGGCGTCGAGAACGTCCGCAAGATGATTACCGCCGACGAGTTCTTCGGTGCGCTTGAGGATATCCAGTATCACATGGACGAGCCGCAGTCCAACCTGTCTTCTGTGCCGCTGTGGTTCTTGGCCGAGATGGCCCGCAAGGACGTCACCGTCGTGCTTTCGGGCGAAGGCGCCGACGAACTCTTTGGCGGCTACGCCTACTACGAGGACACGGTCCCGGTCCGCAAGTACAAAAAGATGGTGCCGCTGCCCATCCGTCGCGCGCTCGGTAACCTGGCGCTGCATATGCCGTACTTCAAGGGACATAACTTCCTGGTCAAGGGTGCCGAGATCCCTGAGAAGTCGTTCCTGGGACAGGCTCTGGTATGGCCGGAGCGCGAGGTCGACGGCGTGCTCAAGCCCGAGTACAACACCGGCGATGGCGCCTTCGAGCTCGCTGCACCCATCTACGCACGCGTGAAGGGTCAGCCCGAACTGGTCAAGAAGCAGTACCTGGACATGAACATGTGGCTCCCGGGCGACATTCTGCTCAAGGCCGACAAGATGTGCATGGCGCACTCGCTGGAGCTGCGCGTGCCCTTCCTGGACCGCAAAGTCATGGAGTTCGCCGAGCACATTCCCGATCGCTACCGCATCAACGAGAACGGCAACAAGCAGGTACTCCGCCACGCTGCCAACAAGTCGCTGCCCGATGAGTGGGCCACCCGTCCCAAGGTGGGCTTCCCGGTGCCGATTGTCTACTGGCTGCGCGAGCAAAAGTGGTACGACTATGTCAAGGAGTACTTCACCGCGCCGTGGGCAAGCGAGTTCTTCGATACCGACGAGCTCATGCACCTGCTCGATCTGCACTTTGCGGGCAAGGGCGATTTCCAGCGCAAGATCTATACGCCGCTCGTGTTCCTGGTGTGGTACAAGCGCTTCTTTATCGACGAGGGCCAGCCTTCTGTTCAGGCTGCCTAGCCTCGGCTTACGAACGCCTGCGCGTAACGGCTCCTCCGGGAGCCGTTTTTGCGTGGGTGCGTTTCAGTTACTATAAAAACCGTCCCTGCCAAATGGCTGAGAAAGGTGAAAGATGCACCATTCGGATTCCGCGACCGTGACCACGGTCGATACGCTTGCCAAGCTTCTCGACGTGTGCGGCGAGCTGCGCGCATCAGAGCAGGTTGACGAGCGTGCCGTGACCGGCTGCTCGTTTGATTCGCGCGTGGTCTCGGCAGGTGACGTATTCTTTTGCAAAGGTGCTGCCTTTAAGCCCGCGTTTTTGAGCATGGCGCTCGATGCGGGCGCCGTCGCATTTGTGTGCGAGGAGTCGCTGGTCGAGTCTCTGGAGCCGCTGGCGCAGGAGAGCGGTGCTGCGATGCTGGTTGTTGATAGTGTTCGCACGGCCATGGCCCTGTTGCCGCCGGAGGTCTACGACCGTCCTGACCACGACGTCAAGATCGTGGGCATCACCGGCACCAAGGGAAAGACCACGGCCGCTTTTATGCTCCAGTCCATCATCAAGGCGGCGGGCGAGTCCTGCGGCATGATCGGCTCGGTGAGTACCGACGATGGTATCGAGTGCTACGAGAGCACCAACACCACGCCCGAGGCCCCCGAGGTTTGGCGCCATATCGCCAACTGCCGCACGTCCGGTCGCCAGTCCATGGTCATGGAGGTCTCGAGCCAGGCGCTCAAGTACCAACGCGTCGAGAATCTGCCGTTTGACGTGGCGTGCTTCCTCAACATCGGCCGCGACCACATCTCGCCGATCGAACACCCCACGTTTGAGGATTATTTTGAGAGCAAACTCAGGATCTTTGACCAGGCAAAGACCGCCGTGGTGAATCTAGGCACCGAAGAGGTTGACCGTGTGCTAGAGGCAGCGTCGACGGCCGAGCGCTTGGTGACCGTTGGCGTCGAGCATCCCGAGGCAAGTCTGTGGGCGAGCGACGTACGCATGGTCGGCTTTAGCATCGAGTTCAACTTGCATGGCTTGTGTGCCGACGAGTCCGAGGCGGGGGAGAAGGTCCTGCTGGGTATCGCGGGCGACTTTAACGTGGAGAACGCGCTGGTCGCTATCGCCGCTGCGCGCGAGATCGGCATCGGTATCGATGCCATCAAGAAGGGCCTCTCAAAACTGCGTGTGCCGGGCCGTATGGAGGTCGTGGAGTCGAAGGACGGCCGCGTGATTTGTGTCGTCGACTACGCGCACAACCAGCTTTCGTTCCGCTCGCTTTTCTCGTCGGTCAAGCGCGCGTTTCCCGCTAGTCCGGTCATTGCGGTGTTTGGCGCTGCCGGCGGCAAGGCGCAGGAGCGCCGCGAGCAGCTTCCGCGCGAGGCCGCACCGTATTCCGACCTGATGATCTTTGCCAATGAGGACCCGGCTCACGAGGACCCGATGAAGGTCTGTCGCGAGCTTGCCGAGCATGTTCCCGACGATACGCCGAACAAGATCATCCTCGACCGCGAAGCCGCTGTGCATGCGGCGTTCAAGGCGGCGCGCGAGGAGTACGTCAACCCCGATGCTCCCACCATTGTCTTGCTGCTGGCAAAGGGTGACGAGGAGCTCATGCACGTGGGCGACGAGTTCGTGCCCATCGAGAGCGACCTTTCGCTGGCCAATCGCCTGATCGATGTTACCCAGTTTGACTAATGAACCATGATGGCGGCGGCGCCCTGAGTGCGCTGTCGCCATAAGCGTGTTCCCTCAATCAAAACATGCCGTCCAAGTCCAAACCCTTCTACGTAAACGGAGTAACCATGTCCTACAATACCCTGCCGACCGTCGCTGAGCTTTCGGGCGAGATGCGCGAGCGCTTGGCCAAGGTCAAGTACGTCTTTACCGACCTGGATGCCACGATGCTCGCACCCGGCTCGTGCGTGCTGCGCGACAACGACGGCAACCCCTCGACCAAACTCGTCGAGGCCGTCGTGGCGCTCGCTCGCGCTGGTATTCAGGTGGTTCCCACCTCGGGCCGCAACCGTACCATGATCCACGAGGATGCGCGCGTGCTCGGCCTCAACTCCTACATCGGCGAGATGGGCGGCCTGGTCATGTACGACCTCAAAGCCAACGATTGGGAGTATCTGACCGGCGACATGCCCTACGACTCCTCTTGCGGCCTCACGCCGCACCAGGTGATCGAGCAGACCGGCGTGTGCGAGAAGATCCTCGCCCGCTGGCCGCACAAGATCGAGTATCACAACGACATGTCGACCGGCTACAAGTACCGTGAGGTCACCGTCGGCATGCGCGGCGATGTGCCCGACGATGAGGTTCAGGCCATCCTGGACGAGGCCGGCTGCGGTCTGATCTGGGCTTGCAACGGCCATCTGACTCACCTGTCCAAGCCGACGACGCTCGAGCTCGATCGCGTCGAGGACGGTCGCGCATTCAACATCAACCCCGCGGGCCTCAACAAGGGCGTCGCTATTGCGCGCTTCTGCGAGCACCTAGGGATCGAGCGCGAGGAGACGTTGGCGCTCGGCGATTCCGAGTCCGATTTCTACATGGCCGATCACGTGGGCACGTTCTGCCTGGTCGAGAATGGCCTGACGAGCGCCGGCGCGCCCGAGTTCCTGGCTGCCTGCGAGAACGCTTTCGTTACGCGCGGCAAAATTGTCGACGGTTGGGCGGCGACGGCAGAGCTGCTGGTCGCGGCGCGTTCGTAGCGCGGCGTCGCCGCACGTGGACATGTCTTTTCGAGAGAGACTGGTGAGGTAATGTCCGATATCGAGAATCCGGCAGGCGACACGCGCCCGATTGGCGTGTTCGATTCTGGTTTGGGCGGTCTGACGGTTGCGCGCGCGATTGCGACGGCGTTGCCGCACGAGTCCGTCTACTACTTTGGTGACACCAAGCGCTGCCCCTACGGCACGCGCACCGAGGATGAAGTGCGCTCGTTTGCGTTGCAGGCGGGTCGTTGGCTTTCGAAGCACGACGTCAAGATTATGGTCATCGCCTGCAACACGGCGACCGCTGCGGCCTTGCGTTTGGCCCAGCAGGTGCTCGACGTTCCCGTGATCGGCGTGATCGCGCCGGGTGCCCGTGCAGCAATCAACAGCACGCGTACGCGTCGCGTGGGCGTGCTCGCTACCAACCTCACCATTCGCTCGGGCGCCTACACGCGCGCCATTCAGGATCTAGATGCCGGCGTCGATGTATACGGCTGTCCTGCCTCGAGCTTTGTCGAGGTTGTCGAACACGAGCTCGCCTCGGGTGCACATCTGCAGGAACAGTGGCTTGAGAACGAGGACATCTTCGATACGCCTGCCGTGCGTGCGCTGGTGGGTGCCACGGTTGAGCCGCTGCGCGACCACGGTATCGACACCGTGGTGCTCGGCTGTACGCATTTCCCGCTGTTGGTGGGACCTATCCGCCATGCGCTGGGGCCTGGGGTGCGCGTCGTGAGCTCCGCCGAGGAGACCACGCGCGAGCTGACCGATATCCTCACGCGCCGCGAGCAGCTGGCGGGCGACGCCGCCGAGCCGCAGCATCGTTTTGCCACGACGGCCGATAACATTGCCGAGTTTGCGGTGGCGGGTAGCTTTATCTTTGGCCAGCCGCTCAAGAGCATTGAGCATATCGATATCGACGAACTGAAATAGATACAAGGTCACCGACCAAAGGCTCACTTTCACCTTTTGCCGAAAGGATATTTCTATGGAGTATATGCAGGTCAACCGCGCCAACGGCCGTGCCGCCAATGAGCTGCGCCCCGTCAAGCTCACTCGTGGCGTCATGAAGCACGCCCACGGCTCGTGTTTGGCCGAGTTCGGTGACACGCGCGTGCTGTGCGCCGCCACTATCGAGGAGGGCGTGCCGGGCTGGCGAAAGGGAGCTAAGGCCGGCTGGGTGACCGCGGAATACGCCATGCTGCCGGCGTCGACCGGCAAGCGCTGCAAGCGCGAGCACGCCAACCGCAAGGGCCGCTCCATGGAGATCGAGCGCCTCATCGGTCGCAGCCTGCGTACCGTCGTCAATATGAAGGCACTCGGCGAGTACACCGTTACCGTCGACTGCGACGTGATTCAGGCCGATGGCGGCACGCGTACAGCGAGCATCACCGGCGCCTGGGTGGCGCTGCGCGACGCCCTCGCCATGTGGGTCGAGGCGGGCAAGATCGAGCGCATCCCGCTTATCGGCCAGGTGGCTGCCATCTCCATGGGCGTTGCCGACGGCAATACGCTGCTTGACCTCGATTATTCCGAGGACAGCCATGCCGAGGTCGACATGAACCTCGTCGCCACCGACACCGGCGAGATGATCGAGCTCCAGGGCACCGGCGAGCAGGCGCCCTTTGACCGCAAACGCCTCAACGCCCTGCTCGACCTGGGCGACAAGGGTATCGCCGAGCTCATCGAGCTTCAGCGCCAAGCCATCGCCTAACCTGCCAAAAGGGACAGGTTTATTTTGGTAGGTTTTATCTGCTGAAATGCTGCGTTGAAAGGTCCGATCGCCTGAGAGGGGAGAGGTCAAGTGCCCAAACGCCCCTCACGCGGCTTGCTATAGAGACAAGGAGGCCAGTCATGGCACTTGAGAAGATTGACATCGACACCCTCGACCCGGCGGCGACCATCGTCGTGGCAACGGGCAACGCCCATAAGCTCACCGAGATCGAGGCCATTTTGGGCAAGGTCATGCCCGAGGTGCGCTTTGTGGCGCTCGGCCAGCTGGGTGATTTTGAGGATCCCGAGGAAAACGGCACGACGTTTTTGGAGAACGCCATCATCAAGGCCCAAGCCGCGGTTGAGGAGACGGGCCTTATGGCCATTGCCGACGATTCGGGCTTGGTCGTCGACGCGCTGGACGGTGAGCCCGGTGTGTATAGCGCGCGCTATGCGGGCGTGCACGGCGACGATGCCGCCAACAACGCCAAGCTTCTCGTTAACCTGGAAGGCGTGGCAGATGAGGACCGCACCGCGCGCTTTATGAGCGTCGTCGCGCTCATCGACACGGACGGTCTGGTTACCTATGGCGAGGGCGCCTGCGAGGGCGTTATCGCGCACGAGGGCCGCGGCGATCACGGCTTTGGCTACGACCCGCTGTTCCTGCCGGTCGACACGCCGGGCAAGACCATGGCCGAGCTCACGGCGGACGAGAAGAACGCCATCAGCCATCGATTCCATGCGCTCGAGCACCTATCCGCCAAACTGACGGGCGAGGAGTAGGCCGTGCGTGCGGTGGTGCAGCGCGTACTCAACGCCGGCGTGACGGTCGACGGCGAGTGCGTGGGCCGCATTGGACGCGGCTACCTGGTGCTGCTGGGTGTGGGCCATGGCGATACGCGTGCCGAGGCCGATAAGCTGTGGGGCAAGCTCCGCGGACTGCGCATCAACGAGGACGAGAACGGCAAGACCAACTTGGCGCTTGCCGATGTCGACGGTGAGGTGCTCGTGGTGTCGCAGTTCACGCTGTTCGCTGACTGCCGCCACGGTCGCCGCCCATCGTTTACGGATGCCGGCGCACCCGATGTTGCCAACGAGCTCTACGAGTACTTCCTGACGCTTGTGCACGAGGACGTTGAGCATGTGGCGCACGGTATCTTTGGCGCCGACATGAAGGTCGACCTCGTCAACGACGGCCCCTTCACCATCGTCTTGGACACCGATAGTCTGTAAGTAGTCAATTTGGGACGGGGCTTATTTAGCTACTTGCGTATGGTCACAACAGGGTGCTATAGTATTAGAGTTTTGTCTATCTTAGGGGTATTATCCCCTTTTTGAATTGCACCTTCTGGAGGCCCTGTTCATGGAAGAGATGGAAGTCAATCACGTCGACGACATCCACGAGAAGCTGACCGATATGGTGGGCGATCGCGTCAAGGTTAAGGCCAACATGGGCCGTACCCGCGTCGTCGAGCGCATGGGCACCATCAAGAGCGTCCACCCGGCCGTCTTCATTGTCGAGGTTGACGAGCGTCGTGGCCGCAAGTCGCGTCAGTCCTACCAGTATATCGATGTGCTCACCGGTCAGGTCGAGCTGTTCGACCCCGAGAGCGGCGAGCATATCTTTACCCCGCTCGGCAATCAGCTCGAGGAGCATTAACGGTGACCGATCGGTCCCTGACTCTTTCCGCGCCGGCAAAGATTAACCTCTACCTGGGGGTTCATACCGAGCGCGATGACCGCGGCTACCACAGGGTCGATTCCCTGATGGCGGCCGTCGGTCTTTCCGATACCGTGACGGTCACGCCGGCGCAGGCGCTGACCGTCCAGACGGTTCCGGCATCAGATTTTCCCATGCAAAAGAATACGGCGTATCGGGTTGCGGTTGCTATGGCCGAGCATTATGGTCGCGAGGCAAACATCTGCGTGACGATTGAGAAGCGCATTCCATTGTGCGCCGGCTTGGGCGGCCCCTCGACGGATGCGGCCGCGGTCATTGTCGCCTTGGCAGAGCTCTGGGGCATTGATCGCACCGACCCAGCGCTCGACGATATTGCGCGGGGCATTGGTGCTGACGTCCCGTTCTTTTTGCACGCGAGTCCTGCGTTCTACGTAGGTGGGGGAGACGTGCTGGCAACTGAGTACCCCGCGCTGCCCGCGACGCCCGTCGTGCTGGTCAAGCCGCGCGAGGCAAGCGTTTCGACAATTGAAGCCTATCGACGTTTTGACGAGGCCCCGGTGCCTGCGGACAAGCCCGGCGCGATAGCTTCTGCCTTGCGTGCTGGTGATGCCGAGACGGCATATGCACTCATCCATAATAATCTGGGTGTCATTTCCGCACAGATGGAGTCGCAGATTCAAACGGTCCTCGACTGGCTGCGTAAACAGGACGGAACCGTTGCTGTAGATGTGTGCGGATCGGGTGCCTGCTCGTTTGCCATTTGCGACACCGCTGCCACGGTCGAAAGGCTTGCCGATGCTGCCCAGCAAAATGGCTGGTGGGCCTGCGCGACTGAGCTTATTCCCAACACGGTTCAAATCGACGCGCCAAAGAAATAAAAATTTCTCTAGCACGCGGCGAAAATCTTTGTTACTATAGTCGAGCTAACGGGTTGTGGCTCAGTTTGGTAGAGCACTGCGTTCGGGACGCAGGGGTCGCTGGTTCAAATCCAGTCAACCCGACCAGAGCATGAGGAGGGACCGCTTCTTGCGGTCCCTTTTTTTAGCTAGTGTTGTGATACCGCGATACCCGCGGTATACTCATTCGAGCTTGTCTCGCTGTATTGTGGAGGTCTACATGTTTGGACTGAGGGCTCCTGAGCTCATCATTATTCTCGTCGTTGTCCTGATTATCTTCGGGCCCAAGAACCTGCCGAAGCTCGGCAAGTCCCTCGGCTCTACCGTCAAGAATATCCGTGAGGGTATGGAGGGCGACGATAAGGCCGAGACCAAGCAGGCCGAGGAGGTCGTGGTCGAGCAGTCCGAGGAGGACAAGGAGATCGCTGAGCTCGAGGCCAAGCTCGCTGCTGCCAAGAAGAAGCAGGCAGAGGACAGCGACGCGGACGCAGAGTAGTCCCATCCCTTTGGGGTGAGCACCTGACCGGCTTGCCCGCAGGCTAGCCGGTCTTTTTCGTTTTGTTGACAGTTGATTGTTTGATCAGAGTTGGGGAGATATCCGTATGGACGCAAGCCAGATCGTACTGACCGCTGAGGGCCGCCAGAAGCTCGTCGAGGAGCTCGCTTGGCGTGAGGGCGATTACGCCAAGGAGATCGTCGAGGACATCAAGGAAGCCCGCGCGTTCGGCGACCTTTCGGAGAACTCCGAGTACGACGCCGCTAAGGACAAGCAGGCCCAGAACGCCGCTCGTATTGCCGAGATCCAGGCCATCCTCGCCAACGCTCAGGTTGCTGCCACCACGGGCGACCTGACCGTCTCCATCGGTTCCACCGTTTCGCTGATTGATCCCAACGGCGAGGTCATGGAAGTCACGCTCGTCGGTACCACCGAGACCAACTCGCTCGAGCACAAGATTTCCAACGAGTCTCCGGTCGGTCACGCCATCATCGGTCACGGCGAGGGCGACTCCGTCGAGGTCGTTACGCCTTCCGGCAAGACTCGCGTCTACACCATCGCCAAGATCGCACGCTAGACCACGGTCCCGCGTAAAGGTATGTTTTCGCTCCCTGGGACCGAATCCTGGGGAGCGTTTTAGTTTGAGGAGCTAACTTATGGCAGAGAACCAGAACGCCGCCGATCAGGCATCGACGCTCAACGACGAGCGCGCCACCCGCCTGGCCAAGCGCGCCGCCCTGTTCGAGGCGGGCCAGAACCCCTATCCCGAGCACTCTGAGCTTGAGGACTACGTCGCCGATATCGAGACTAAGTACGCCGAGCTTGCCGATGGCGAGGACACCGAGGACGTCGTGAAGATCGCCGGCCGCGTGGTCGCCAAGCGCGGCCAGGGCAAGATAATGTTCATCGTCGTGCGCGATGCGACTGCCGAGATTCAGCTGTTCTGCCGCATCAACGACATGGACGAGGCTGCCTGGAATACGCTCAAGGCCCTCGACCTGGGCGACATCCTGGGCGTGACCGGCGTGGTCGTGCGCACCCAGCGCGGCCAGCTTTCCGTTGCCCCTAAGAGCGCGACCCTGCTTTCCAAGGCCGTTCGTCCACTGCCCGAGAAGTTCCACGGTCTTTCCGACAAGGAGACCCGCTATCGCCAGCGCTATGTCGACCTGATCGCCAACGACGACGTTCGCGAGACCTTCCGTAAGCGTTCGCAGATTCTCTCTACCTTCCGTCGCTTTATGGAGTCCGACGGTTACATGGAGGTCGAGACCCCCATCCTGCAGACCATCCAGGGCGGCGCTACCGCCAAGCCGTTCATTACCCACTTCAACGCGCTCGATCAGGAGTGCTACCTGCGTATTGCCACCGAGCTCCATCTCAAGCGCTGCATCGTCGGTGGTTTTGAGCGCGTGTTCGAGATCGGCCGCATCTTCCGTAACGAGGGCATGGACCTTACCCACAACCCCGAGTTCACCACGATGGAGGCCTACCGTGCCTTCTCAGACCTCGAGGGCATGAAGGCGCTCGCCCAGGGTGTCATTAAGGCGGCTAACAAGGCCATCGGCAACCCCGAGGTCATCGAGTACCAGGGCCAGACCATCGACCTTTCTGGTGAGTGGGCCAGCCGTCCCATGACCGACATCGTCTCCGACGTGCTCGGCAAGCAGGTCACCATCGACACGCCGGTCGAGGAGCTTGCTGCCGCCGCGCGCGAGAAGGGCCTGGAGATCAAGCCCGAGTGGACTGCTGGCAAGATCATCGCCGAGATTTACGATGAGCTGGGCGAGGACACCATCGTCAACCCGACGTTCGTGTGCGATTACCCCATCGAGGTCAGCCCGCTTGCCAAGCGTTTTGAGGACGACCCGCGCCTGACGCACCGCTTTGAGCTGGTTATTGCCGGTCACGAGTACGCCAACGCGTTCTCCGAGCTCAACGACCCGGTCGACCAGGCCGAGCGCTTTGCCGCCCAGATGGCCGAGAAGGCCGGCGGTGACGACGAGGCCATGGAGTATGACGAGGATTACGTGCGCGCCCTCGAGTACGGTATGCCTCCCGCGGGCGGCATCGGCATCGGTATCGACCGCGTGGTCATGCTGCTCACCAACCAGGCTTCTATCCGCGACGTGCTGCTGTTCCCGCACATGAAGCCCGAGAAGGGTTTCCAGTCCGGTGCCGCTGCCGCCAAGGCTGCCGAGGCCGGCAACGCCGCGAGCCCGTTCGTTAAGTCGCTTAAGCCCACGCTCGATTACTCCAAGATCGCCGTTGAGCCGCTGTTTGAGGAGTTCGTCGACTTTGATACCTTCTCCAAGAGCGACTTCCGCGCTGTGAAGGTCAAGGCATGCGAGGCCGTCAAGAAGTCCAAGAAGCTGCTGAACTTTACGCTCGACGACGGCACCGGCACCGACCGCACCATCCTCTCCGGTATTCACGAGTACTACGAGCCCGAGGACCTGGTCGGTAAGACCCTGCTCGCCATCACCAATCTGCCTCCGCGCAAGATGATGGGCATCCCCAGCTGCGGCATGCTGATCAGCGCTGTCCACGAGGAGGAGGGCGAGGAGCGCCTCAACCTGATCCAGCTCGATGCTTCCATCCCCGCCGGCGCAAAGATGTGCTAACTAGTTACGCGGTTCTACGAACCGCGTAACGGCTCGACGCTGCGCGGGCCGCATTTGGACAACCTGACGTTCAACTTCAAGGGCGCGACCAGAAGGTCAGCGCCCTTTCGTTTCACGTCACCTTGTCACAAATGCGGCCCGCTCGCTCATATGACCCAATCCGCTGTCAAGAGCCACAATGGCCCCGCCGACCGCTTGCAATCGGTCGGCGGGGCCTGCCGTTGAACCCGTCCCGGTCCGCCCCCGGCATGTCGTCGACGCCTTCGGCTCAGTCTCATATCCGCGGATACCGCTCCGGCGGCCCGCAATCCTCTCCTTCGGCGGGGCTCCCCAAGTCTGACTTCGCGCATGCGGCCGCTGCCGCGCGCACAGCGAGAACGGGGGTGTCCCCGAAGGCTGCCCGGCTCGCCGGGACGGGGGCTATGTCTATTCGCCGGCCTCCCGGCACATCGCGCCGAGGGCCCACAGCCACCTCACGAGCTCGGCGGCGGTGGCGGCGTTCGCCTTCGCCTGGGGCATGCCCCTGGCGAGCATCTCCTCGCGGCGCCGGAGCAGGCGCTCGGAACCCTTCCTCCCGTGCATCCTCACCTCGAGCGGGACGCCGCTGCCCTTGGGCATCAGCTTCGGCTGGTGGCCGGCCTGGGCGTAGCTCCAGGACCCCTCGACAGCCAGCCTCCTGACGAGCGCGTTGCCGGCCCCGCTGATCCCGCCGAGGCGCACGGAGTCCGCGCTCGACCTCTGCTTCGGGGCGAGGCCGAAGTAGGACGTCACCTGCCTGCCGGAGCGGAACCTCGAGAAGTCGCCGACCTCGGACGCGAAGGCGGCGGCGAGCGCGAACCCGCACCCCTTGATCGACTGGAGCGCCTCGACCTCCGCCGAGAGGGGGCCCGCCGCGACGGCGGCCCTGTACTCGGCGAGGAGGTCGTCGCGCGTCTCGGCGGCCGCCTCGACCTCGTTCCTCAGCGCCGCAAGCGCCCGGATGCCGCCGTCGTCGGCGGGGTGTATGCCGTCGAGCCACCTGAGGAAGCCGTACGTCCAGTACCTCCGGGGGTTGGCTGTTAGCGTCAATCTATTTTTCACCAGTTTCGCTAAACAGGCGCGCCGTTCGCGC
>CABUCQ010000002.1 GCA_902490095.1 uncultured Collinsella sp.
GGACTTGCAGCGACGGACCTCAGGACACTCTTACACCACGTCTGCGCGCGCGACCTAGTATGTTCATTAAAATTGGCTCCAATACGCCTTAAGCCAGTCAGGTTGGCTGTCTTAGGGGGTTGTAGGGTTCGCTCGGACGTCATTTTGGGTGGTTTTGCCTGCTACTAAAATGGTAACAGTACTCATATTTGCCCTTTTTTGCCCACAGACCTTTGAGGGTGCGGCGAAAAGGGCTTGTTTTGATTGTTTGGGGCAGGCACGAGGCGCGGAAACGATGTCTGGAGCGACGGAGCGGCCTGGAATTCATCCGTAGAGGTCTTCATTGGCTGCGCCAGGAGTGTCCCTAACTGCCGGAGGGGGTGTCTGCCGTGGCAGACACCCCCTCCGGATGTGGGAAGTTTGCGCTGCGGGCTACTTGTCGGTGCCCAGCTTGTGCGGCTTGAAGGCAAGCGCATTGACGAGTGCGTCGGTGGCAGACTTGACGGCTGCCGGCTGCGGATCGTTGACGTGATCCTCGGGATGCACGGGCAGGTCCTTCTTGACGGCATCGTGGATCAAGTTGAGGTACTCAGTCACGCCAGTGGTCGATAGGTGCGTGCCATCGCCATCGAACAGGTCGTTGCGGTTAGCACTGTATCCGTACCAATCGATAACGCGCACGTTCTTGTAGCGCGTAGCGGCGTTGGCGATGGCCTGGTTGGTAGAGCCAACCCACGGCTGCGGGCTGCGCGTGTTCACAAACACCACAATACGCCTATCTCCTGCATCGGCCATGATGGCGTCGATCTGGTCGTCGGTTACCAAGCCGTTGGTGCCCAGGGCAAAGACCACGATCTTGCCGGCAAGGTTCTGCTGGATATAGCCCTCAAATGTCGCGCGCCCCGCATCAAACTGGCGGCCCTTTTCGGCATCGATATGGCTGTGCGGGAACACGCCGTCAAAGGTGTCCACGGCACGCAGCGACACGGAGTCGCCGATCATAAGCAGATCGTAGGAGCCATCGGGGAAGCCGTCGTTGTCCTTGTCGGTGTCGTCGGCCGCCTGCTGGTCGGTGGGCGCGGTGTTCTTGGCTTCCTTGTTCAGAACTTCGGCGCCCTCGCCGCTCAGCGCAGACGTCTCGGGAACAAAGATCAGGCCGCCCAGTGCAACGACCAACACGACAGCGCAGGTTGCGCAGGCAGGGACGTGCGCGCGCACCCAGTTGGCGGGCGTGGCGGTGCCGTCGCGGAACTCGGATACGGTGCGGCCGAAGGCGCCCTTTCTAAACGGCGTCTCGATAAAGCGATATGAGCACTCTGCCACGGCGACCACCAACAGCACCTGCAAAATGTACTGCCACCACGGCGTATCGTTGATGTTGGCGACCGGGTTCATGAGCAACAGCAGCGGATAGTGCCACAGGTAGATGCTGTACGAGCGCTTGCCAACCCACACGAGCGGCTCGGCGGACAGCGCGCGGGCAACCATTCCCTGGGGCTGCACGCAGGCCGCGATGACCATGAGCGTGAGGATCGAGCACAGCAGCGTGCCTCCGCGATACTGGAAGGCGGTGTAGCCGTTGGTGAGCGCGACCATGGCGGCAAGGCCAACCAGACCCACGACGCCCAACACATCGATGGATGCGGGCGAGGACCAAAAACGCACGAGGGCGCTCGGCTGTGCCGGGGCGGTCTCGGCTGCTTCGTCGGCCTTCTCGCCAAGCTTGCCCTCGGCGTTCTTGCCGTGCTTGGCGGCGCCAGCTAGGCGATTGAGCCCCAAACGACGAGCGAGACGCACCGGCGCCAGGTCGCGATCGGGGATAAAGGCCATCCAGGCACCCAGCAGCAGCGAGAACACACGGGTGTCGGTGCCGTAGTACACGCGGCTGGGGTCGGCGGCAGGGTTATAGAGCACCATCATGGCGATGGCGGAGACAGCAGCTAGGCCCAGAACCACGCGGCGCGTGTTGGGCTTGCTCACATGCATGGATACCATGGCAAACAGCAGTGGCGGCCAAATCAGGTAGAACTGTTCCTCGATGGCAAGCGACCAAAAGTGCGTGAGTGGCGAGGGGTCGCCCAGAGCATTGAAGTACGAGACGTTTTGGGCAATCTGCCACCAGTTGTTGAAGAACAGCAGCGACGGCAGGATGTCGGGGCGCATCTTGGTGAGCATCACGTGGTTAAAGATGGTGCACAGCGCGCAGGTCACCACCACGACGGTCACCACGGCGGGGACCAGGCGACGGATGCGGCGAATCCAGAAGCTCTTGAGGTCGATGCGTCCGGTCTTAGCAACTTCGTTGAGCAGCAGGCGCGTGATCAGATAGCCCGAAAGCACAAAGAAAATCGTGACACCGAGCAGACCGCCCTGCGCCCACGTGAGGTTGAGGTGATAGAGCACCACCGCGACGACGGCAAGCGTGCGCAGGCCGTCAAGGGCAGGGATGTAGCGGGACTTGGGGCGAGCAGGCGTCTGCTCCGCGGCGGGAGTGTTGGCGCGGCCCGCGTTGTTGGCAGAAGTGCGATGGGGGCTCGCGGTGCGTCGCGGCTCGTTGGCACGGCGTTCGCTCTTCACGCGTTCGTGCGGCGCCGGCTCGTTGCCCGTGCGGCGTCGACCGCGCGAGCCCGATTGCGAGAATTGTTCCATAAAACATCATCCAATGACGAGAATAATCAGCACGCCTTCATTGTAGCTGCCTGCTCCTGTGAATGCTTGCTGCTGGCGCAAGCTCAAGCGCGCGTCCACATCAAAGTGAACTAAAGTTATAGGGGGTGCGAGAGTGCACGATCGACGACTGGCGGTGGGTATAAGGCCCGCAGATGAGGAGGTTTCCATGGCAGATCGCGGCATCGTTGCGGTGTTCGGCAGCATGAACATGGACCTTTCGGTGGCGTGCGAGCGCATGCCGCGCGCGGGCGAGACCGTCGGCGGTAGCGGCTTTATCACCAACGCCGGCGGTAAGGGCGCCAACCAGGCCGTCGCCGCTGCGCGCATGGGTGCGCGCACGTGCATGATCGGCGCTGTTGGGCGCGATACCTTTGGCGATGCGCTTGTGGCAGGGCTCCAGGATGCTGGCGTGGGCGTTGAGTTCGTGGCGCTTCGCGATGACGTGGAGACGGGAACGGCGACCATCATTCGCTGCGAGGGAGACAACCGCATCGTGCTGTCGCCGGGCGCCAACCATGCGCTTGCGGGCGCGGACGTTGCCTGCGCGTTGAGGCGTCTGGCGGCCCATGAGCTCGACGGCGACGCCAGCGAGATTGCCCCGGCTGCCGGAAGCGTCTTTATCGCCCAGGGTGAATGTGACCTTGCAGCGACGGCCGATGCGCTTGTTTGCGCTCACGAGCTGGGGTTCTATACGGTCTTTAATCCGGCGCCTGCCTGCGAGCTGCCTGCGGAGGTCTGGCCTGCGGTCGACCTGGTCTGTCCCAACGAGACCGAGTGCCAGGTTCTGACGGGAATCTTGCCCGCGGACGATGCAAGCTGCGTCGTGGCGCTCAACGCCCTGCTCGCTAGGGGTGCCGGAGCTGCGGTCATCACGTTGGGCGGTGCCGGCTCGGTTACGCTCGGCGATGACGGTGAGCTGCTGCGCATGCCGGCACTTTCGAGCACGGTAGTCGATACCACGGCCGCCGGCGATACGTTTATCGGCGCGTTGGCGGCGGCTCGCCTAGAGGGCTTGCCGCTCTTTGAGTGCATGGCCGCGGGTGCTCGCGCCTCGGCAGTGACGGTGTCGCGCCTGGGCGCTCAGCAATCGATTCCCACGCGCGCCGAAGTTGAACATTGGTTTGGTTAAACGATAAAGACGGAGAAGCGGAGTAGAACAATGGCAATCAAGAAGCTGATCCTTGATCTGGATATGGGTGTGGACGATGCGATGGCGCTGGCCTATGCCATCGCGAGTCCCGAGGTGGAGCTCGTGGGCATCACCACGTGCTTTGGCAACGTACGCGTCGAGCAGTCGGCGCACAACTGCTTGGCGGTGCTCGACCTGTTGGGTCGTCCCGAGGTGCCGGTGTACCTGGGTGCCGACCGTCCTCTGCAGGCGACTGAGCCCTATGCGCCGCCGGCGTCCACCGCGCTCATTCACGGCAAGAACGGCATCGGCGGCGCGAGCGTGCCCGCGTCGCCCTACGAGCCGGTGGGGGCGACCTCGGCCGACGGCAACGCTGCGGTCGATTATCTGATCGATGCCGCGCGCACCTATGGTCCCGATCTGGTCTACGTAGTGACTGGCCCGCTCTCCAACCTGGCGCTCGCCCTGGAGCGCGATGCGGCGGCGATGATGTCCATCGGCCGCGTGGTCGTGATGGGCGGCGCCCTTACCGTGCCCGGCAACGTGAGCGCGGGCGCTGAGGCCAACATGGCGAGCGACCCCGAGGCAGCCGACGCGGTGCTGCGTTCAGGTCGCAAGCTCACCATGGTGGGTCTGGACGTGACGCATCGCGTGGTGCTCACACGCCGCGACGTTGCCGGCTGGACGGGCTCGGGCACTATGGCTGGCTGCGCATTTGCGAGCATGGTCGAGCACTACATTGGTTCGTACGAGATGAACGCGCCCTACCTGGGCGGCTGCGCGCTGCACGATCCGCTGGCGGTTGCCGTGGCGATCGACCCCACGCTCGTAGGTGCGCTCGCCTGCAACTTGCGTGTTGACTTGCTGGGCGAGTATCGCGGCCGCACCATCTGCGATGAGCGCCGCCTGTCCAATCCGGACAAGAGCGCGCTTGTGGCGCTCACCGTGGACGCCCCGCGCTTTCTGTCCGAGTTCAAGGCGCGCATGGCCCGCATCCTAGGCTAGGCTCGGGATCGAAGCACGCCCATCTGCTCGATGTGGCCGCTGGCGGGCCGACATCTACCGTTCGCCAGCCCGATGGTCCCCGGGGCGGGGAGAGCGCTATAATGCATTCTGCATCTTGGATTGTTACTCCTGTGTGGAGGCATGCCCAAGAGCAATACAACACGGATTGTTACGTAAGGCATGACCGCAATAGCACTGCTATTGGCTATCATGCCTTTTTCTGTGAGTGTTCTTGAAAGGAGGTTCACCATGCTTGCAATTAAAAAGCTTAACAACAACGCGGTTCTTTGCCGTGACGGACAGGGGCGAGATGTCATCGCCATGGGCAGGGGCGTCGGTTTCGGCGGAGATTTTCCTCGAGAGCTCCCTCTTTCTAAAATCGAGCATACGTTTTACGACATTGATCCTAAAGGACAAGATGTCATGAGGGATCTTCCCTCGGATATCGTGATGTTTGCGGCGAAAGTTATGGACATCGTTGCCAACGAACTGCCCTACGACCTCTCGACCAATGCGACGCTGTTCATGGCTGATCACCTGTCGTTTGCCGTTGCGCGAGCCCAAAAGGGGGTCCGCATCGCGATGCCTCTTGCCTATGAAGTGCGGGAGACGTATCCGAAGGAATACAAGGCTGCCCAGTTTATCGTCATGCGACTCGAGAAGGAGCTCGGAGAGCGGCTTCCCAAGGATGAGATTGCCAGTATTGCGATGAATCTCGTGAACGCACGGGTTGTTGAAGCCGTCAAAGCCACGGCCGAGCCCGCAAAGCAGTTCGACGATATGCTCGAGGACGTTATCGAGATTCTCGAAAGCGATTTCCGCATTATTGTCGACCGCGATTCCTTTGATTTCACCCGCTTCGCCACGCATCTGCGGTACCTGTTCAAGCGCATTCAAGCCGGCGAGTCGCTGAACAGCGCCAACATGCAGATGTACAAGAACTTTCGTGAGGAGTTTCCGCAGTTGGCAGAGTGCGTGAAGCATATCGGTTCCTATTGTCGTGAAACGTGGGACGCCACGCTCTCCGAGGAGGAGGAACTCTATCTGATGATCCATCTCAACCGGATCATCTCCAAAAAAGGATTGTAACCCGTAGCCATTCGGGGCATGACCTTTGCCGATTCGAACAGTAAGCCAAGATTGTGCAAAGGAGCCAATGATGGCAAATTACAAAAAGGTGGCAGAGCAGATTCTCTCCACTGTGGGCGGGGCGGAAAACGTGGCTTCGGTTACGCATTGCATGACGCGCCTGCGCTTCAACCTCAAGGATGAAAGCCTCTCGAATGATGAGAAGCTTGAGGACATCTCGTCTATCATCAGCGTCGTGCACGCCGGAGGGCAGGTGCAGCTGGTGGTCGGGCCCACGGTCGACAAGGTCTACGACGAGGTTTGTAAGCAGGGCGGATTCGAGGTCACGGTATCGATTGACGAGGAACTCGATGGCCCTCAGCTTAGCTGGAAGGAGCGCTTGGCGCCCAAGCACCTCTTCAATCAGCTGCTCGATGCCGTGAGCGGCGCTATCACCCCGATCCTTCCGATCTTTTGTGTCGCCGGTATCTTCAAGATGCTCGTTATTCTGTTTGGGCCCGAAGGCGCCGGTTTTATGTCCGAAACGAGCGACCTGTATCGGATCCTTTCCCTGGTGGGCGATGCGGCGTATTACTACTTCCCGGTGTTTGCCGCCTATAGCTCGGCTAAGAAGTTCAAAACGAGTCCTGTGCTGGCACTGCTCATCGCTGTTGTGATGATTTATCCCGACATGCTCGCTATTGTTGAGGACGGAAAGCCTTTCAGCGTCTTCGGCATCCCCATGCAGCTCGTCAACTACACCCAGGCTGTTCTTCCGGTCATCTTGATCACCTGGGCCCAGTCCTATGTTGAGCGCTTCTTTAAGAAGATCTCGCCTGATATGTTGCGCATTCTGATCGTACCCGTGGGTACGGTGCTCGTGATGTTGCCGGTCGCGCTGTGCCTCTGCGGCCCTGCCGTCCAATTTGTCATGGGCCTTGTGGCCGATTTCATCATTTGGCTCGCCTCTGTTGCCGGTCCCGCTGCGACCGCGGTTATCGGCGCATTCTGGAATCTGATCATCGCCACCGGCATGCACGTGCCGATCTATACCGCCATATTGCCCGCCGCGCTCCAGAACGGTTACGACGCCATCTTATACCCCGGCACCGCGGTTGTAGCCTACACCACGCTTGCCATCGCGCTCGCCTATGGCCTGCGCGCTAAGGACAAGGAGAGTCGAGCCACGGGCTGGAACTTGTTCATCACCTATGCCTTCGGTCGCGTGAGTGAGCCCATCATCTACGGCATCCTGTTTCGCGACAAGAAGGCTCTTGCCTGGAACATGATTGGTGGTGCTGTCGGTGGTCTGCTGGTAAGCCTTCTTCATGCCAACGTCTATATCTTCACTGGCGTTGGTTTCCCATGGATGAACGTGCTCATGTTTGCTCAGGATATCATCCCTGGCACCATCGGGTGTCTTGCTGGCGGTGCCGTGACGTTTGCGTTGGCGATGATTTTTGGATTTGAAGGACAGGAGAAGATGCCGTTGAAGTCCAAGAGCGGCGATTCTGAGGCCGTTGAATCCGTCGAGGCATAAGAGGCTACTACACAAATATGCTCCCCAGCCGTTGCGCGGTCCGACCCCTTGGCCGCGCAACGGTACTGTGCTGTTGCGCGGCACTTGCCGAGTCCGTTGCGTTCGACAGTGTGGGCCGGGAATTTGATAGAAAGGACGACACCATAATGTTTAGAGAAGATTTTTTATGGGGCGGGGCTCTGGCTGCAAACCAGTGCGAGGGAGGATGGAACGAAGGCGGTCGCGGTTTAGCCAATTCCGACATGCTGCCGTTTGGCGATCAACGCATGGACGTCATGCGGGGAGACCTTGATCCGCGTGCGTTGGCACCCGACAGCTTCTATCCCGCTCGCAAGGGCATTGATTTTTACCATAGGTACAAGCAGGATATTGAACTGTTTGCCCAGATGGGTTTTAAATGCCTGCGCTTATCAATCGCCTGGAGCCGCATTTTTCCCAAAGGAGACGAAGCCGAGCCCAATGAAGAAGGCCTTGCCTTTTACGAGGATGTTTTTAGGACGTGTCGCGCGCATGACATTGAGCCTTTGGTGACGCTCAACCACTATGATGTCCCCATGCATCTCGTCGATGCGTATGGCGGATGGCGCGATCGCAGGTTGGTCGACCTGTTCGAGCGATATTCGCGTACCGTGTTCGAGCGCTATCGGGGATTGGTCAATTATTGGCTGACCTTTAACGAGATCAACATCATGACGCAGGCGTGCTTTATGGCGGCGGGGATCATCTTCGAGCAAGGGGAGAATCGCTATGCAACGGTTCACACGGCCGTGCACCATGTATTGGTTGCGAGCGCCCGTGCGGTCGGGGCGTGTCATGAACTGTGCCCTGGGGCGAAGATCGGTTGCATGCTCAACGCAGGTGTCTTCTATCCGGCTACATGTGATCCGGACGATGTGCTGGCTGCGCAGGCTGAGAATCGCAGCCATTACATGTTTACCGACGTCCAGGTGCGCGGTGCGTACCCGAGCTATGTTCTCAAGGAATACGCCCGCCATGGTTTTGAGGTGCCCTATCGGGATGATGACCGCGAAGTACTGGCTGCAAACCTGGTCGATTTCGTCTCGTTTTCGTATTACTCGACGCGCGTCGCAAAAGCGCATGCGGAAGGTCAGTTCGATTCGAACCTTCTTCGCTCGGCGCCTAATCCGTATCTAAAACAGGAGCCTTGGGGGAGGTTTATCGACCCCAAAGGGCTGCGCGTCACCATGAATGAAATCTGGGATCGCTATCAAAAGCCGCTGTTCATCGTCGAAAACGGTTTGGGTGCTCCTGATGTGCCGGAAGATTCGGGTGAAATAGAAGACGACTATCGAGTTGAATACCTGCGGGCCCACATCGAGGCGATGAGGGAGACCGTCGAGCTCGACGGGGTGGAACTCATGGGATATACCTGTTGGGGCCCGATCGATTTGGTTTCGGTCGCCACAGGACAGATGCGTAAGCGCTACGGGTTTATCTATGTCGATCGAGACGATAGCGGTGCGGGCTCGTTTGAGAGACGTAAAAAGAAAAGCTTCGAATGGTACCGACGCGTAATAGCAAGCAATGGCGAAGACCTTGCGTAATAACGTTAAGATGGACAAATGCGCCCGTTGGGGGAATAGTCGTGCCACTTCGCTTGACAACAGGCTAAACTAGCTATTAAACATTTACTATTCTGTTTAGATTGAATTTGCGGTCGTTTAGTTGCCGAGCCACGGGGCGGTCAAGCCACGATGCTCGGCCGCGACCGATGCTAGGGGGAACGATGGCTAAAGCAAGCGTCCGCGAGATCAGCCGCATTACCGGCTTTTCGCCCGCAACCGTGTCCAACGCGCTCAACCGCAAGCGCAGCGTGAGCGAGGAGACCGCCAAGGTCATCCTGGAGTGCGCGCAGTCGCTTGGCTATCAGCAGTCGACGCAGCTCGAGAGCATCCAGTTTGTGCTTGCGCGCAAGACGGGCGCCATCCTGGACGAGAGCACCTTCCATCCCGCGGTCATCGAGGGCGTGGAGCGCCAGGCGCGTCGCCACGGCATGAGCACGAGCTTTGTCTCGCTCGACTTTAGCGACCTGGACGCCGTGCGCCCGCAGGTCGAGGGCCTGATCGCCGACCCGTCGGCCGCCATCGTGCTGATGGGTACTGAGCTGGGCGAGGAGGACTACGCCCTGTTCGCCGACGCTGCCGCCCACCTGATTGTGCTCGACGGCTGGAGCGATCGCCAGTACTTCGATGCCGTAGTCATCGCCAACACCGATTCGGTGCTGCGTGCCGTGGATTACCTTATCGAGAAAGGCCACAGGCAAATCGGCTATCTGGCGGGCGACCTTCGGATCCGCAACTTTAAGGACCGCGAGCGCGGCTATCGCCAAGCGCTTGAGGACGCGGATCTTGAGGCCAACCCGGCATGGCACGTCACGCTGGGTACCACGCTCGAGGGCGCTTATCACGACATGGGCGTGTGGCTCGACAACGTCTCGCGCGACGATCTGCCGACGGCTTTCTTTGCCGAGAACGACGTGCTCGCCGTGGGCGCCATGCGCGCGTTCAACGAGCACGGTATTCGCGTGCCCGAGGATGTCTCGATCATCGGCTTTGACGACCTGTCTTTGGGCGCCTTCTCCAACCCGCCGCTCACCACGGTGCATGTTCCCAAGCACGAGGTGGGCGAGATCGCGGTGCGTCGCCTGGTGGGCAACATCCGCAACCCCAAGAGCTATACCTGCAAGACGGCCGTGTCGACCTATTTTGTCGAGCGCCAAAGCGTGCGTGAGATCTAGGCAAAGGCAACGCTAGGCCGTAGGGAGGTAAAGCTCGCTAAGGCAGCCATACATAACGCTACTAAGAGAGGGTCCTTCGGGGCTCTCTTTTTGATGCCCTTGTATGTTCAGTTTGTTTACATACCGTTTAGGCTGATTTCTCTACCGTCTACGGGTATTTCGCGTTAAACTTCTAAACAGTAGAGTAAAACATTTAGTAAACAGAACAAAACGAAACATGCGTCTGTTTACTGAACATGTGATTAGGGGAGGACGTACATGGACAAGATCAAGCTCGGCTTTGTGCCCACGCGCCGCAGCATCTTTAGCGCGCCGGACGCAATCAAGTATCGCGGCCTGACGGCTGATCGCCTGCGCGAGATCGGCGTCGACATCGTGGATATCGACGACATCAATGACGAGGGCCTGCTGTTCGACGACAGCCACATTGAGCCTATCGTCAAGAAATTCCGCGCCGAGGGCGTCGATGGCATTATGCTGTGCCACGCCAACTTTGGCACCGAGTACGTTTGCGCTCGCCTTGCCCGCGAGCTCGGCCTGCCCGTGCTGCTGTGGGGCCCGCGCGACGAGCGCCCCGAGCCCGACGGCACGCGCCTGCGCGATAGCCAGTGCGGTCTGTTCGCCACCGGCAAGGTCCTGCGCCGCTTCCAGGTTCCCTTCACCTACATGACCAACTGCCGCCTGACCGACCCCGAGTTCGAGCGCGGCGTTTGGGACTTTTTGGCCGTTTGCAACGTGGTCAAGACCTTCAAGCACACCCGCATCCTGCAGATGGCCACCCGTCCATTCGACTTCTGGTCGACCATGTGCAACGAGGGCGAGCTGCTCGAGAAGTTCAACATCCAGCTTTCGCCTATCCCCATGACCGAACTTGTCCAGGCCGTGCGCGACGCCCAGGCCGACGAGCAGGCCATGGCCGCCATGCTTGCCCACATCAACGACAGCTTTGAGATCTGCATCCCCGAGGACAAGGTCCCCGCGGTCGCCGGTCTTGCCATCGCCATGAAGCGCTTGGTCGAGAAGTATGGCTGCAACGCCGGTGCCATTCAGTGCTGGAACGCTCTGCAGGACGAGCTGGGCATTATGCCCTGCGCCGCCAACGCCATCCTCAACGAGATGGGCATTCCTATCGTATGCGAGACCGATATCCACGGCGCCATCACCGCGCTGATGGTCGAGGCCGCCGACCTGGGCCGTCACCGCGGCATGTTCGCCGACTGGACCGTGCGCCATCCCGATAACGAGAACGGCGAGCTGCTGCAGCATTGCGGCCCCTGGCCCTGCAGCTGCGCGGCCGTCAAGCCCAAGCTCACCTACCCGCTGGCTTTCGATCACCCCGGCGCGCTGACGGCCGAGGCCAAGCACGGCGACCTCACCCTTGCCCGCTTTGACGGTGACAACGGCGAGTACTCGCTGCTACTGGGCAACGCCCGCGGCATCGACGGCCCGGCCGGCATGGGCACCTACCTGTGGGTCGAGGTCGACAACCTCAAGCGCCTCGAAGCCAAGATCGTCGAGGGCCCCTACATCCACCACTGCGTGGCCATCCACGCCAACGTGGTGCCGGTGCTCTACGAGGCATGCAAGTACATCGGCATCCAGCCCGACCTGTACGACCCCATCGAAGAAGACGTCAAAGCCTACCTGCGAGGAGAGTAGAAATGGCAACTATCGAAGAGCTTGAGTCCCTGCGCTGGGACCTCCGCCGCGATTGCGTCGACATCATCATGGCCGGCGCCGGCGGCCACATCGGCGGCGACATGTCGGTGATCGACGCCCTCATGACCCTCTACGCCAACCACCTTAACATTTCGCCCGAGACCGTCGACGATCCCAACCGCGATCGCTTCGTGCTCTCCAAGGGCCACGCCATGGAGGCCTATTACGCGGTGCTGTGCCACGAGGGCTACCTGGACCTCGACGACGTCAAGGCCCGCTTCTCCAAGTTCGGCAGTCCTTACATCGGCCATCCCAACAATAAACTCAAGGGCATCGAGATGAACTCCGGCTCGCTCGGTCACGGCCTGCCCGTGGCGGTGGGTATGGCGCTCGCCGGCAAGATGGACGGTCGCGACTACCGCGTCTACACCATCATGGGCGACGGCGAGCTTGCCGAGGGCTCGGTCTGGGAGGGCGCCATGAGCGGTGGCAACTACCAGCTCGATAACCTGTGCGCGCTCGTGGACCGCAACCGCCTGCAGATCAGTGGCAGCACCGAGGACGTCATGAAGCAGGACTCGCAGGAGGAGCGCTGGGCCGCCTTCGGCTGGAACGTGCTCTCCATTCCGGGCAACGACATCCAGGCCATCGACGCCGCGCTGACGCTTGCGGCCGAGACCAGCGGAAAGCCCACGGTCATCATCCTCAACACGGTGAAGGGCTATGGCTCGCCCGTTATGGAGGACAAAGCCGCCTGGCATCACCACCTGCCCAACGATGAGGAATATGCCCAGATCATCGCCGATTTCGCTGCCCATAAGGAGGCCATCAATGGCTAACAAGATCGCCAACCGCAAGGTTATCTGCGACACGCTGCTCGAGGCCGCCAAGACCGATAAGGACATCGTCGTCCTGTGCTCCGACTCCCGCGGCTCCGCATCGCTCACGCCGTTCTTCGATCAGTATCCCCAGCAGTCCGTCGAGGTCGGCATCGCCGAGCAGGACCTGGTGAGTATCGCCGCCGGCATGGCTTCGTGCGGCAAGAAGGCCTGGGCCGCCTCGCCGGCGTCCTTTGTGACCACGCGCTCGTATGAGCAGTGCAAGGTCGACGTTTCGTACTCCAACACCAACGTCAAGCTCATCGGCATCTCGGGCGGCGTGTCCTACGGCGCTCTGGGCATGAGCCATCACTCCGCGCAGGATATCGCCGCCATGAGCGCTATCCCGAACATGCGCGTGTATCTGCCGAGCGATCGTTTTCAGACCGCCGAGCTCGTGCGCGCCCTGGTTGCCGACAACAAGCCGGCCTATATCCGCGTGGGCCGCAACCCGGTCGAGGACGTGTATACCGAGGACGAGTGCCCGTTCCAGATGGACCGCGCCACCTGGGTGCGTCGTGGCACCGATGTGACGATTGTCGCCACCGGCGAGATGGTCCGCCATGCCGTGGACGCCGCCGATCTGCTCGCCGAGCAAGGCATCTCCGCCACCGTGCTCGACATGTACTGCGTCAAGCCGCTCGATGCCGAGGCCGTGATCGAGGCCGCTGGTGCCACGCGCGCCGTCGTGACCGTCGAGGAGCACAGCCCCTTTGGCGGCTTGGGCTCCATGGTCGCGCAGGTCGTGGGCGAGCATTGCCCGCGTCCGGTCAAGTGCCTGAGCCTGCCCGACGCGCCGGTCATCACCGGCACGAGCCCCGAGGTCTTTGCGCACTACGGCCTCACCGGCGAAGGCATTGCCAAGACCGTTGCCGAGTTCCTCGGCAACTAGTAGACACAGACGCTGCGCGGCCGCCAAGCACCGCACCTTGCCGTTCAAACCGTCGCTTGCGTACACAAAGTACGCGGCGCTCCTCTTTTACGGCAATCTGCGGCACTTGGCGGTCGCTCGCTCCTTGTCCGCCAGGCTGTCTTTGATTTGGCGGAAGGAATGGGAGAGTACATGAGCAAATACATCATCGGAATCGATCAGTCCACGCAGGGCACCAAGGCGCTGCTGGTGGACGAGGGCGGCCATCTGATTCATCGTGCCGACCGCTCGCATCGCCAGATTGTCAATGATGCCGGCTGGGTGAGCCATGATCCGGTCGAGATCGCCGCCAACGTGTTGGCCGTGGCGCGTGCCGTGGTGGAGGAGACCGGGGTCAATCCGGCCGACATTGCTGGTATTGGCATCTCCAACCAGCGCGAGACCACCGTTGCCTGGAACCGCACGACGGGCGAGCCGCTGTGCGACGCCGTGGTGTGGCAGTGTGCCCGCGCCCGCGAGCTGTGTGACGAGCTTGCGGCGCGCGAAGGCGTGGCAGAGCTGGTGCGTGACACAACGGGCCTGGTGCTCTCGCCCTACTATCCGGCGGGCAAGATGGCTTGGATTCTCGCGAACGTTCCGGCGGCTGCCGAGGCCGCGGCGTCGGGTGAGCTGTGTCTGGGCACCATCGATGCCTGGGTGGTCTGGACGCTCACGGGCGGCGCGGAGTTTCGCTGTGACTGGTCCAATGCCAGCCGCACGCAGCTCTTCGACCTGCGCCGTGGCTGCTGGAGCGAGCCGGTGTGCGAGGCCTTTGGCATCGATCCGGCCTGCCTGCCGCAGGTGACCGATTCCGACGGTCTGTTTGGCACAACGGACCTGGATGGCTTTTTGCCCGCACCCGTGCCGGTACACGGCGTGCTGGGCGACAGCCATGCGGCCCTGTTTGCGCAGGGTTGCCACAGCCGCGGCATGGCCAAAGCGACCTATGGTACCGGTAGCTCGGTCATGATGAACGTCGGCAACGAGTTTGTCGCCAGCTCGCACGGGCTTTCGAGCTCGCTTGCGTGGCGTATGGATGGCGTGACCGAGTATGTACTCGAGGGCAACGTGAGCTACGCCGGCGCCGTCAAGACCTGGCTGCGCGACGACCTGGAGCTCATCAACAACCCCGAGGAGGTCACCGACCTGTGCTACGCCGCCAACCCGGCGAGCCATGTTTACTTTGTGCCGGCGTTTACCGGCCTGGGTGCGCCGCACTGGGCAAGTGATGCCGAGGGATGCGTTTTTGGTATGACACGCACCACGGGCCGCGCGGAGTTCGTAAAGGCTGCCGACGAGTCGATCGCCTATCAGATTTTTGACGTCATTGATGCGATGGTCGAGGATTCGGGCGCGGCGCTTGCCGAGCTTCGTGTTGACGGCGGCCCCACGCGCGACGCGTACCTGATGCAGTTTGAGAGCGATTTGGTCGGCTCGCCCATCCGCATTGCGAGCAACGACGAGATGAGCGGTCTGGGCGCGGCTTGGGCCTGCGGTATCGCGCTGGGCATGTATACGCGCGATGTCGTCGACGTCTACGGCGCCCGTGGCATCGTGGAGCCGTCGATGCCCGCTGACGAGCGAGCCAAAAAGATCGCCGGCTGGCGCCATGCCGTCGAGGCGACTATCTCGTACTAAATGCGTGATGCCGCGGTAGAGTCGCGGCAATGCGTACGAGTGACGCCCTGGGGCGATGTCACGGAGTACTATTCGGTCGACAGGTGAAGATGCGAACGAGAGGACGATGTGATGCGGTAGAGTCCAACGCGTCGAATGATGGTCTACGTATGTGGGATTCTATTCCTGAGCTGCGGCGTTGTAATGAATGCACGCACAGCGCTCGGCGTGACGCTGGGCGTCTCTGCGCGGCTCGTCCCCGTGGCGCCCGACGGCATGGTGCAGACGCTCTCCCAGATGTTTCACTGTGAATTTGGTAAGGCGAAGTATTTCTTTGACGGGAGCTGTGTGGGCATCTCACTGGTCTACGGGCTTGTGCGTACGGGTGCTGCGGTGGGCATCGGTATCGGCACCGTAGCCGCCGCGCTCCTGGCGGGCGGTATCTGCACGTTTTGGGGTCGTCTGCTCAACCGCAGGCTCATGGCCTTTATGGAAGAGCCTGCGAGCATGTAGACGCATTGAGCGAGAGGGGAGCGGCCATGAGGCAGCTGTTTGGAATTGATATCGGCGGAACGAGCGTCAAATGGGCGATTGTGAATGAGAACTACGAGTTTGGTGACCGTGGTTCGATTCCGACGGCGTTCGTCTCGGCCGATCAGCTGGTCGACGCGCTCGCGGCACTCGTAGGGCCGTATCGCGGACAGGTTGTAGGCGTGGGCATCTCGGCCCCAGGTGGCATCTTCGGTTACGAGGTCGATCCAGACGGGACGATCCATCGCGGTGGTGCGCTGCCGTACATGGACGGGTTTCCGCTTGGCCGAGCGCTGCGCGAACGGCTGGGGCTGCCCGTGACCGTTGTCAACGACGGCAAAAGCTGTGCGCTTGGCGAGTACGCTGCCGGCGCGTTGCGCGGCGTGGACGTGGGTTGAGTGGCGGTAATCGGTACGGGCATCGGCGGAGGCATCGTGGTTGACGGCCGGGTGCTGACAGGTGCGGGCGGCTTCGCGGGCGAGTTCAGCTTCCTGTCCAACAACGTAAGCGAACCGCTTGATCATCGTGATACGTTCGCGACTTCGAGCGGATGGCACGGCCTGCAGAATCTCGTGGCAGTCGAACTTGGCATTTCGGATGAAGCTGAACTGGAGGCCCTCGATGGCCGACGGATCTTCGAGCTACTGGAGCACGGGAGCGCGTCCGAAGTCGCCGCCGTGCAGCGCGGATTGGATGCCTATGCTGAGCTGTTTGATCGTGTGCTTGTGAATCTGCAGTGCGTCATCGACCCGGCAGTCTTCGCGATTGGTGGTGGCATCAGCTGCCATCCCGCGCTGTTCGAGGCGCTCGACCGTAAGATGGATGACGTCATGGCGCACTACACTGGTTTTCTGAAAGATATGCCTCGTCCGCACGTGGTCCCGGCGCAGCTGGGTAACGACGCCAATATCTACGGTGCCGTCGCAACTTGTTTGCAGGTGCTGTAAGTGCAGGCCATCTATTGGTCTGGTGGCGATTACAGTCGCTGCCGGGTTTTTGGCTGTTGAGCTGCTCGCACGCTCTGCATTGCGGACGACGCAGCATCAATAGGTGAGGGGTCAGAAAACTAGATGCTGAACGGTCGATATTATCGGCTGCGCGGCGCCCCGTCCCAAAGTAGTCATTTGGGACGGGGCTTTTTTGACTGCTATCATGGGTGGGATTGTTGCGACCAGCTAAAAGAGCCCTGTCCGAAATTGACTACCGAGAGGATCTGCCATGGAGCGCATCGCGAGTTTTTCCGTTGACCATCTGCTGCTTGAGCCCGGCGTGTATGTGAGCCGCGTCGACCGCGATCCGGCGACCGGTGCCGCCGTCACCACCTTTGACCTGCGCTTGACCACGCCCAACAAAGAACCGGTTATGAACACGGCCGAGTGCCACACCATCGAGCATCTGGGCGCGACGTTCCTTCGCAACCATGCCGAGTGGTCGAGCCGTATTGTCTACTTTGGCCCTATGGGCTGCCGCACGGGCTTTTACCTGGTTGTGTTTGGCGAGGTGACGAGTGAGGAGATCTTGCCGCTCGTGCGCGAGTTGTTCGAGTTTGTTGCTGGCTTCGAGGGCGATGTCCCCGGTGCCGCTCCCGAAGAGTGCGGTAACTACATGGACCAGAATCTCCCTATGGCAAATTGGCTCGCGCGTCGCTATCTCGACCGCGATCTGATCGATATCGATGAGGCACACCTGCACTATCAGCAGGCGTAAAGGTTTCGTCGCTCAAAATGAGTTCACTGGGCGCCTTCGCTTATGCGGGGGTGCCTTTTTGTTGAGCGGACATGGCGGACGTTTAAAACCGCGCGTGATTGTTCTAGAATGTTCGTAATATCACACAAACGAACAGGAGCGAACATGCATATCTACTCTGTTACCGACCCCGAATTCAAACCCTATGGCCGCGTGTGGGATGACGTCCCGTCCAGCCTGACCGCCCCGCTCGTCGAGGCGCTCTCCGCAACGCCCATCCCCGAGGGCAGCAAGTACGTGGCCTCCGCGCCTGAGCTGGAGCAGGTCGAGGGCGCCGATGCGCTCGGCCTGCTCATGTATGGCGGCCGTCCGTTCCAGCTGGGCTGGTGCAACGGCCACAACACGAAGCTCAACTGCTTGGAGTATCACCGCGCGAGCGAGTTCAACCTGGGTGCTCGCGACTTTATTCTGCTGCTCGCCAAGCGTGAGCAGATTGTCGACGGCAAGCTCGACACCGCGCAGGTCAAGGCGTTCCGCGCGCCCGCCGGCACGCTCGTCGAGGTCTACGCCACCACGTTGCACTACACGCCGTGCATGGTCGACGACGGTGGCTTCCAGGTGATGGTTGCGCTGCCCGCCGGCACCAACGGTCCGCGCCCCGAGGCTGCGGCCGACATGCCCGCGGCCGGTGATAGCTACTGCTACTGGAAGGCCGACAAGTGGGTTCTCTGCCACGCCGATAGCCCCAAGGCTGCCGAAGGCGGCTACGTAGGCCTCACCGGCAAGAACCTCGACATCACCTGCGACTAGAGTATTGTCTCAATCTGTAACATCTAGCAGGCAAAATCGTCTCTTCCTGTTACAGATCAAGACAAACCGGCCCGAACCACCACAAAGGTGCCTGTCCCCTTCGTGGTGGTTTTCCTACAGCTGACTGCGCAGGTAGTCAGCCATATAAGGAACAGCGAAGCGCACGTACCCGCGGCGGGCCTGTTCGATTACGCCGGCGTCGATAAGGCGCCGGCGATACTTTTGTGCGTAGTCGGGTGTGACCGACATGCGCTCGGCTACATCAGAAATGCGCGACACGGTGTCTTCGTCATCCGCCATTGCGGCAAGAAACGCAACGTCTTGGTCCGAGAGCGCGGCGAGCGTCGTCTCGCACACATCGTTTTCGAAATCGACCTTTGACGCCTCGATGGCTCCGTCGACTAGCTCTCGTGTTGCGCGTTCTCCTGCCTGGCAACGATTGGCGATGTTGTAACCGATGAGCTGCAACATGTAGGGCGAGCCCTGGGTTGCGCGAGCGGCATCTAGTCGAAGATCGCTTGGGATATCAAGGTCGAGTTCTTCGAAAGCCCGCTGGTAATAGGTGTCGACGTCTCCGACTGAAAGCGGTTCGAGTGTGACTTTGCGAGCGCGGTTGAGAAACGTCAGCACGCGGTCATTGAGCGTCGCCGAGACCGCTCCCGGAAGGCCCGCCATAACGAGTGCGACGTTGAGTCTCTCGCCGACGAGTTCTTGATAAGCGGTGACGAGTTGTCTGATCTCGGGCGAATTAGCCTGAAGCTCATCGATGAGGATGAGGATGCCATGTCCTTGCTCGGTTAGTTTGCGCGCCAGTTGCGTGAGCTTGAACTGGAAACTCTTGGTTTCCTGCACATCGCGCGTGAACTCAAGGCCGGCTGAGAAACCGAAGACGCTCAGGCTGCCGCCCGTGAGTTTAGGGAGATGGCGTTTGTTGGCATAGGGCTCGCCCGCCTCTTGGATTTTTTCAACAATGCGCTCGAGCATGTCCTCGGAGGCAACGGTGGGCGTGGCGACGACGAAGCCAAGCTTGCGAGCGCGATCGGCGAGCTCCCACAGGAGAACCGTCTTGCCGCTTCCTCGCTGGCCGAGCATGAGCATGGCGCGGTCTCGATTGCCCGGCTCCTGTTCAAGGCCGGAGATGAATGTTGAAATTACATTTCCTCGCCCAACGAGATAGGATGGGCGATTTCCAAATGAAGGGGAGAAGATGGTTTCAGTCATAAGTCTCCTTTCCTTTTTTTCCTATTTTTTCCTTTTTTTCCTATTCAGTCAAATTGACTACTGGTCGAGGGCGGCTTCAGGGGGGCTCATCGAAAAGAACCTCGACATCAACGAAGACCGGGACCTTCTGTCTCGTTCTGTAACATCTAGCAGGCTAAATCGTCTTTTCCTGTTACAGAACGAGACAAACTGCAGGGGGCTGCCCGAAAATCTCGATCTGTAACACCAGGCTCGGTTTTAACGGTCTAACTGTTACAGATTGAGACAAACCGGCGGAGCGGACTATCTCTCGGGTCCAGACCACCACAAAGGTGCCTGTCCTCTTTTTGGTGGTTGGGTATCAGAAAGTGTCAGACGTGGGCGGCTGCTGGGCGCCTGCGTGCGAAAAGAAGTGTCGACCTGCGCCGTTGTCGTTGAGCGGCGCGCTGTTTGTGGGGGATACTGAAACCACGACAAGCAGCGTATGAAAGGATCGATGCATGGCTTTCCGTAATGACTTCCTGTGGGGCGGCGCGACGGCTGCCAACCAGTGCGAGGGCGCCTACAACGTGGACGGCCGCGGCCTGGCCAACGTGGACGTGGCCCCGCACGGCTCCGAGCGCTTCGCGGTGGTCTCCGGCCAGCGCAAGATGCTCGACTTCGAGGACGGCTACTACTATCCCGCGCAGACCGGCATCGATTTTTACCATCACTACAAGGAGGACATCGCCCTCTTTGCCGAGATGGGCTTTAAGACCTTCCGCATGAGCCTGGCATGGACCCGTATCTTCCCTAACGGTGATGAGACCGAGCCCAACGAGGCCGGCCTGGCCTTCTACGAGGACGTGTTCCGCGAGTGCCAGAAGCACGGCATCGAGCCGCTCGTGACCATCACGCACTTCGACTGCCCGATTCACCTCATCAAGGAATACGGCGGCTGGCGCAACCGCAAGCTCATCGACTTCTACAAGAACCTCGCGACCACGATCTTCACTCGCTACAAGGGCCTGGTGAAGTACTGGCTCACCTTTAACGAGATCAATATGATTCTGCACCTGCCGTTTATGGGCGCGGGTCTGGTCTTCGAGCAGGGCGAGAACAAGGAGGCCGTTGAGTACCTGGCCGCCCACAACGAGCTCGTCGCCAGCGCTTGGGCCACCAAGATCGCCCACGAGATCGACCCCGAGGTCAAGATCGGCTGCATGCTCGCTGCCGGTAGCTACTACCCCTACAGCTGCCGCCCGGGCGACGTGCGCCAGGCACAGCTCGACAACCAGGACAACTACTTCTTCGTCGACGTCCAGAGCCGCGGCTATTACCCGGCCTATGCCGTCAAGAAGTTCGAGCGTCTGGGCATCGACGTGGGCATGACCGACGAGGACCGCGAGATCCTGGCCGACAACACCGTCGACTTCATCAGCTTTAGCTACTACAGCACCCGCTGCTCCGCGGGCGCCGACAATCCCGATGTCGAGAAAACCCAGGGCAACGCCTTCGCCGGCGCCAAGAACCCCTACCTGCAGCAGAGCCAGTGGGGCTGGGCCATCGATCCGCTGGGCTTCCGCATCACCCTCAACGACCTGTACGACCGCTATCAGAAGCCGCTGTTCGTGGTTGAAAACGGTCTGGGCGCCAAGGACGTTGTCGAGGAGGACGGCTCCATCAACGACGATTACCGCATCGATTACCTGCGCCAGCACATTGCCGCGATGCGCGACGCGGTGACTGAGGACGGCGTCGACCTGCTGGGCTACACCACCTGGGGTCCGATCGACCTGGTCTCGGCCGGCACGGGCGAGATGTCCAAGCGCTACGGCTTCATCTATGTGGACCGCGACGACGCCGGCAACGGTACCCTCAAGCGCTCCAAGAAGAGGAGCTTCGACTGGTACAAGAAGGTCATCGCCACCAACGGCGAGGACCTGGCCTAAGGGCACTGAGGCACTCAACCTTGGGGCTCCAACCCTCCTCGCGTACCTAAAGTACGCTTCGTCGGGCTTGTCGCTCCCAATCTTGAGCACCTCAGGCCCTTAGGAGGCGGACCTGACCGCCGCGTTTCGGAAGTCCTGCTTTAAAGCACTCATTGGGGACGTACTTAAATGAGTGCCCGCAGAATGAGAGTGGATAATCTCCCGTTTTTGGCTTGTTTGTGGGCTCAAAGTGGGAGATTATCCACTCTCGCCATTTGGGCGTCCAAAAATCCTCGCTCGTTTTGTCTTAGTCATTGGGGACGTTCTTAAACGATTAGTCGCTGGCGACGTCCCTCGCCGTCGGCGGATTTTGGGACATGTGGCCCGCTTTTTGGGCCTGCCTGTCGGTACACTAAAAGCACTATGGGTACCCGCGAGCGACATATCGGCCATGCGGCCGCCCGATCCGCGCCGGTGGCGGATCCCAGGGGCGGCAGGCTCTTCGCCATGCCGCGATTCCTCGTTGGCATAACGCACCTGGTGTACCGTCGCCGCGCCTTCGTCATTGCCGGCGTCATAACCGCACTGTTTCTTCTGCTTTTGGCGGTCTTGCCGGCGTTATTCGCTTCCGATCCCAAGCTCTCCAACACCGTGCCCATCTATAACGAGGTGTCCAAAGAAGTCGTGGACGGGCTTATCCATTCGAGCTCGATTCCGCTGCTCCTCGCTGCCGTCGCGTTCTCAATCTGGGGTGTGCTGGTCTATCTGCGCTGTCTGGATTACGTCTTGCGCCGGCGCCTCGTTGCCGTTGCCACCATCAGCGCCTTGTGGATGATCGAGGTCATCCTCAAGTACAAGTCGTTCACGCCGTTCTATGCCACCGTGCTGTGGTACCTGTACTACGTGCCCATGACGCTCATTCCGCTCCTCTACCAGCTGTGCGGCCTGCGCCTTGCAGGGTTGGAGCAACATCGTGCGGGTCGCCGCTACCGCACAGCCCTGTGGATCGCGGCCATCCTGCTCATTGGGTTTGTGCTTACCAACGATTTTCACCAACAGGTCTTTCATTTCGATCGCTCGAGTGAAACCTGGAGTAACGATTACACGTACGGCTGGGGCTATTTTGCCGTTCTGATATGGACGGCCTTTAACTTTGTCGCCTTTTTCATTTTGGTGGGTCGGTCATCGTCCTTCCGTATCCAACGTTTTTCGGGCACGGCGGCACTCGTGCTGCTGGGCGGCGCGTTCTTTGCCATTTCGTACGCCCTGCGCGTGCCTTGGGCATGGAAGCTCAACTTTTCGCTCGTCTACTGCGTGCTGTGCGTGGTGACGCTCGAGATTTGCCTCGATTGCGGCGTTATACCGTCGTACCACGGTATTGCCAACATTTTCGACACCCTGCCGCTCGATCTGAAGGTTATAACGCGCGACCTGCAGGAAGTCTATGCCACGCCGGTATCAAAGCCGATTCCGGCAGGCGTGCGTGAAGAGCTGCGCATTCAGGAGCACGGGCATTCCCACGCCTTTACCGTGGCGTCCGATCCCGATGTGATGTACCGCGCCTTTCCACTGCTGGGCGGATCGGCATTGCTCGCCCAAGACGTATCGGAGCTCAACGAGCTCAATCGCGAGCTGGCGTACCGGCGCATGGAATTGCAGCGCCAAAACGAACTGCTTACGGCCGACTACGATCTTAAGACGCATCTTGCCGACCAGGAGGCCGAGGCCTTGCTGGTCAAAGATGTTGACCAGGCGCTTGCCCGCGCGCTCGATGAGATGTATGGGCTGCTGAGCTCGCTGCCGCCGTTAACCGATGAGGCATCCTCGCACGAGCGCTATCGCATGCTGCAATGTGCCAAGATGCTCGTCGCCTATTGCAAACGCAAGGGCTCGCTCACGTTGGCGCAACATGGGGAAAGCGGGTTTGACCGTGATCGCATCCAACTCATTGCCAACGAGCTGGCAAGTGACTTGCGCACCATCGATGTCGACTGCGCTTCGATCATCGCCATACAGCGTCCGATGCATGCCAGTACGGTAAGCGCGCTGTACGACTGCGTGTATGACTTTGCGTTTTTCGCCTACACCACCGATCATCCGGCACTCATGTACCATCTGAGCGAACACGATTCGTGCAGCGTGGAGCTGCGTGCCACGCTCTTTTCCAACGACACGGAAGACTTGTCGCAGACGCCCGCCGCGCACGAGCTCGAGGTTGCGCTACAGGGGCGTAACGTGGCGTATCGTCTTGAGGGCGAGGCCGGTCAGCTGCGTATGATCGTGCTGATGCCGCGGGCGGGTGAGTGATGATGCCGATGCCGCTTATCCTTCCCCAGATCGTTGCGCTCGATGTGCTCTTTGCCTTGGTGGCGTGCTTGCAGACCATCCATGTTCCGCTGATCGCATCGCGTCGTTCGTCTTACAACCGCAAAGTGATCTGCGCCTACGAGGCGAGCCTTGTGCTGCACTTGGCTATCTCGGCCGTCATCTTGTTCGCGTCGAGCGGGTCGTATCTGGTGGCGCCGCTCTATGTCGTCGCCGAGGCGGCGGGCGCGCTGCTATGGCTCAACGCCGCGATTGCCGCCTATGGCGTGGTCCTTATGGTGCATTATCGTCGTCCCGTCATGATGGTTGAGCTGCTGCTTGTTGCCGCCGTGACGCCGCCGGTTGTTTGCGTCATGGGTTCGGCGTGGCCCGCAGTCCTTATCGCGGAGGGCGCGTTCTTCCTGTTCCGCTCCATCGCGGCGCTTTTGATGGACGTGCGCAACCGCCAGGAGGACATCACGGCGTTTTCGACGATCGAGACTATTAACGTGATCCCCGTCGGCATTCTGTATCTGGATTCGAAGGGCCGCCCGCTGCTCATGAACCGCTGCATGCGCAGGAACCTCATGGAGCTTCACATGCCCACCGACCTGCACGACATGAGCGATACGTGGAACGGCCTTCGAAAACTCAGTGCGCAGATGCCCGAGAGCAGCAAAAACCGCGTTCGAATCGACCTGGACCGCTTTGGGGAGTCGCGTGCGGTGGTCGAGGTTTCCTCCTCCGAGATTCGTCTGTTCGCGTGCGATGAGGTTATGGTTTCGGGCCGTCCCTTTGAGCGCATTATCGGCTTGGACGTGACGGAGTACGCGCATGCCCACGACCGTCTGGCGCAGGCCAATCACCTGCTTGAGCTTGCGGGTCAAGAGCTCCAGGTCCAGATCGAAGAGGTCAAGAAGGTTGCCGACAATGCGGCCTGCCTGCGCATGCGTGCCCGCGTGCACGACGTGATCGGGCAGCGCCTGTCTATTCTCCATCGATACTTGGAGGAGGGGCGTCTGGATGACGAGTCGCTCGAGCAGGTCGATCCGCTGCTGCGCTCGATTGCCGCCGACCTGCGTAGCGGTGGCGCTAGCGAGCCTGCGGAGCAACTGGGCGATATCGTTCATGCCTTTGGCCTGGTGAGCGTTCAGATCGATGTAGATGGATCGCTTCCGGACGATGCTCACGTCGCTGCCGCCTTTTTGCAGATTATCCGCGAGGCATCGACCAATGCCACCAAGCATGCACAGGCCCATCAGGTCCAGGTGCGCCTGTGGCAGGAGGGGGTGGATGGCGGTGCCATTGCACACATGACGGTATCAAACGACGGCGCGCCTGCCCCCGTATCGTATCGCGAGGGAACGGGTATTCCAGGTATGAGACATGTCGCGCAAAATCTGGGCGGCAGCCTGGAAGTCCACACCGCCCCGCCCTTCACGCTTACGGTGTCCATCCCGCTCGCCTCCAACGACACGTCCCAAAGGAGAAACTCATGATCCGCGTGTTAATTGTCGAAGATCAGGCCATCCTGCGCGAGAGCCTCGCGCGCTCCGTTGGGGACCAGCCCGACATGACCGTTGTTGCCGCCATCGCCGATGCCTCAGATGCCTTGGACGTCGCGCTCAAGGAGCATCCGGACATGATTTTGATGGACGTGTGCACCGAGCACGATTCCAACGGCATCGTGGCGGCGGCGCGCATCAAAGAGCAGCTGCCCGAGTGCCGCGTCATTATCATGACGGGCATGCCCGAGATTACGTTTGTGGATCAGGCGCGCGAGGCAGGCGTCGACAGCTTTGTGTACAAGAACGTCGGCATCGATGAGCTCTTTGCCGTGATGCGCTCCACGCTGGCGGGCTATTGCACGTTTCCCAAGCCGCCCGAAAGCATCTTTTCGGGCACGGCGGCGCTCGACGACGTTGAGTTGTCGATTTTGCGCCTTGCCTGCGAAGGCAAGAGCCGTCGCGAGATCGCGGCCGAGTTGTTTATGAGCGAGGGCACCATCAAGCGCCGCATCTCGGAGATTCTCAACAAGACCGGCTACGACAACATCATGCGCCTGGCCGTGCACGCGGTAACGGAGGGCAGCATTGTTCCCAACATGGAGCGCTAACGCTCGGTACGCATCGGCATAAAAGCGACGGGGCCGCAGGATCAACTCCTGCGGCCCCGTCTGGTGTGCGCGGATGTGTCCGCCAATCCGCGGCTGATGTTACATGCCGTTACGCGATGGTTGCGCTGTAGGAGGCGACGTCCTCGTAGGAATCGGTCAGGTAGGCGTCGATGCCAATGGTCGTGTTGACCAGGTCGTCGAGGCTATCGAGCTCGCCGCTCGAGAACGTGAATTCCTCGGTGGCGTTGGTGCCGGGCATCAGGTGAGCCGAGAACCAGGGTTCCTTCATGGTGCCGTTGACGTTGGTCTTACCGCTGGGAGCGTAGAAGGTCAGGTCCTTGTCGCTCTTGTTGGTGATGTTGACGACAAAGCCGATGTCGCCCCAGTCGTCCTTGAACTTCTCGGTGACGGTGATGGTGCACAGATCGTCATCGGCGACGGTGACGGCGGGGGAGATTTCGGCGCGCTGGACGTCGTCGTCTTCGACGGCCTCATCGATCTCCTCTTCCTTTTCGGCAGCCTCGCGATCCTTCTTCACCGTGCCGGACAGATCCTTGTCGGACTTGGTAAAGACGAGGTTGCCGTCATCCTCTTCGAGGATGAGTTTGCCGTCCTTGAGCTTCATGTCGTGCGACTCATCTTCGGCGGTGATCGTTACGGTGGTGGCGTCCTTTGCCTCCCATTTAAGGTCGACAACCTCAAGGAACAGGTCGAGGGCGCCTGTACCGTCCTCATCGAGAATCAGGACGCAGTGGACACCCCAATCCTCGAGCATCTTCATGTACTCATCGGTCAGCTCTTCGCCATCCACGGTTCCACCCGAGAGCTCCCAGCTGCCGACGAAGTCGGCCTTGGGGTCTTTGGCGCCGCCGCTGCAGCCCGTCAGGGCAAAGGCGAGCGCCAGGACGCATGTCAGGAATGCGAGCACGGACTTTTTGAACGTTGTCTTCATGGTGTCCTCCTTAATCGAACGAAACCCATAGAAGCAGGAGCGGGGGCGGCGGATCCCCCGCCAATTACCAGATAGAGGGGCTAGGGCCTGGGCGTTCCGCAGTTGCTGCAGAACTTGCCGCCGTTTTCGCTACCGCAGTTGGGGCAGAACCACTTGGCCGGTGCCGGGGCAGGCGCGGGGCTGCCGCACTCGGGGCAGAACTTGCCGGTGTTGGTGGCGCCGCAGCTGCAGGTCCACGTGCCGGCCGCAGGCGCGGCGGCGGGAGCCGGTGCGGGGGCGGGGGCCGGAGCCGGTTGCGGGGCGGCCTGCTGCTGCGCCTGGCCGGCAGCGAACAGCTGGCTGGCGTTCATGCCGCCCATGCCGCCTGCCATGCCCATGCCCATAAAGCCGGCCATCGCGCCGTTGGGGTTGGCTGCTGCCGCACGCATCGCGTCGCTCTGGGCGCTGGCGATATTGGCGGCCGCCATCGTGGGATCGCGCATGACCGCGGCCTTCTGCAGGTCCTTGATCATCTGCTCGTCTTCTTGCGAAGCGGCGATTGAGTTGACGCCAAAGCTCACGATCTCGACGCCGCGCAGGTCACGCCAGTCGGCGGAGAGGACCTCGTTGAGCGCGCGGGCGAGCTCGGTGGTGTGGCCGGGGATGGCGCTGTAGCGGATGCCCATCTCCGAGATCTTGGCAAAGGCGGGCTGCAGGGCGGTGAGCAGCTCGGACTTAAGCTGGCTGTCGATCTTGTCGCGCGTGTAGCTATCGGTCACGTTGCCGCATACATTGGTGTAGAACAGCAGCGGGTTGGTGATGCGGTACGAATACTCGCCGTTGCAGCGCACGGAGATGTCGACGTCCAGGCCAATGTTGTTGTCGACCACGCGGAAGGGCACGGGCGAGGCGGTGCCGTACTTATTGCCGATAATCTCCTTGGTGTTAATGAAGTAGACGCGCTGGTCCTTGCCCGCGTCGCCGCCGAAGGTAAAGCGGCTGCCGATATTGGCGAAGGTCTCCTTGATGGAGTCGCCCAGGTTGCCGCTAAAGACGCTCGGCTCGCTGCCGGTATCGAAGACGAACTCGCCGGGCTCCAGTGCGACTTCGATGATCTTGCCGTTTTGCACCACGAGCATGCCCTGGCCGTCGTTGACGGCGATGACGGAGCCGTTGGAGATGACGTTGTCCTCGCCGTGTGTGTTGGAGCTGCGGCCGCCGGTTCGTTTGACGCCCTTGCAGGCCAAGACGTCAGCGGGCATCGATTCGCAGTAGATAAATTCCTTCCACTGGTCGGCCATGACGCCGCCGGCAGCTCCCAATCCAGCTTTCAAGAGTCCCATGGTGATCTTCCTTTCTCGTCAAAGTCCGGGTGGTATTGGTCGGATTGCTTAGTCGTCCTTGTCGTCCTTCATGACAACGGTGGTCTCGGTGTGGCTGAAGGTGTCGTGCTTCTCGGTCAAGTCGAGCTCGCCGCTGTACTCGTCGGCGTGAGTCGCCTCGTTGGCCGTCTTGAGCTGGCCTACCAGCAGCACGTCTCCGATGATCACGATGATCAGCGGCGCGACGATGTTGATGAGGATGCCCTCGATATCAAAAGTGAGGTAATCCGGATCGAAGGCGTATTCGCCCATAAAGAGAATCTGGGAGAGGACAAATCCGATCACAAAGAACAGCAGCGAGGCGATAATGAGCTTGGGCTTGGAGCAGGGGAGCTCGCCGACCATACGGCCGGTTTGGCCGTTCATGGCAAACAGGTAGCTCTTGCCGTTCCACGAGGTCGAGAGCATCCAGACGGGGAACAGGGCGTAGTCGCTGTCTTCCCAGGTGTAGTCGAGCTGCTTGCTCTCGACCGAGGCATCGTCGTACTCATCGATAACGGTCTCGCGCAGGGCCGAGATCGTGCTCTCTTCCATACGGCGCTCGGCACGGGCCTTGCAAGTCTCGCAGTCCTCGTCGTAGCGGTTGGCGATGTAGCCGGGCATGTAGGCGACCGAGAACGGGCGCAGCGCGTCGTAGTCAAACGGTTCGATGGCGTCCATGTGGCCGTCGGGCATCTTGGACGATCCGTCGACGGGCACGCGCTCAAACGAGATATTGCCCTTACGGTAGGCATCGTAGTGGTCGGTGGTCGTGACGGTGCGGTCGGATTCCTCGGTCACGGTCTCGTTGGTTGCGTCAAAGTGCACTTCGCCGTCCACGCGGGCGCCGTAGAGCCAAAACGGCACGTAGACGCCTTGGACTTCGTCGATGTGGTTGCCGGTGACAAAGCTCTTGGGCAGCAGGATCTTGCCCTTGTAGTGCTCCTTGAGCGCGGCCAAGACATCGTCGCGCCCGAGCTTAAACGGAATCACCAGGTCGGGGGAGAAGTCGCCCGAGAGCTGACCAGGTGCCACGGCGGGGTTGCCACAGTACGGGCAGGTGGAGACGGCGACGGTGCCGTCCGAGATCAGCTCGGCGCCACACGACGAGCAGATATAGCCGGCGTTTTGGGCCAGTTCCTGCACCGCATCGTCGGATGCGGGCTTGGATGTTGCGGCCGCCGCATCGGCTTTGGCATCTGCCTTGTCCTGGCGCTCGCGATAGAGAGCCTCGACCTCTTCGACTTCAAAGCGCGAGTCGCAGTAGTCACAGACGAGCTTTTGCTCGGCGCTGGCAAAATGCAGCGGGCCGCCACACGCGGGGCACTGATAGTTAACGCTTTCGAAGGCCATGATTGGTCCTTTCCGTGCCGAGGGCTATGCGCCGATGGCGCCGCCGCAGTATTCGCAGCGCCCACTGGCATCGGGAATGGTGGTGGCGCCGCAGAAGGGGCAGGTCACCGCGGTCTTGGGGGCCTTGGCGGCAACGACGCTATCGCGCGTCTCCTGACGCAGCTGCACCAGCGCGTCGCGGACTTCGGTTGCCTGACGCTTGGCCTCGCGGTACTCGATGGATCCGCGCTGCTCGATGGTGGAGTCGTTCACGCGCAGGTCGATCTCGGTAAAGTACGGCGTGTTGACGTGGATGGTCAGATTGAAGTCGTAATCCAGGTCGTAGCGCGGCGGGTCATAACTCTCACGCTCGCCGTCCTCGGTCTCGCGATAGATCTCGGTGCGGTGCTCGTCGATATCCATATCGCAACCGAGCACCTGCGAGAACTCGATGATGTCGGGGTTGGCGTCGCGCCAGCGCGTCTGCGAGGTAATGATCAGCAGGCCCGCGTCCTCGTCGAGCATAATATTGGTGCGCCCGGCCGAGAGCGTGCGCGTGGGGTTGAACGATGCCAGGCGCTCGGCGTTAGCCTCGCGATAGGCGAGCTGCTCGCGAATGTCGTCCGCGGTGCTAGAGCGATAACCGCCAAAGAAGGGAGAGAGCTTGCCGACGCATTCTTTGCACAGGTAGCCTTCGTTGATCTTGGTCTTACCTAGAAGTCCCAGCTCGGTACCGCAAATCGCGCACTCTTTCTTCTCGAACATCTTGTCAAAGAAGCCCATGGTTGCCTCCCATCAACAGGTAGCGTGTGTCACTTTTGATGATGGGGGAGCGCGCGATCTTTCACGATACCCAGACGGCTCAAGAGGTCTCCACAACTGGGACACATGGCCCATTTTTCATCCCCAAATAACTTGCGGTGAAATAGTTCCTAAATGTGGGCCATAGAAGGCCAAACAGGAACTATTCCACCGCAACTTCTGGGTAGTCATCGGGGACGTTCTTAAACGACTAGTCGTTGGGGGCAGTCTTCGGCCACTCATTGGGGACGTACTTAAATGAGTGGCGGTTGGGGACACTCCGTGCCGAATGTGGGTGCCGCCGCTTGCTACGCGACGGTGATGGCGACCTGGGCGTAGCGGGTGCAGGGGCGCTCGGCGCGAGTTTTAACGCTGAGGGTGAGCACGAAGCGGTCACCGGGCTGCGCATCGGTGGGCACGGTGAACGTGGCGTCCGTCGCGTATTCCTGCCACAGCGACAGATCTTGAGCGCCTGCATAGCTCGTTGGTCCCATGGTGACATTCCAATGCGCGTCGAAGCTCCTACCATCGTGGTCGACGATGGTCGCTGCAAGGTCAATGCGCTCACCGGCTGCGGCGCTCATGTCGCCCGTGACCTCGGCAACATACGCCGGATGCGAGCAGGCCGCGGGCTCATGGGCGCACCACTGCGCGCGAGCGGCGAAGTCTTCCTGGTAGGCGCGCAGATAGGGGTTGGGGTTGCCGTCCACCGGCGTACCTATGGCAGCAAAACCGGCAGGCGCATCTGAGTCGGGATGCCCGTCAAGGAACATGCGGCCGAGCAACGTGTCAAAGTCGCGGTTATCGATGCCGCGCAGGCCAAACGGCAGCAGCGGGATATAGGTCATCGAGTCGCCCTCGGCCATAAAATCGCCGCGCTCAAATTGCATCGCGGGCATGCCTTCTAAGCCCCAATCCAAGCGGGCATGCTTGCCAAACTGAAAGCGCTCGGGCTCGTTTTCGTACACCTTGCCATCGCCATAGAGCATATAGCGCGCCATAAGGGGGCCGTTGCCCTGCGTGAGATTTTGCTCGGGCCAGGGAGCCTGGAACAACGGCAACGAATCGGGCTGAGCCATCTTGGCATCGACATAGCCGCCATACATATAGGTCACGCACCAAAAGATGAGATCGGGGAAGAGCTCACGCCCATGGTCGAGCCAAGAATTGTCCTGCCCCACACCATCGGCAACGCCCATCACGCGCACCTTCTGATAGACACACTGTTGCACAGAAGGCCATTCGGGTGTGGCGCGATAGCGCTCGGCAATGCTCATCAGGGCGCGAACGATCGTATTCATACCGCCCCAACTGAGCAGCCAAAGCGTGCGCGGGTCATCATCCAAAATCGCCTGAGCAATCACGCGCGAACCCTCAGACTCCTCACGCACATCGCCTTCAAAGGCAACATTGCCCACAAACGTACGCTCAATCATCTGAGCAGGCGAGGGAAACGGAGACTCGCCGGCAGCGGCCGCATTAGCCTGCAGCTGAGGCCAAGCCTGGGCATATTCATTGCTCCAGAGGCTCTCGATCCAATGCTCAGGAAACGGTCGATACTCACGAAGCTCCCCAGCCGTGGGATCAGGTTCATGGGGCACAACATTCCACTCATAGGAACGGTGACCCTTGGTACGCCAATGCGGATTCACCTCGCCGAGCGTATGGACGCCATCCCCAAGAAAGTGATACTGCGAAGCCGTATACACCACAGCCTGCACATCAAGCAAGTTAAGATACAGAGCCAAATGAACGAGCGAGTTCATATCATCGACTTCCATATCAGTAGTAACAATCACCCGAGTTAAATCGCGAGTCATAGGAAAGCTCCAACCAAAATCATTTCAGCCAGTTACGCGCAAGGCAAGACGGGACCCACGTCCCCATCGCCGTCAACCCGGCGGCCCGCCGGAAGCGGCCGGCCAGGGTCTCAGCAATGGAAACACAGTGGGCACCGGGGTTTACCTCTGCAAACATTCCGCAGGGGGCATGGTCCGGCGCAGCGCGAAGCGCAAAGCGCCGAACCATGCATGCCCGAGGACGTTTGCAGAGGTAAACCCCGGTGCCCGCGAAGGGATGGATTACCTATTGACCCTGGCCGACCACTCCCAGCAGCCCACCGGCTCGCCGTCGATGAGTACGTTGCCCCCGTCGAAGTCTTGATAACACAGGTCGTTGAATTGGTGGATCCACACGCCATGGTTGAACGTCTTCTTGGGCGAGCCGTCGGCCTCGCGGTAGCGCCCGGTCAGGTCCTCGACATGGCTAAAGTAAGTGAGATGCACGTTGGCGCCGGCAGCGCGCAGGCGAGCCGTGAGCGGCAGTACGGTCTCCCGCGGGATCACAAGCTCATCGCCCTTGGAGTGCGTAAACCACAGCGGCGTCTTGGCAAGGGCGGAGACGTCCTCGTCCGTGGCGTTGTACCACGGCGCGCAGCAGGGGAGGCCCGCGGCGAAGAAACCGGGGTAGTCGGCGCACAGGCGCAGCGTCATAAAGCCGCCGTTGGAAAGGCCGGCGACCACGATGCGGTCGGTGTCGATGCGATCGGCGTGCTCGGCGACAAACTCGTCGATGAGCGCCTTGAGCACGGGGGAGTAGATGCTCTGGTTGGAATGGCCGAGCTGCTCGACGCCGTTGTCCATCCAAAACGTGGGCGACTGCGGCACGAGAACCCAGGCAAAGCCGCCAAAGTAGCGTTGGATCTGCGCCTGGCTGATGGCCGTCACGCGGTTGCCGATATAAGCGCGCGTGGCGCCCTCGCCTTGCGTAGCGCCCTTGCCCTCGCCAGCGCCGTGCAGGTACACCACGAGCGGGGCCTTCTGGGGCACGACTGTCGTTTCGGGCGCGAAGGGGTTGAAGCAGGCGGAGTCCTCGGCCTTAAAGCTGGGCTCAAAGAAGCCGTACTCGAGCGCGATGCCGTTGACGGCGGTCTTTTGCGTGGCATTGCTCCAGCCCTTGAGCGCGGGACAGATGTCGCTGCGGCAGGTGTCAAAGACCAGGCCACAGGTTGGATCGTCACCGTCATTGCCGGGAAGGGCCGCGAGCTGCGTGATGCGCAGCTGGTCGTCGAGCAAGCGCGAGCCCATCACGCTGCCCTCGATCTTCTTGGTCAGGCGCTGCTCGGCGATCTCGAGCGCCACATGGGTGCCAAAGGCGAGCTTGTGGCCGCTTTCGTCGCACGGATAAGCGGCGAGAACATCGACGTAGCCCACAGAAGGCGCGGCATGGTCGGCGCCGCGCTCCTTGCGCATCAGGATCTCGCCCGTGCGTTCATGGCGCTCTACATATATATGGAAGGTGCGCGCATCGATATCGTTGGCGCGAACGGTGCACGGCAGGTCGAGCACGACTTTGCTGATCCAGGGGCCAAAGTCGCCCAAGGTGGTGACGGTTGCGTAGGTGCACGATTTGAGTTCCATGAGCTGCCTCCTCTGCGCCGCGAGTGGTAAACATCAGCGGCAATACAACTTAAACATGTTTAGTTTAATGCAGAGCTACAGAACAGGCAGATGAACTCGGTAAACGGTCAAAATGAACACTCAACAAATTACTAAACATTCGTTTATCACCATTTAGCAGGGCTTTTGTTGATGGGTCAACAAAGAATAGAGGTGTTTACCAAATTAAAAGACCACGTAAATAGGCATTTAGCAGCAGAGCGTCAAATAGACAATCCCTTACCGTTCAAGTACGTTCACCCCCGATTTCCTACCGTTCACCGGACTACAGACGGCAAAATTGCCACAAATTAGACGTTCCGTGTAAACTAAAGCCCGTAAACGTTCAGTAAACACATTGTTTACGACAGCGTATCCAAGGGTTCGGTGGCCGTAAGGGGTTATAGTCGCCGAGCCAAAGGCGTGCCTACGCCCAAACGAGTAGGCACACGATGATATGGGGAGGGGTCCCATGGCAGTAGATAACAAGCAGATTGCCACCGATGTCCTCGAGCTCGTGGGCGGTGCGGAGAATGTTTCCGTCGCCACCAACTGCATGACGCGTCTGCGTCTGACGCTCAAGGACAACAACAAGGCCGACGTGGAGAAGATCAAGAAGGTCAAGGGTGTTCTGGGTTGCCAGTTCGCCGGCAGCCAGCTCCAGGTCATCATCGGCCAGAACGTGCCCAAGGTGCTCGCCGAGTTCGTCGCCATGTCCGGCGTCAAGCAGGGTGCCGCGGTCGACGAGAACCTCGATGCTCCCAAGGAGAAGTTCGAGCTCAAGAACCTGCCGAACATCATCCTCGACTATCTGTCGGGCTCCATGACCCAGCTGATCCCGCTGCTCATGGCCGGCGGTCTGTTCCGCACCATCGCTGCGGTTCTCGGTCCCACCATGCTCGGCGTTCTCTCTGACACCGATCCGACCTACACGTTCCTCTACACCACCCTGTACGAGGCCACGTTTACCTTTATCCCCATCTACCTGGGCTATGCCGCCGCTAAGAAGCTCGGCGCCTCCCCGGTTCTGGGCATGCTCCTCGGCGGCGCCCTCATGGCTCCGTCCGTCGTGAGCGTCGCGACCCAGGATGGCGGCGGAATCATCTCCGTCTACGGCATCCAGATCGCCGCTGCCAACTATCAGCAGTCCGTTCTGCCGATCATCCTTTCGGTGCCCGTCCTGTACTTCGTCGAGAAGTTCTTTAAGAAGGTCATGCCCGACGTGCTCTCCACGGTCTTCACGCCGTTCTGCACCATGATCGTTACCATCCCCATCGCCTTCATCGTCCTCGCCCCGCTCGGCAACGAGATCGGCAGCCTCATCGCCAATGCCCTCTTTGGTCTTGCTGACATGGGTGGCATCGGTATCCTGCTCGTCATGGCCGTCCTCGGCGCCTTCTGGCAGCTCTTCGTGGTCTGCGGTATGCACATGCCCGTCATCCTGCTCGCTCAGGTTCAGATCATCGCTGCCGGCTACGATCCCTTCGTCTTCGTTTCCACCAACTGCGCTATGGCCGCTGTCTGGGGCTGCGCCTTCGGTGCCTTCCTCAAGATGAAGAACCCCGACGAGAAGGGTCTTGCCCTGGGCTACGTCATCTCCGCCATCGCCGGCGGCGTCACCGAGCCCGCACTCTTCGGTATCCTCATGCGCTTCCGTCGCACCATGTTCGGTATGTTCATCGGTGGTGCCATCGGCGCTGTGTTCTCCGGCCTCATGGGCGTTACCTATTACCTCGCTGGCGGTGCCTCCAACTTCCTGGTCTTCACCAACTACCTGCAGGGTGGCCAGATGAACACCGTCTGGGCTATCGTCGGTATGGCAATCTCCTTTGTCATCGCCGCTGCCGTCGTCTTCGTCGCCGGCTTCTCCAAGGAGGAGCTCGCCGAGATGGAGGCCTAAGGCCAAACCATTCGGTCGCATACGACCTTACCTACACGACAGGGCCCCGTCAGGCGCAAGCCCGGCGGGGCCCTTCTTGCAAGGTAGACTGGAGTGGGCGAGTGGTGCTCGCCTGCCGGGGCTTGCTAAACGACGGGGGCTTTCGCACCAGAGGTTACCGCGAAAGCGTCTGCCGGTTCGCAATTCCTTTATCGAGCGAAAGGACATGCAGATGAGTTTGGGAAAGCTGACCGTCAATGGTCGCCAAGACGGTTTTTTGTGCGAGGGCAAGCCGTTCTTTTGGTTTGCCGATACGTGCTGGAGTGCGTTTACCAGCATCCCCGAGGCCGACTGGGACTACTATCTGACTCGCCGCGCCGAGCAGGGCATGAACGTGCTGCAGATCAACACGTTGCCGCAGTGGGATCGCTGCTGCCCCGATCTGGGTATTTGGCCCTATGCCAGCGAGGATGGCGTGCGCTTTGATTGGTCTCAACCCAACCAGGCGTATTGGGATCGCGCCGCCGCCATGTGCCGCGCTGCCGTCGAGCACGGCATTCGTCCGGCGCTCGTGCTCATGTGGTGCAACTACGTGCCCGGTACCTGGGGCGCTAAGATCGCCGAGCGTTGCGGTGCCGAGGTTATGCCGCGCGAGGAGGTCCGTGCCCACGTTGCCCGCGTCGTCGAGAACCTGGGCGAGTTCGATCCCGTCTATGTGGTGACGGGCGACACGGACTTTGCCGGTGACGAGGCGATTGCCTATTACGAGGATGCGCTCGACGAGGTTGCGAAGCGCGCGCCCGAGGCCCTGCGTACCATGCACATCAATCGCGGTAACCGCACGATTCCCGCGCAGTATTTGGACCGCCTGGACTTCTATATGTTCCAGCCCGGCCACAACTACGAAGGCCAGCCCGAGGCCTGGCACCTGCCGCAGGACTTTATCGCCAGCTATCCCAAAAAGCCGATGGTCAACTCCGAGCCCTGCTACGAGCAGATGGGTGCGTCGCGCAACGTGTACTGGCGTTTTACCGCGCAGGACTGTCGCGCGAGCGTGTGGTCTTCGATCCTTGCCGGCGCCAGCGCGGGCGTGACCTACGGCGCCCACGGCGTGTGGAACTGGCAGACATCGCGCAGCCAGGGTTCGGTGCTGGGTGAGGGCTTTGACATGCCGTTCCGCTGGCAGGAGTGTCTGCAGTTTGCGGGCGTGTGGGATTTTGCCGCCATTGAGCACGTGCTTGCCGGCCTGGGCGCCACGGCTGGCGACGACGCCCTCGCCGTTATTCCGGCACAGGAACTACTCGACGACGCGCGCGAGGCCATCCGTGTGGCGCGTGTTGGCGAGCGTGTCGTCACCTATCTGCCGCGCACCACGGCACTTACGTTTAAGCTCGATAGTGCGCGCGGCTGGTCGGCGACGGCCCTCGACATGGAGGCCAAGCGTATCGCCAAGCTGCCCGTTCGCGACAATGGCGACGGCACCGTGCGCGTGGCTCAGCATTCCTTTGAGCACGACGCCCTGGTGATCCTGACGCCCGAGCACTAACGCCCGAGCTTCGATCCCGAGTTTCTCCCTCGGCCCGGATCGCTTTTAACCCCCTTTCTCCGACACCAACAACCCAGTCCCCTTTATAAGTTGCGGTGGAATAGTTCCTAAATGACAGCCCGGGCCGGTCAAACAGGAACTATTTCACCGCAACTGCTGTTGGGGCATTTGCGCCGGATGCGTAACAGTTCGGGCATTGCGTGGATACTAAGACCCATTCTCCATTAAAATGGTTTTCCGGACATCTAAGCGGGTGGGGGTTACCATGAGGGACCTGGGAGACACAACCGCATATTTGCGCCGGGGCATACGGGAGATTCTGTGCCTGGCGCTTTTCTTTTTCACGTTTTTGGCCGGCGAGTACCTCTTTGACGTGCGCGTGGCCGAGTTTGTGCCGGCGAACGAGGTCGTTATCTACGAGAGCATCGTCGTCGGCGCGAGCGTGATCGGCTATTTTGTGCGTCCTCTCCTGTACTATCGCCGTCCCCAGACAATCGATGCAACGAGCGATATGACGGGCGTGCTGCTGGTATCGGCATTGCTGCTGCTGATCATGGCGGTGCAGTTTCAGGTTGTGATTGCGGGCGGTCTGGTGGCGTGCTGCGCCCTGGGCTACTGCGGATCGACCGCTCATGCCAATCTGGCGCGGCGTTTTGCGCAGACGCCTTGTCTGGCACGTGCCGTGGCGGTTTCTTATGCTGCGGGCATTTTGGTACAGGTGCTCAACCATATGGTGATGCCTGCGGGCATTCCTCAACAGTTTGTCCTTATTGCCTGTGCGATTGCGCTGGTTGGGCTGCTTCACGGTACCCGCCGAGCTAAATTACGCGATGAGTCCGCGCCCGAGTTCGAAGCCGAGATTGCCGAGCTATCGGTCGATGCGTCGGAGCATGGCGCCAAGTGGCGCGATAATCCCGAGGCAAAGGCGGCCTTCCAGGGTGCCGTAGTGCGCTTGACGGTGGCGACCGCCTGCCTCACCGGCGTATTCGCGGCTCTCAATGCCGGTCTTACGACCTCGCATGCCGCCGGCGCTATTGATCTGGGTGACTGGCCGCGCTTGCTGCTGGTTGTGAGTGCGCTTGCTGCCGGCGCCCTGTATGACCTGCGCGGACGCTCGTATATGAATATCATCATGACGTGCGCCGCCATGCTGTCCACGCTCTCGTTCTTTGTGCTTATCACCGATGGCAACGGCGGCAATGCGCTCGCCGCCACGATTATCTTTTACCTGGGCACGGGCTTTTTCGTGGTGTTCTTCACCGCGAAGTTCGCCGCGATTTCGATGTATGCCCGCTGGTCGTATCTGTGGCCGTGCATGGGCCGCGTCATCAACAACATTTGCTCAATGCTTGTGACGGCTCCAACGGTGGCGATTATCTCGAGCCAAAACGTGCTGATGGCGGTAGGTGTCGTACTCGTGCTGTTTGTCGGCATTGCGATCTCGCTGCTGGGGCAGTTTGGACAAGGCGTTGAGGACGAAGCGGGTCACAGGGGGCTGGCGTTTGCCACCGACGATCTTGGCGTGAGCCGTGCGCCCGAGCAGACCGACACGGTGCCCCTGGAGACGCCGGAGCTTTCGTTTGACGATCGACTCGACGGCTTTGTAGCCGCCTTTGGACTTACGAAGCGCGAGCGCGATGTACTGGAGGCGCTGGTCGTATCGGACGACAGCGTGCAGGACGTTGCGGCGGCGCTCTTCCTTTCGCGTTCTACGCTCTACCGCCACATCGCCTCGATCAACAAAAAGACCGGTGCCGCCTCGCGCGTGGCCCTCATCAATTTCTTCTGGTCCTGGACGCCCCAAGACTAGCCAACCACCACAAAGGGGACAGGCGCCTTTGTGGTGGTTTTACCTGCAAAAATATGAATATGAGACATTTGTCACCTGCCGTTTTGGCGCTCAAAGGCATATGAATGTGATGTTGAGCGGAGCAGAACGGAAGGGGTGGGCCTATGGCGTCTCGTGGTTGCACGTCTAATAAAATTGCGGGCGCGCTTATCGCCGTGGTGGTTGTTGCCGCGGCGGTGACGCTTGTGCGGGCATACGGCTTTGGTGCCCGCGCCATTCAGGGACAGACCGCCGCGCAAGCGTTGCTGAACGATTGTGCCGCCGATCCGGTGGCGGTCAAGCTTATCGAGAACGGCGAGGCGCGGACGGTCTATGAGACCGACGATGCCGAGCTGGTCGCGTCGACTTTTGCCGCGCTCGACGATTGCACCGTGGGAGGTGCGGTGGATGAGCGGATGAGCGATGCCGGTCGCACGCTCGTCTTTGTCTATGAAGACGGCTCGGAGCAATCGGTGGAGTTCGAGGGCGGGAATATCGTGCTCGACAAGACGGCATATCGCCTTGACGGTGCCGATGAACTGTGGCGACGGCTAGCCGCCATCAAGAACAGCCAATGAAATGAGGGGTGTACGGGATGAGTGACTTGAGATTCTGCCCGGCGTGCGGGGTGCAACTGCCGCGGGTCGCCGGCGTGCCGGTGCGATTTTGCCCGGGCTGCGGTGTTCGGCTTGAGAGCGTTGAGGACGACCCGGGTGTCGCGGAACCCGCGAAAGGGACGGCTGCCGATGATGGCGCGGGCGAAGGTTATGAGCCGAGCGCGAACGCGCCGGTCGATATGCCGATGCAAGATGCCGACGCCGCGTCGCCGGTCCGCGACATGGCCGCAGCGGACACTCCCCGCATCGGCGACCTTGAGCTCCACACCGCATGCGATGTCTCTGGCGGCCAAGCGCTCGCGCAAGTGGCGCTGCCGCGGGGATGGCGTATTGAAGAGGCACATCTTGAGCGCAGCAGTAGTTTCGACTGCCCGATTTCAGTTGGCGTGACGGCGGCAGGCCCGGCGGGCGAACGCATCATGTATCGCTCCGAGCTCTGCTACGTGGACGCGGGCGCCGTTGCCAAGCGTATCCCCACGCAAACCGAGCGCAAGGCGTTTCTGCATGTGGAGGCGGCGTGCGACGAGCTGGCTCAAGCCTGCGCGACGCAATTGGGCGCACGGGCGGAGGTTGTGGCCGAGCAGCCGTACCCATCGAGCGCGGCGGTCGATATCGAGCACGAGCGTGCCCGCGTAAAGCGCGAGGCTGCAAACGACTTTGCGATTCAGGGCTTTTCGATGGAACCGAGCGATGTGGTCTATGAGTGCCGCATGCGTCGATATCGGCTCGCGGGCGTCCCGGCGCCTACCGAGCTTGCAGTGGCGGCAAAGGTCGAGGGCTATGTAGTCTCGATCGGTGGAGTCGCGGGTTCTGTGGGTAAAGGCGTTGCCGCCGGGGCCGAGGCGCTGCTGGGCGCGGGCCTTTCGAGCGGACTGATCGGTGGCGTTCTGGGTAAGCGCCTGCGCGAGCGCCAGGCGGCTGCGGCGGCGGGTCAGCGCGCCGCGAAAGATCAGGCTCCGGATCAGGGCGATTGCCCAGACGGGGCGCCGTTCAAGCTGGGCGCGGCAGACCTGTTGCAGTGGCGTATCAGGGACAGCTTCTGCCTGGTTGCGCCGGAAGGCCGTCTGGACGAGGCGGCCTCCACGGCGCTTGCCTCAATGGCGTCGACTCTGCGGCTCAACCCGTCGATTGCGCGCGAAGCGTGCGCTCAAAAGCAGCAGATGGTGCTCGAGCAGCGTCAGCGCACGCAGATGAACATCGCCCAGCAGCAACAGCAGTTCGCGGCCTGGCAGCAGATGCATGCCTCGCAGCAGGCGGCGTTCGACAGCTACCAGCAGGCTTGGTTTGAGCGCAGCGATCGTCAACACGCCGCGAATATGGCCGCCAGCGCGGCCAATTTCTCCAGCGCAGGTGTGGGAACGGGCGCGGCGTCGTATTCCGATGCCATCCGCGGGGTCAACCATTACACCAGGCCCGACGGTACCGATGTCGAGGTTTCGGTGATGGCGGATCAAGCTTGGGTGAACGGCTCGGGCGACGTGATCGGCACGCGCGATGGCTTTGAGCCCGGTTTTGGCTGGACGGAGCTGCCCCGTCAATAGCGTGAGTGGGCTACGGGAGGATCGGTGTCGAGGCGTTGCTCGGCGCTGTGATAAGAAACGGGAAAGGAACAACGATGAGGGAGACGGTTATTTCGCGCACGGCGTTTGTCGCGGCGGCGGGAACGGCGTTGCTGACGCTTGCGGGATGCGGCGGACAGCAGGCGCAGGACACGACGGGTTTTAACGACGATCGCCCGGTAAAGGACAAGATGGATGCGGGCTCGTCATCGGGTGATTCCGGTGATGCGGGCGGCGGTGCGGACACAGACAGCGGCTCGGCGGACGCGTTCGATACGTGGTCGGATGACTGCTGGGATGCGCACCGCAACATCAGCATCGCAGCGTTGCTCGAGCTTAAGGGCTGGCAGTTGCAGGAGTTTGCGTCGCAACAGGGTTATACCTGGCAAGATGCGCTCGAGATGTACGAGAACGAGGCAGGTCGCGTGCTCAGCGTCTGCAATATCAGCAAGGATGGCGCAACCGAATGGCTCGGCGAGGATGAAATCGGAAAGCTCGACAAGGGCGGCACCGGGAGTACCGTGATGTTTACGCTGCAGCTTGCGGGCTATTCGAGCTGCGAGGATGTTATCGCGGGCTTTTCCGTTCCGGTTGAGGACCGCGCGCAGATTACCTCGGGCTCGTGGATTGCGTGCGTCTACGGTTCCAACATGGCGCGTCACGTTGCCATGGTGAGCCAAATGGAAAACGGCGACTACCGCCTGGACCTCATTACCGAGGAGGCCATCAAAACCGGTACGTTTACCCAAGGCGGCGGTGCCCCCACGATTAACGAATTTTGGCAGGAGAAGACCGGGCGCGCGCTCGGCTAAGTGCGATGCGGCCAATAGCATAGCGAGGGACGAACATGATGAACGAGATGACGATGAGCCGTGCGGTCTTTGTGGCGGGCGCGGGCGCGGCGGCTTGCGCGCTGGCTGGCTGCTCGGGCACAACGGGCGGCGCCAAAGCAGCGAGCACGGCGGACGCCGCCTGCGTGGACGACAATGCTAACGTGACGGTCTATGCCGCGATCAACTTGGCTGGTGCCGATATGGTGCGCCTGCTCAAACATCAAAATTATGAGTGGCAAGGCGAGAACGTGGGCCACGGCGCCGTCGATGACGCGGGATTTTTCGCTTTTACCTTTTCCAAGGTTTCGGACGATGTGGACGAACTTGCGAACAGCGCGATACCGCTTTCGGAGTCCGAGTACGAGGAGCTTGAACCGGGCGGCGGAGACGAAAACGTCGCGATTCTACTCTCGGTGGGCGGCTATACGAAGGGCGAGCGGGCGCTCATCGGCGCGATTGGCGATGCGGCGATGGTGCAGGAGAAATGCACGATCGATGATACCCAGTATTGGCTGGTCAAGGCGCTTGACGGCCACCGCTACGTGATTATGGCCAACGACACCGAAGACGATGGCGATAGCGCTCATGACATCTATATCTACAATGAGGCTTTTATTCGAACCGGCTACTTGAGCGGCGGCGACCAGATCGATATCGATGAGCTCTGGAGCCGCCTGACCAACGCCTCGTAACGCTCCAAAACCACCACAAGGGGGACAGGTACCTTTGTGGTGGTTCAATAAGTTGCGGTGGAATAGTTCCTGAATAAGGCTTGGGGGTCTTAAAACAGGAACTATTTCACCGCAACTGCTGAGGGGACGGGTTGTGGAAACGGCTGCCGTGGTGGACTCGGGCTGTCTGTTACAGCAGCTCACCGTGACGGGCGATGTAGTGGCGCTTGGCCAGCTGGGTCAGCGCAATGTAGGCGGCGACGATGCCGATGAGCAGCGTAAAGAAGCTCGCCGGCAGCGGCATGAGGCCCAGAGCCTCGGCGATGGGGCTTGCCGGCAGCCAAGTGACGAGCGTCAGGCCCAGTACGGTGAGCACGCACAGCGCGGGCGCGGCGTGGTCGCGCGGGCTCGGCAGGTGCGGGGAGCGCAGCATGTGGATTACGAGCGTCTGCGACCACATAGACTCAACGAACCAACCGCTCTGGAAAATCGCCGCAAAGGTTGCGATGCCGGCAACATTGCCCGCGGCGGCAAGCTCGGCCCAGCTCGCGCCCACGGTGGCGGGGCACACCGCAAAGAAGAGCGCGGCGAAGGTCACGATGTCAAACAGCGAGCTCACGGGGCCCAGCTCGAGCATAAAGCCCTTGATGGACGCAGCGTCCCAGGCGCGCGGGCGGGCAGTCCAGGCATCGTCGACGGCGTCCCACGGCAGCGCGATGCACACGATCTCGTAGACCAGCGACAGCAGCACCAGCTGCAGGGCGCTCATGGGCAAAAACGGCAGGAACAGGCTCGCGACGGTCACGGACAGCACGTTGCCAAAGTTGGAGCTCACCGTGGTCTTGAGGTACTTGAGTAGGTTGCCGTAGGTGCGACGGCCTTCGATGATGCCGCGCTCGATCACGCCCAGGTCCTTCTGGAGCAAGATGATGTCGGCGGATTCTTTGGCGATGTCAACGGCCGAATCGACCGAGATGCCGCAGTCGCTCGCACGCATGGCGGCGGCGTCGTTGATGCCATCACCCATAAAGCCCACGGTATGGCCGAGCAGTTCACGCATGACGCGCACCAAGCGCGCCTTCTGCAGCGGCGAGAGCTTGGCAAAGAGATGGGTCTGCTCGGCGCGCTCCGCCAGCTCGGCGTCGTCGAGCGCATCGATCTCGGAGCCCAGCAAAACGTTGCTTGCGTCGATGCCAATCTGCTCGCAGACGGTGGCGGCGACGCGGTCGTTGTCGCCGGTCAGGACTTTTACCGCCACGCCCTTGGCCTCGAGGGTGGCGACGGCGCCCGCGGCGCTCGCTTTGGGCGGATCGAGGAAGGCCAAAAAGCCCATCAGCACCATGTCGCACTCGTCGGCGATGCCAAACTCGCCCACGGTGCGCGGGTTGGTCTTCTGCGCCACGGCGATCACGCGCAGGCCCTCGGCATTGAGTCCTGCCACCTGCTTGCGAATCTGGGCAAGCCTCTCGTCGGTAAGCGGCTGAGCGGTGCCGTCCACCTCGACGTAGGAGCAAATCTCGAGCATTTCCTCGGCGGCGCCCTTGGTAACCATCTGGGTTTTGCCTTGGGCGTCGGCGACAACTACGCTCAGGCGACGGCGCGAGAAATCGAAGGGAACCTCGTCGACCTTGGTGTAGCGGTCGCGCAGACTCTGGCCCAGCATAGAATCGGGCACGACGGTCGAGGGCGTCACATCGGCACGGTCGATTACGGCCAGGTCGATAAGATTTTTGAGGCCGGTCTGGAAGAAGCTGTTCAAGAACGCATGGCGCAGCACGCGCGCGTCCTCGTTGCCATCGGTGTTGAGGTAGCGCTCGAGCACGATGCGGTCTTCGGTGAGGGTGCCGGTCTTGTCGCAGCACAGGACGTCCATCGCTCCGAGGTTTTGAATCGCAGGCAGCTCCTTGACGATAACCTGGCGACGGGCGAGGTCCTTGGCGCCCTGCGACAGGCTCGTGGTCACGATGACGGGAAGCATCTGCGGCGTGATGCCCACGGCCACGCTCGTGGCGAACAGCAGCGCGTCGATGACGTTGCCCTTGGTGGCGGCGTTGATGGCAAAGACGGCCGGCGCCATAACGAGCATCAGGCGCACCAGCAGCATGGAGACGCTCGAGACGCCGCGGTCAAACGCGCTCTTTTCGCCGCGCCCGTTGAGCATCTTGGCGATGCCGCCCAGGTAGGTGTCCGAGCCGGTGGCAACGACAAGCGCCATGGCGGTGCCGTTTTGCACGGAGGTGCCGGTAAAGACGATGTTCTTGCAGGCAGAGAGTGGCAGTGCGGAGCCGTCGGCGCCCTCGACGACGGTGACGGCGGTGGTCTTCTCGACGGCCTCGCTCTCGCCGGTGAGTGCGGACTCGATCACAAACAGGTCGCGCGCGGTGATGATGCGGGCGTCTGCTGGCACCATATCGCCGGCAGAGAGACGGATTACATCGCCGGGGACGAGCTCGTCGAAGGGGATCTCGATGCGCTCGCCGTCGCGCAGGGCGGTGCAAGTGTTGGAGACCAGGTCCTTGAGGGCCTCGGCCGCATTGCCGCTGCGGGCTTCCTGGATAAACTTCATGCCGCCCGATACCAGCAGCATGATGCCGATGACGATGACCGTGGAGGGGTCGCGCTGCGGCTCGGGTGCGGCGAGCACGTCGATGTAGAGCGAGACCAGTGCGAGCGCGGCGAGGATGCCGGCGAAGGGATCGATGAACGCGTCGGCGATGCGGCGGGCAAGTGTCTTGGTCGGCGCCTCGATGGTGTTGGGACCGGCGGCGTCCAGGCGCTCGGCGGCCTGCCCGGCGGTGAGGCCGTCAGCCGTGGCGTCGAGCAGCACGAGGGAGTCCTCGGCGCTATGGGTTGCGGCAAAGATGGTGTTCTTGGCAAGGCCGGCGTGAGCGGCAGGGCGCGCCGTGCGGCGGCGCTTGGAGATGACTTCGAGTACCGTGGCGGTTTTGAGCATCAGCATAGGGTCCTCCTTGTTAAAGGGAGTTAGCGTACGTGTCGTATTGAATTGCAAAAAACCTAGATGTCGCTCACGTCATGCTCGCGAATCACCACAAGGGGGGCAGGCACCTTTGTGGTGGTTTTGGTGATCGACTGTTGGCGCTTATGCGTGCGCGGAATCCTCGCGGCGTGCCGAGGGCGACATGCAGGTTTTTCGACTATGGCTGCCTTCCATGGCACACCTCCTTAAGGCCGGGCGCAGCGCGCTTTGGGTATCTCGTACCCGTTTCAATCCGCCGGTATTTTTGACGAGGGGGTTTGCCGTGTCAACCCCATTGTTCGGAAAATCATCGCCCCTGACAAAGCCCTTACAGAGCGCCATGGCTTCAAAGCGCGCCCGCATCGACGTCCTACCTGCGCTAAACTGGAGGGCACGTACGCGATTACGAGAGGAGCCCGCATGGAGGCTTACAAGCAAGAGTTCATCAAGTTTATGGTCGAGTCCGACGTTCTTAAGTTCGGCAGTTTTACGCTTAAGAGCGGCCGTCAGTCCCCGTTCTTTATGAACGCCGGCGCCTACGTGACGGGCTATCAGCTCAAGAAGCTGGGCGAGTACTACGCCCAGGCCATCCACGATAACTTTGGCGATGACTTTGACGTGCTGTTCGGGCCGGCCTATAAGGGTATTCCCCTGGCCGTCGTGACCGCGATTGCCTACCACGAGCTGTACGGCAAGGAGGTCAAGTACTGCTGCGACCGCAAGGAGGCCAAGGACCACGGTGCCGACAAGGGTAACCTGCTGGGCTACGAGCCCCAGGACGGCGACCGCGTGATCATGGTCGAGGACGTCACCACCAGCGGTAAGTCCATCGACGAGACCTATCCCAAGATCAAGGCTGCTGCCGATGTCGAGATCAAGGGCCTCATCGTGTCCCTCAACCGCATGGAGGTCGGCAAGGGCGGCGTGACCACCGCGCAGAAGGAGATCGAGGCCAAGTACGGCTTCCCCGTCGCGAGCATCGTCTCCATGGCCGAGGTCGTCGAGACCCTCTACAACCACGAGATCGACGGCAAGGTCGTCATTGATGACGAACTCAAGACCGCCATCGACGCCTACTACGAGCAGTACGGAGTTCGTTAGTTACGCGGTTTTCCAAACCGCGTAACGGCTCGACGCTGCAAACGCCCCTAAGCGGCAATCTGCCTTTCAATCGTCGGGCATGGC
>CABUCQ010000003.1 GCA_902490095.1 uncultured Collinsella sp.
CTGCGCGCCGAGGACGTGCCGGTCAACCAGGTCGGCCACCTTATTCAGGACTGGGACGTCATGTTCGCCCAGGGCGATATCACCCGCTGCGTGGGTGACGCCATCGTGTTGGTGGTCGCCGAGGACGAGGCGACGCTCGAGAAGGCCAAGAAGCTCGTAAAGATCGATTACGAGCCGCTGGAGCCCGTGCGCAACATCGCCGAGGCCAGGGCCGCCGACGCCCCGCGCCTGCATGACAGCTTCTTTGCCTTCGGCAACACGGTGGAGCTCAAGGACAACGTGTGTCAGAGCCGTCACGTGACGCGCGGCGACGCCGCCAAGGCGCTGGCCGAAAGCGCGTTCACCGTGACGCAGCGCTTTACCACGCCCTTTACCGAGCATGCCTTCTTGGAGCCCGAGTGTGCCGTTGCCTTCCCGTACAAGAACGGCGTCAAGGTGCAGTCGACCGACCAGGGTGCCTATGATACGCGCAAAGAGTGCGCCCACATGTTTGGCTGGGACAACGAGCCCGAGCGCGTGGTCGTCGAGACCATGCTCGTGGGCGGCGGCTTTGGCGGCAAGGAGGACGTGTCCATCCAACACCTGGCTGCGCTCGCCGCATACAAGTTCCAGCGTCCCGTGAAGTGCAAGCTCACGCGTGCCGAGTCGCTTGCCTTCCATCCCAAGCGTCATGCCATGGACGGCACCTTTACGCTGGGTTGCGACGCCGAGGGCAACTTTACCGGCCTGGACTGCGAGATCAACTTTGATACCGGCGCCTACGCGTCGCTGTGCGGCCCGGTGCTCGAGCGCGCCTGCACGCATGCCGTTGGCCCTTACAAGTACCAGAACACCGACATCCGCGGCTTTGGCTACTACACCAACAACCCGCCCGCCGGCGCGTACCGAGGCTTTGGCGTGTGCCAGTCCGAGTTTGCGCTCGAGAGCCTGATCGACCTGCTGGCAGAGAAGGTCGGCCTGGATCCGTGGGAGATTCGTTACCGAAACGCCATCGAGCCGGGCGAGGTTCTGCCCAACGGCCAGATTGCCGATTGCTCCACGGCGCTTAAGGAGACGCTGCTCGAGGTCAAGGATGCCTACTACGCGCATCCCGGACACGCCGGTATCGCCTGCGCCATGAAGAACGCCGGCGTGGGCGTGGGCCTGCCCGATGCCGGCCGCTGCAAGATTCGCATCGAGAACGGCGTGGCCGTGGTCTATGCCGCCACGTCCGACATCGGCCAGGGCTGCAACACCGTCTTTTTGCAAGACGTTGCCGAGGCCTGCGGTCTGCCGCTTCGCTGCATCGCCAACGGCGAGTGCTCCACCGAGAACGCTCCCGACTCCGGCACCACGTCTGGCTCGCGTCAGACGGTCGTGACCGGCGAGGCCGTACGCGGTGCCGCCTTCCTGCTGCGCGATGCCATGGTTGGCATCGAGGCCGGCAAGCCCGCACCCGATGCTCCCGTGAGCGCGCATGGTGACGGTGTCAAGATCGAGTACGACGACGGTCGCGCATATCAGCTGCGCACGCAGGAACTCGTCGCCGGCCAGGGCATGCATCCTCGGGATCCCGCGACCGCCATCAAGGCGCTCGAGGGATGCGAGTTTGGCTACGTGTATCTGGAGCCGACCGACAAGCTGGGCGCCGACGTTCCCAATCCCAAGAGCCACATCTGCTACGGTTTTGCCACGCATGTGGTCATTCTGGATGATGACGGCCGCGTGAGCGAGGTCTATGCCGCGCACGATTCCGGCAAGGTAGTCAACCCCATCTCCATCCAGGGTCAGATCGAAGGCGGCGTGCTCATGGGTATGGGCTATGCGCTTACCGAGGACTGGCCGCTCAAGGACTGTGTACCCCAGGCCAGGTACGGCACGCTCGGACTGTTCCGTGCGCCCGAGATTCCGGATATCCACGCCATCTACGTGGAGAAAGACGAGCTGCTGCCCGTGGCATACGGCGGCAAGGGCATCGGCGAGATCGCAACAATCCCCACGGCGCCCGCCGTACAGAACGCCTACCGCGCGTTTGACGGCAAGCTGCGTCCAAATCTGCCCATGGTGGATACGCCCTACAGCCGCGTCCGCAACCGCGGGTAGGGTAGGGCGCGGACGGCCATTGCTGACGAGCTGTTCGCGCTCAACATCAACTACATACGCTGCGCCTTTGGCCCCGGCTCCATCGCGAGTCGGGGCCTTTTGTTTGGAGCGGAAACTGTGTTCCGGATTCAAGCCTCAGAATGGGATGAACGGATGGCATGTTTGGCGGAAGCTACGGCCCAGTTTTTGGCTCCAGAATGGGATACATTTTCCGGAACGGTCCACGTGCGGCGGTGTATCGCCCCTTTTCGTGCGCCGCTTGTCGAATTACGTTATAGCTAGCTATATTATAGGAAGGTATAATATAGCTAGCTATAACGTAAAGGAAGGATGGCCCTATGTTTATCGGAAGAACAGTGGAAATGTCCGAGCTCAATCGACTGTATGGCACGGGCTCCTTTGAAATGCCTGTGATTTACGGCCGCCGTCGTGTGGGTAAAACGCGCCTTATCACAGAGTTCATCCAAGGCAAGAAGGCTATTTACTTTCAAGCTCGTCGTACCAATGCGGAGGCAAACCTGCACGGCTTTAGCCAGGCGATACTTGCAGACTCGGTTGGTGCTGCAGGCGTGTCGTTTCGTAGTTTTGACGAAGCACTCGATGCATTGGCCACCATGGCTCGCACGGAACGTTTGGTTGTCGTGATTGACGAGTATCCCTATCTCGCCCAATCGAATCCCGAAATCAGCTCGTTGCTGCAAGACAAGATCGACCACTTGTACAAAGAGACCAGGCTCATGCTGATCCTATGCGGCTCGTCTCTTTCGTTTATGGAGGAACAGGTGTTGGGCTACGAGAGTCCACTATACGGTAGGCGTACGGCCCAGTTTAAGATCATGCCGCTCGATTTTATGACGACCCTCGGCCTGTGGCAGAGCATGGGTCGCGAAGACGCTGCAGTTTGCTATGGCATGACGGGTGGCATTCCTGCATATATCGAGAAAGTCGATCCTGCCGCACCGCTCAAGGACAACATCAAACGTCTTTTTCTTACTCCTACGGGCTATCTCTTTGAGGAGCCGAGTAACCTGCTATTGCAGGAGTGCCGCAATCCCGAGCAATATGATGCGATCGTGCAAGCAATTGCTCAGGGGCGCTCGAAGATCTCGGAGATTGCGAGCTCTACGGGAATCCCTGCGAGCAACGTAAAGAGCTATGTGGATAAGCTGGCGTCGCTTGGGATTGTCGAGCGCGAGCTGCCCCTAAACGAGACGAGTAATAAGCGAGCCGTGTATCTGCTGAGCGATCAGATGTTTAGGTTCTGGTACAAGTTTGTTCCGCAGAACATCGGGCTGATTCAAAACGATATGGCCGAGATGGCGTATAAGCGCATTGAGCCACACGTATCGGATTACATGGGTACGGTCTTTGAGCTTATATGCAGACAATACGTGTACGAACTCGCGCGCGCGGGCCAGCTCGATGTGGTTCCGGCGAGCGTCGGGCGCTGGTGGGGGACGGATAATCGCACGCATACGCAGGAAGAAATCGACTTGATTGTTGACGATGGCGAGAGCACTGCTCTGTTTGCGGAGTGCAAATGGCGCAATGAACCGGTGGGCGAAGACGTGCTGCAAAAGCTCGTGCATCGAAGCGAGCTCTTTAGGCGGCAGCACAAAAGCTATGCGATCTTCTCGAAGCGAGGCTTTACGCAAGGATGTCAGGAAGCTGCGGCGAGCAGGGGAGATGCCAAGCTGATTTCGTTTGCCGAGATGTGCGAGCGGAGATAACCAAGCACGCTCTGATGTGATGCTCGGAATGGGTCGCGCTAAGGATGCCAAGCGTAAAACCTTCAATGAAAATGGCGTAAAAACTACATCTGTCATGGCGTAAAAACTACATTGAAAGTAGCGTAAAATCAGCATTGAGAATGGCGTAATTTCGCATATCGCGTGATAGAGAGGGACGGCCGTCTATGGATGCACCAAAGAGATTGACCCAAAAGGGATATAGGCCCCGGCTCATAGAGGAGCGCCTCGACACCCTTATGCGGGCGTTTGGCTGTGTGGAGATCAACGGCCCCAAATGGTGCGGCAAGACCTGGACGGCGCTCTCTCGCTCGGCGAGCGTCTCCAGGCTCGATGAGCCTGCGCAGCGTGCGGCGGCAGAGGTCGACCCAAGCCTGGCGCTCATCGGCGATGCGCCACACCTGGTCGATGAATGGCAGGAGGTGCCCGAGGTTTGGGATGCCGCCCGGCGTTTCGTGGACGCGAGCGGCAACGAACGGGGGACACTTTTGCTCACGGGCTCGACCGCGCTCAAAAGCGAGGAGCGCAGCCATGTTCGTCATTCCGGCACGGGTAGGATCGCCCGTCTGTCAATGCGCCCCATGGCCCTGTGTGAGTCGGGCGACGGCGAGCCGCTCGTGTCACTGGCAAGCCTCTTTAAGGGCGAGGATTTTGCCCCTCAGCGTCGCGAGAGCACGGTGGATGACGTCGCCCGCTGGTGCTGCAGGGGCGGTTGGCCTGCAAATCTTGGGCTTTCGGAAGATCTTGCGCGAGAGACGGCAAGCCAGTACGTGCACTCGGTGCTCGACGTCAACGTGCTGGACGAGGGCATGTCGCCCGAGCTTGCACACGGCCTTTTGCGAGCTCTTGCCATGAACGAGAGCCAGGCTGTCACGTACAAGACGCTCGTAAAGGACGCCTCGTACGGTGAGGCGGGCCCCGACGAGAGGACCATCGCTGCGTACTTGGACCTCTTCAACAGGCTCAAGCTGACCGAGGACCTGTGCGGATGGGAGCCGCCCATGCGCTCGAAGGCCCGCGTTCGCGTGCGCCCCAAGCGCTACTTCTGTGACCCGTCACTTGCGGCGGCGTTGCTGGGGGCTACCCCTGAGCGGCTGCTTGGCGATATGCAAACGCTGGGGATGCTCTTTGAGAATCTCGTCCTGCGCGACGTGCGCGTGTTCCTTTCCACCTACGGCGGTGTCGACAACAGTGTCCATTATTTCCGAGATGAGAAGGGCCTTGAGGTCGATCTGATCGTTGAGCACGACGGGCGCTGGGGAGCCATCGAGGTCAAGCTGAGTGATGCGAAAGCAGACGATGGAGCGAGAAATCTCAAGGCGCTGGAGAGGAAAGTGCTCTCCAATCCTGCCGCCCAGAATGCCGCGCCGGCGTTTTTGGCGGTCGTGGTTGGAAAGGGGAGCATTGCCTACACACGCGACGACGGCGTGGCGGTGATTCCCATGGCGGCACTTGGGGCGTAGTGGTTTTGCGGGCGTGCCGTGCTTCCTTTACCGAAAATCCATTTGGTAAACCAGATGCTCGCGGATAGAATAAAGTTGACGGCAGCCCAAGTTCTGGAGAGCTGGGAAACGCCGTTGCTTGGTCAAGAGGTCGGTGCCTTAATGGCAGCGACTTGTTATGCTTCGAATGCTGCTTGAGTGCCTCGGAAAGTTCGATAAGCGCCGTGAAGAGCGAGACCAAAGCGACCAAGAGCTCTACGAGCTCTGATGGGCCCGGGATGACCTCTGATTCAAGTCACCGGGCCTCAATCTTTTTCATCCATTTGAATAGAGCGGGCGACTCTCTTGGGGCCATCTGCATGGCGCGTGCCTGGCGCGCGTGGCACAGCATCCCATTTTTGTGTCCGCACGGGTGGCTACGCTTACCGCAACGTAGCCATTCGTGGAAAGGACGGATGTCATGGCAACGGATAAGACCGGTTATGTGAGCGTTGGCGCCGAGATAGAGGACGAGGTTATGCCCGACCGCGTGATCTTTAGCATTGGCTTTGGTGGTCTCCGCACCACCAAGGAATCGTGCCTGGAGGATTACAACACCGATCGCGCCCGCGTAGCCGCCGCGCTGGCGCCCTTTGGTTTGGATAGCGAATTAACATGCTGTCGGTACACTTGTTATGCGCAGATGACGCGCAAGAAGGCGACGATTGTGGGCTACAACTACTATGCGTACGGTACGGTTGCCGCGCCTGTCGATTCGACTGACTTTGCTGCTGTGTGGACCGCACTCAATACCTGCGAGTCACATGCCGACATGAGCATTCGATTTGAGTTGGCGGATCAGCGCGCGGCGGAAGACGCCCTGATTGCCCGTGCGGTTGAACGTGCTCGCGGCAACGCGCAGGCACTTGCCGTTGCGGCGGGGTCTATGCCGGGCGGCGTCAAGCATATCTCGTATAACAGTCGGGCGGCGGGCTATGGTCGAACATACTGTGTTGCCGCGTGTGCTCCCGATGGGGCGTCCGGAGGCTCCGAGGAGACGGTGCTGGAGCCAGAGCCTATCGAGGTCGAGTGCTCCGTGGATATGGAATGGTGGCTGGAGTAGGAAGCAGGTGCTGAGCGGCTGAGGGACCGAGGCTTCGCTACCGAAAAAACCATTTGTTAAACTCAATGTCCGTGGGTAGAGTAAGGTCGACGGCAGCCCAAGTTGTGGATAGCTGGGCAGCGCCGTTACTTCGATTAAGGGGTCAATGCCTTAACGGCGTCGACCCCTCTTCTTTTGCTTCGTACGCTGCTTAAGTGCCTCGGAAAGTCCGATAAGCGCCGTGAGGAGCGAGACCAAAGCGGTCAGGAGCTTCACGAAATCAATCAGATCGGTCATGGGCATCACCTCCCGTCGCATGGAGGGCGCTGCCCGGCACATGGAACTGCCGTCAACAACTGCCATTCAATCAAAGCGCGGTCATAAATACGAATATATGTTCGATAATAACAGCAACGTGATTCCCTCGAATAGCAGCCTTTCGTAAGGGCGGCAGAAGACGGCGCTGGGCGATTGGGGCTAGACGCGCAGGTCTTCGTCACCGAAAGCCCGTTTGATTAACCAGCCCTCTGTAGGTACACTGCATATTGATGGGCCCGGGATGACCGCTGATTCAAGTCACCGGGCCTAAATCTTTTCATCCATTTGAATAGAGCGGGCGACTCTCTTGGGGCCGTCTGCATGGCGTGTGATTAGCGCATGGTATTGCGCCCAGCTTTCATGTCCGCGCGGCCACCTATCCTTACGGCAATGTAGCCGCTTATGTAACAAGCGGCAAGCAACGGAGAAAGGCCCTAACCGTGTCAGCTGAAAAGACGCCGTGTATCTCGGCTATCGATACGACGAACTTTGCGCGCCAGATTGTGCTGGACTTTGAGTTTGCGCCGGTGCCAAAGCAGCGTCAGCGCCGTGGACTGTGCAATGAGATTATCGAGGCCGGCGCCGTCAAGCTCGATTACCACGGCAACGTTATGGGCGAGTTCTCGCAGTTTGTACAGACGGAATTTACCGAAGGCGTTGCGTTCCCCGTCCGCGAGCTCACAGGGATATCGGCCGTGGGCACCGCGATGGCCGATCCGCTCTACATGGTGATCAAAAGGCTCAGCGATTGGATCGGGCGCTACTCCGCCCAGGTGGTCTGTTGGAGCGGGGCGGATCGTCGACAGCTTTTGATCGAGTGTCAAGCAAAGCACATCGATCTTTCCGCATTTCCTACGGACTGGGCCGACCTGCAGGCGTTTTACACCTCGATCATGGACGTTGGCAGCCACGGGCGCGTCTCGTTGGGCGACGCGGCAACGTGGTTCGGCATCGAGTTTGACGAGTCGACGGGCCATGCCCACAGCGCCCTAGCCGATGCGCGCGTGACCGCCAAGCTGCTCAAGCAGGTGATGGACGGGGACTATCACGTGAGTCCGCGCGCCCAAGAAGTCCGCCAACGTTGGGGGATGGGCGAGCGGGCCCAGACACGCCTCTCTAGCAAGTGCCCCGAGCTGGGCGACCTGCTGCTGAAGCTGAAGGCGGCGGGAAGGTAGGGGCGTTAGCTGTCTGCATGGCGCGTGCCTGTCGCGTATCGTTACTCTTCCTGCTGCTTGGCAGGCAAGATGTAGACGTTCTCGGCGTCCACGGCGATCTGCGCGGGGCGGTTGTAGAGGGTGTCGATCTCCTTTACGCTCTGCTTGAACGGCGTGACGTCGGGCGTCTTTGCCTGATGGAGCTTTTCGAGGAGTTTCTCGGATTGCTTGTCGTTGAACTTTCCGATGCTCTCTCCTGCGCCTTCGAGCGCCTCGTCGATGAGTGTATGGTCGCCCACGGGGGTCTTTGCGATGGCGTGACCGAGCAATTTGCCCGCGGACGCGATACCGCCCAGCAGTGCCGCATCGACGGTGTCGACAGCCCCGCTTCGAGTGCGTTGTAGCAGTCGGTGTAGAGCTCGCGGTACGCGATCGAATCAGCCTCGATCTTCGCAGTGGCGTCCGCGAGCTTTGCGGGCTCGAAGTTCTGGGCGAGCATGGGTTCGAGGAACAGCGAGAACGCGTGGATGTAGGTGGCGAGCTGGCAGTCTTTGAGGTAGTCGAGCACCTTGTCGAGGCGTCTGCCCAAGCCGTCTCGCACCTCGATGAACCCTTTCTTTTTCAGATCCGCCTGTGCCTGCGAGCGGAAGAGTTCCATGTCCTGCGCGGACGACTGCTTGATGTCGAGCACCTTCATATGGGCGTTTGCCATGTAGGTGGCGTTGCCGTAGTTGAGGCCGTAACCGTTGAGGATGTCTGCGAGCGTCTTGAGGTTGCCACGCATGTTGGCCTTGTCGCGCTGACGCATGTACTCGAACATTTCGTCGACGGACTCCTGGATGGAGTCGAGCTTTTGGTTTATCTGCGCGATTGCGGCTGCCATGAATAGCGATGTTGGATCGTAAGGCACCTGCGTGACGCTCGTGGCGATGTCGCCCTCGACTACGTGGAAGCGCGCCTGCCCAAGGCCCTTGGCGGCGTCGCGGTAGCCCCCTGTGAGACCGCTGCCGTCCTTGAACGTGTTGAGTTTCGACGGATCGAGCGGGTTACCATATTTGTCAGTCGCCTGGAGCAGCGTGGGCACGCTCACCGTGTTGGTGACGGTGCGAAACATCGAGGGGAGCGAGGCGAACGCCACGCCGAGTTGGGGAATTCGCTCGAGCGGTAGCTTGATGGCGCCGGAGACGTCCACCCGCTTCTGAGTGAGCGCGAGGTGGATTTTGGTCGATGCGAGCTGTTTTGCCACGAGCTCCTCTCGGCCGTCGTTCGCCGAGGGTTTGGTCTCGTTGTCTGCCATAGCGCGCTCCTTGCTTACGTTGATAGTCGTGGGCATTATCTCATCGCCTGGTGGCTTGCTAGAGCGGGGTAGAGGCCGAGCGTCTGGCGAAACTCGTTAACTGATTGCATTTCAGCGGATTGGGTTGATTATAAGAGAAGGACGGCTATCCATCTGCCCTTCCCAGTTGAGTTCGCTTTGAGCTACTGTTCGTGCCTATGCTGCTTGGGCTCAAGCCTTCTCGCTGCCGTGAAGCAGGCCGTGGCCGCCATGGCCAATGCGATGCTGGCCATCCAAGTGGAGTCGCCGGTTGCAGCGAGCTTTGGTTCATCGGCTGTCGTGCGTCCCGACTTTTTTGTAGCCGCCTCGTCGGCGTCCTTTTCAGGAGTGGCAGGATCACTTTTGTTGTCGCCGGGTGAATCTACGTCGGTCTTTCCGCCCGCCTGCTCCCCTTGGGCCTTCCCCTCCACGGTGAAGGACGCATCGGTCGCCGTCCCGTCCTTCCAGACGGCCGTGACGGTGTGTCCGCCGCCGGCGAGCGTGTCCAGGTAGGACGGCCTGAGCTCGATAATCGTGCTGCCCCTGGTTGCGGTGTAGTTCTCGGCGGAGACCTCAGTTCCGTCCACGAGGAGACGCGTGAACTCATCGAGAGGACCGCTGAAGCGGAAGGTCAGACCGGCCTCGCCGTCCTTTGCATACGCCTGCCCGTCGCCCTTGGTGGCGGCATACAGCGGAGCGGTCACGTCGAAGGTGACGTCCCCCGCGTCGTCGACATCAAAGGTCTGAACGCCGGTCTTGCCGTTACGCTCGGCGTAGGCGGAGCTGTAGACGAAGGTCTCGTGGCCCGTCTTGTCGAGGACCGCGAGGGCTTGGATTTCAAACGAGCCCATCGAGAGCGACGTGGGGAACTCGATTTCGATATAGCCCCTTGCCGCATCGTAGCTGCAGCTCAACGTTTTGCGGGTCTTTAAAGAGTTCGGGTCCTCGACATAGCCGGGGTCGCCGAGGATCGGGGAGACAGACTTTACGCCGTCCGCGTCGCCTACATTGCAATAGATACGGAGGATCCCGCCGACGGGGACCCTCTTCGCGGAGATGGAAACGTTCGAGACCGTGGGCGGGTTCCGGTCGATCGCGCTGCCGGTCACCTCGAAGCACAGCTCGCTCGGGTCGCCAACCGAGAAAGTCGCGCCCGAAATGCCGTTGGCCCTGGCGTAGGAACTCTCGTACACATCGGTCTCGAACCCTAGGCCATCGGTGACCGAAAGGCCGATCAGCCTGTGCCTTCCGATCCTATTGCTGTCGAATGTGAGGTCAAACCCGTCGATAGACGAGCCTCCGTGATAATAGGCTGACGAAACAGAGCAGCCGTCGTCCGAATTCTCCCAGCCCTGCCGCAGTATGGGGGAAACGGAGCGAACGCCGTCGGCATCGGAGACGGTCCAAGAGATGTGGAGGTCGGCACCGGTTGCGACCTCCCTGCTCGAGAGCGACACGGAGGACACGGTCGGCGGGTTTTGGTCCTCGGGTCCCTCGGTCACCTCATACTCGAGGGGGTCGGTGGTGAAGGTCGGACAGTCGAGCCCCTTCTCCTCGGCATACGTCGTGTCGTAGACATCGGTAACCCATCCAAGACTATCGGTCACGCCGAGGCCGATGATCCGGTACCTGCAGGGCCGGTCGCTCGGGGAGGTGGAGATATCGAAGCCCGCGGTCGTGTTGCCGGTCGACGAGAAGGCGAGACGGGAACTGATTCCATGGTCTCCGGTATCGTTTTCGACAAGGACTTCGACTATGGGCGTGACGGACCGTACCCCGTCAGGGTCATCGACGCTATAGCCGACATGCAGCGTGGAGCCGGCCGTGACTGTCGTCGCGGATATCGTCACGTTGGAGATGCTGGGCGGGTTCGGGTCCGACGCGGCTAGGGCGGTTGAGGGCAAAGCAAGCGCTACGGTGGCGGACAGCGAGGCGAGCAGGCTAAGCGCGAAGCGCCTGGAGAATTTCAAGGAGGTCATTGGTGGTGCCGATCTTCCATAATTGTTGCAGCGATACCAGTATATCTTTGGCCCATGCTAGCCAGATGTTCTTTCCGCGAACGGCTCGTTAGTTTAGAGACGGCATATGGACGCCTGTCTCGTCCACGTTTCTCGTAAGGGCGATTATAAGGACATGAAGAGACTTTCTCGGAACAATCAATTGGGGATATCAAAGAAATGCTGGACGCCTCCTGATCGCTCAATGCCTTTGAGGTGAAATGCGGCGCATCGGCTACGTTGTTGAGATCATTTATCGAGCGATACGTCATTCCAGCTGAGGCCACCGTCATGAGGCTTCTGTTCCTACACCCCCCCCCGCAATCCCGCGCGCGGCACCCAACAGCTCGTACTCCCTCTCGCTCCACTGGCACAGCTCGGCAGTCTCGACGGCGTCGCGACACAGGTCCAGAAACACCTCAGCTCCCTCGCAGAAGCACTCGCGGGCAAAGTCACCCGAACCGCTTGCGACGCACGTGCCGTCGGCAAACAGCTTCCAGCTAGACAGCTCGCGCGAGTCGTCTCCAAGCAGCTTGATCTGCAGTACGTGCGGGTCGCCGGCGGTGTAGAGCTCTTTCTCGAGCGCCTGCACGGTAAAGCGCATCTGGTGGGGGAGACTGCTCTTGACCATGGCCGAGGCATAGCCGTTCGGCTTGTCCAGAAGATGCATTCGTTTTGGCTTGGCTGCCAGGTTGTGGAAGTTGCGCTCACTGCGCACGGAGAAATTGTCCATACGGACTCCTTTCATCGATATTGGCAGGGCCACCGTGCCTCTTGGCCGGTTGGCGTCGGGATCGTGGAGCCAACTCTCTACCCCGACTCTGGATAAAACGCGCCCGCTCCTTGCGGGCACGATGGGGTCTATCAACGTGTACGGACAGAAATCAAGCGCCATCCGCGAAATGACGCGCGGATGGCGTTGGTTTCCCAAGTGATTATTCGGCTTCCATCCGGAAAAGTGTCGAAATCAGCCGTGTAAAAGTACGGAAAAGTGTCGAGATAGGCACCTTAAAACTTCGGAAAAGTGTGGCTGGATGACAAAACAGCACTTAGAAGTCGGTGCTGGATGCGGGATCCTGTGGTCGCCTTCAGCCCTCGCTACTCGTCGTCCTCGTCGTTGGGGTCGCCCTTGAGGGTGTTGATGTCCAGGTACTGGTTGTCGTCCTCTTTTTGCTGGGTCTCCGACTCCGCTTGGGTGGGGCCGCGGAACAGCTGGAACCCCTCAAACGCAATGACACCGAGCAGGGCAATGATAATGGCGATAAAGGCAACCTTGACTGCCTGCGGAAATTCCGAGAAACGCAGCGCCTTTTCCTCGGCGTAATAATCGGCGAAGCGCTCTTCGCCCGTGCTTTTGGTATACGCCGGCGCGGACGCGGCCTCCGGGTCATATTCCGGTGCAGGCGTGGCGGCGTACGGATCGTTGAGATAATCGCTCGATGCGGTGCCATAATCCTCGGTCTCGATGCGACCGGTGCCAGCATAGCCATCGGAATAACCGGAATATGCCGCACCGCCCTCATAGTCCGCGGCGCTCGTGTTGGCGGCAAAAAGCGGGTTAACTGGAACATCGAGCGCCGGCATGCCGGTAGAGGTCTCATCCAGATCGGTTGCAGCCCAGGAATCGTAGGCAACCTGATGGGCAACGGGCTCATCGAGCCTTGCGACCGGAGGCTTGCGTGCCGCAGGAACAGGCAACTGCTGGGCGCTGTACATAACGGTGCTGTCGGCCGATTTGCCCTGCGTCGCTGCTGCGAGAAATGCCGCCGTCTCGGACGGGTCGCTTGCGGGGCGGGGAGCGGGCGTGGGCGCCGAAGTGGGTGCGGGCGTAGGCGCGGGCGTCGAAACAGGCGACTGCGCAGGAGTCGGCGCAGATACGGGCTCAGGCGCAAGTGCGGGATTGGGGCTTGACGGGCGAGCCCCGCCGCCGCCCATGAGTTCGTCGGCGCACGGGCGATCATCCATCACGTCGTCAAGGCTCAGCGAAAACAGGTCGTCTTCACCCTCATCGAACATGCGGTGCACATGTCCACCAATTGCCGGAATCAATCCGCGACCGGTGCATGATGCCTTGCTCAACGCCATTCTGTCCCATCCTTTCGAAATACTAATGACATCGATTATATGGAACTTCCCAAGCGGCTCGGTCTCGGATTCGTGCTTTCCAGAACTCGCGCCCAAAAAGGGAGGGGCAATCCAGGCGAGTGCCTACTTGTCGCCGGCCGCCGCCTTGGCCTCATTGAGGTAGCTATAGAAGCTGTACTTGGAGATGCCAAAGAACTCGCAGGCGCGCTCACTCGACTTGGAAATGAGGAAGGCACCGCGACGGTCGAGGTAGCCAATGGCACGAATGCGCTCGTCTTTGGTCATGAGCGCCGCGGGCTTGCCCACAAACTGCTCGCACTCGTGCAGCAGGTCCTCGAGCAGGTCGCCGATGTTCTTGGTAATGGGCTCGGGCTCGGTATAGCCCGTGCCGCCGGTGCCGGTAAAAGCGTCGAGCGAGCGCTCAAATGCCTTCATAAGCGTAATGTCAAAGTTGATGCCCAAAATGCCGACGGGCTTGCCCTCGTCGTTGCGGATAAAGATCGTCGACGATTTGAGCAGCTTACCGTCGGTGGTTTTAGTGAGGTACGGCTCGCGGTCGTGTACGTCGGTGGCGCCCTCGTGCATGGACTCAAACACGATATGGCTGGGGCCGTCACCCAGTTTGCGCCCGCTGACGTGGCCGTTTTCGATCACTACGATGGAGTGGTCAACGTCCTCGGTCTCCAGGTCGTGGACGACGACTTCACAGTTGGGGCCAAATTGGAGTGCCAGGCCGTGTGCAAGGCGCTTATAGAACTCAATCTGTGCGGGGGTCATAGGTACCTTCCTAAAAATTAGTTTGGGCACACTTTGCCATAAACCACACCTGTTCGCAAATAGCGAAAGTGTCACTGCGTTATGTGACCGTTCGTCGGCGAAAAGGTACCGATTACGGCAACAAACAATTTGTTAGGTTTGCCAAGCAAAAAGTGTGATAGAACAGTGCTAACAAACTTTTTGTTTGGCATCCACATAAAAGTTCAGTCGCATGAATGGGAATGGGCTGAAACGCGTATGCGGGGGCCGGCAAGAGAGGACTTAAGGAGTTCACCGTATGGCCGATAAGATCCAGTGGGCGGGCAACACGATGCCCAAGAGCGATGACAAGCACTTGGGAATCATGAGTCTCGACCACGTGAAGAAGGCCCGCGCCTTCCACCAGTCGTTCCCTCAATATACCGTCACTCCGCTTGCCCGTCTGGACGGTCAGGCTGCGCGCCTGGGCCTGTCCAACCTGTGCGTTAAGGACGAGAGCTATCGCTTTGGCCTCAACGCCTTTAAGGTCCTGGGCGGCTCGTTTGCCATGGCCAACTACATTGCCGACGAGACCGGCAAGGACGTTGCCGAGTGCACCTTCGATTACCTGACTTCCGATCAGCTTGCCAAGGACTTTGGCCAGGCTACCTTCTTTACCGCCACCGACGGCAACCATGGCCGCGGCGTGGCGTGGGCCGCCAACAAGCTGGGCCAGAAGGCCGTCGTGCACATGCCCAAGGGTTCCACCAAGCCCCGCTTCGATAACATCGCCGCCGAGGGCGCCACGGTGACCATCGAAGAGGTCAACTACGACGAGTGCGTGCGCATGGCGGCCGCCGAGGCCGACGCCTGCGAGCGCGGCGTTATCGTTCAGGACACCGCCTGGGAGGGCTACGAGAAGATCCCGTCTTGGATCATGGAGGGCTACGGCACCATGGCTTCCGAGGCTGCCGAGCAGCTGCGCGAGATGGCCATCAATCGCCCGACGCACGTCTTTGTCCAGGCCGGTGTAGGCTCGCTCGCCGGCGCCGTGGTGGGCTACTTCACCAACCTGTATCCCGATAACCCGCCGACCTTTGTTGTGGTCGAGTGCGCGCCTGCCGCCTGCCTGTACAAGGGTGCTGCCGCCGGCGATGGCGATCCGCGTATCGTGGACGGCGACATGCCTTCCATCATGGCCGGCCTGTGCTGCGGCGAGCCCAACATCCTGGGCTGGGATATCCTGCGCAACCACACCACCGCCTTCGTGTCTTGCCCCGACTGGGTCACCGCTCGCGGCATGCGTACCCTGGGCGCCCCCGAGAAGGGCGACCCGCGCGTCATCTCCGGCGAGTCCGGCGCTGTGACCACCGGCCTGGTCGAGACCCTCATGCTCGATCCCGAGTACGCCGAGCTCAAGGAACTCATCGGCCTGGACAAGACGAGCTCCGTGCTCTGCTTCTCCACGGAAGGTGACACGGACCCGGATCAGTACCGTCGCATCGTCTGGGAGGGCGAGTATCCGACCTGCTAGCAGACTGACCTGTCCGGAGGCAGCCGGAGGACTTTACTCCCTGCTCGGACAGTCCTGCTCGCACGGAGAGCACATTAAGTGCTCTCCGGCTCGTGCGGAACTCGCGACGGAGCAAAGTCCTCCGTCCGCCTCCTACGTTTACTTGCTTGCCGGGTACTCGACCTCACGCTGCTTGGCACAAGTGATCTATCTGAAATATCTACCTGTAGGTAAACCCTTGTAGAAAGGTTGACTGTTATGACTAAGGAACTCGATTTCGAGGCAATTAAAAACGCTGCTGAGTCCCATCGTGCTGATATGACGCGTTTTCTTCGCGCAATGATTAGCCACCCCTCTGAGTCCTGCGAGGAGGGTGAGGTTGTCGCTTGCATTAAGGCCGAGATGGAGAGCCTTGGCTATGACGAGGTCAAGGTCGACGGCCTGGGCAACGTTATGGGCTTTATGGGCGAGGGCGACAAGATCATCGCCATCGACTCCCACATCGACACCGTCGGCATCGGCAACATCGAGAACTGGGACGCCGATCCCTATGAGGGCTACGAGACCGACGAGATCATCTACGGCCGCGGCGGCTCTGACCAGGAGGGCGGCATGGCTTCCGCTACCTACGCTGCCAAGATGATGAAGGACATGGGCCTCATCCCCGAGGGCTACAAGATCATGGTCGTCGGCACCGTCCAGGAAGAGGACTGCGACGGCATGTGCTGGCAGTACATCTACAACAAGGACGGCATTAAGCCCGAGTTCGTCATTTCCACCGAGCCCACCGACGGCGGCATCTATCGCGGTCACCGCGGCCGCATGGAGATCCGCGTCGACGTTCACGGCACCTCCTGCCACGGCTCCGCTCCCGACCGCGGCGACAACGCCATCTACAAGATGGCCGACATCATCGCCGACGTCCGCGCCCTCAACAACAACGGCTGTGACGAGTCGACCGACATCAAGGGCCTCGTCAAGATGCTCGACCCCAAGTACAACCCCGAGCACTTCGAGGATGCCCGCTTCCTGGGCCGCGGCACCTGCACCGTCAGCCAGATCTTCTACACCAGCCCCAGCCGCTGCGCTGTCGCTGACTCCTGCGCCATCTCCATCGACCGTCGCATGACCGCCGGTGAGACCTGGGAGTCCTGCCTGGAAGAGATCCGTAACCTGCCGGCCGCCAAGAAGTACGGCGACGACGTGAAGGTCTCCATGTACATGTACGACCGTCCGTCCTGGACCGGCGAGGTCTACGAGACCGAGGCTTACTTCCCCACGTGGATCAACAAGGAGACCGCTCCGCACGTCAAGGCCCTCGTCGACGCCCACAAGGCCATGTTCGGTGACGAGCGCATCGGCTGCGAGCCCAGCATGGACAAGCGCACCGGTCGCCCGCTGTGCGACAAGTGGACCTTCTCCACGAACTGCGTTTCCATCCAGGGCCGCTATGGCATCCCCTGCGTCGGCTTCGGCCCGGGTGCCGAGTCTCAGGCTCACGCTCCCAACGAGGTCACCTACAAGGACGACCTGGTCACCGCTGCCGCCATGTATGTGGCTGCCCTGAACCTCTACGATCCGAGCCAGGCCGATGGCGACGCCACCGTGTTCCGCGCCGGTCTGACCAACAACAAGATCGATTAGTCCCATTCCTCGATCTTGTTGAGCCGGGGACAGCTCGTGTCCCCGGCACCCCCTGTTGACTTGGGGCCCGCGGTCGTTATCTCCCATGCTTCCTCGACGGTAGCGGGTCCTCGTCATAGTGCTCTGCATGTTCTAGCCACACGCGCATGCCGGAGCACATCTACTCATTGCAATCGTTTCATCTTTGGAAAGGATATTTACATGGACGCCAAGTTTACCGAGCTCGTCGAGCAGCTGAACGGCCTCGATTTTAAGGGCATGTACGGCAGCGACTTCCTGCACACCTGGGATAAGACCACCGATGAGCTCAAGGCGCTCTACATCGTCGCCGACGCCCTGCGCGAGCTGCGCGAGAACAACGTTTCGTCCAAGATCTTCGATTCGGGTCTGGCCGTCTCCCTGTTCCGTGACAACTCCACCCGTACGCGCTTCTCCTTCTCTAAGGCAGCCAACCTGCTCGGCCTTGAGCTGCAGGACCTGGACGAGAAGAAGTCCCAGATCGCCCACGGCGAGACCGTCCGCGAGACCGCTACCATGATCTCCTTCATGGCCGACGTCATCGGCATCCGCGACGACATGTACATCGGCAAGGGCGACGCCTACATGGCCGAGGTCTCCGAGTCTGTCCAGCAGGCCTACGAGGACGGCGTTCTGGATCACCGCCCCACGCTCATCTCCCTGCAGTCCGATTCCGACCACCCCACGCAGTCCTCTGCCGACATGCTCTACCTCATCAACGAGTTTGGCGGCCTCGAGAACCTCAAGGGCAAGAAGGTTGCCGTCACCTGGGCCTATTCGCCCTCTTACGGCAAGCCGCTGTCCTGCCCGCAGTCGCTGATCAGCCTGCTGCCCCGCTTTGGCATGGACGTCACCCTGGCCCACCCCGAGGGCTATGACCTCATGCCCGAGGTCGTCGAGCGCGCCAAGGGCTATGCCGCCGAGTCCGGCACCACCTTTAAGCAGGTCAACACCATGGCCGAGGCCTTCGAGGGCGCCGACATCGTGATCCCCAAGAGCTGGGCTCCGTTTGCCGCCATGGAGAAGCGTACCAACCTGTACGCCGAGGGCGACGACGCCGGCATCGCAGCGCTCGAGAAGGAACTGCTCGCCCAGAACGCCACCCATCAGGACTGGTGCTCCACGACCGAACTCATGGAGAAGACCGCCAACGGCCAGGACACCATCTTTATGCACCCGCTGCCCGCCGACATCTCCGGTGTCTCCTGCGAGCACGGCGAGGTTAACGCCGACGTCTTCGACATGCACCGCGTGGGCATGTACAAGGAGGCCAGCTACAAGCCGTACGCCATCGCTGCCATGATGTTCCTGCAGAAGGTTGCCGATCCCGCCGCTACCCTCAAGGCCCTCGACGAGCGCAACACCGCCCGTTGGCTCCAGGCCTAAAGCCGGGTTGAGGTAAGCCATGTAAAGGGGGCGCTCTGCCAACCGGCGGGGTGCCCCTTTTTGCATCGCGGGCGTGCGGGATAAGCGCTTTCGATGTTGGATGCCCGCGGCGCGAGTTATGGGTACGATGGTTTCAGGGGAGGTATCACCATGAAACTTGGATGCGTCATTATGGCTTCGGGCGAGGGCAAGCGGTTTGGCTCTAACAAGATGCTTGCCGATATCTATGGCGAGCCGCTGATTGCCCGGACCATCGATTCGGTTCCCCGGGGCTTTGACGTCGTGGTTTCGACGCGTTGGCCCGAGGTCGCTCAGATTTGCGAGGACAAGCATTGCCCGTGCGTGCTGCACGACGGCGAGCTGCGCAGCGAAAGCGTCCGTGCGGGCCTTTCATGGGGAGTCGAACGCAACTGGAAAGGTTGCCTCTTTTTGCCGGGCGACCAGCCGCTCGTGAGTTCGGGTTCATTTGAGGCTATGGTTCGTGCGTTTGACGAGCGTGGCCGCAAGCATCCGGTGCGTCTTGCGTGCAACGGTGAGCCTTCGAGCCCGGTGCTCTTTCCGGCGGAACTGCTCGATGCACTTATGTGTCTTGAGGGCAAGGACGGCGGCGGTTCGATCCTCAAGGACCGTACCGACGTGGTGCTGGTCGAGGCGCGTGCCTACGAGCTGTGGGACGTCGATACCGCCAAGGGACAGCAACGCATAACGGAGCATATCGCCGCCTGCTCGTATTTTGATCGCGTGGCCAACTGCATCAATCAATAAGGAGCAATTATGATCATCATCAAAAACGGCGCGCTCGTGACGCCCCAGGGGCTTCGCCGCGCCGATCTTGCCATGGAGGGCGATAAGATTGTGCGGATTGCCGCGGCGATTGAGCCGGCCGAGGGCGATACCGTCCAGGATGCCGTGGGCTGTTGGGTGTTCCCCGGCTTTATCGACGGCCACACGCACATGCAGTGCTGGACTGGCATGGATTGGACAGCCGATAGCTTTGAAACCGGCACGCGTGCGGCTGCCTGCGGCGGTACGACGACCATCGTGGACTACGCGACGGCCGATCGCGGCGTGACCATGCCCGACGCCCTTGCCGAGTGGCATCGCCGTGCCGACGGAACCTGCACGGCCAACTACGCCTTTCATATGGCACTCGCCGAGTGGAATGAGCGCAACCGCGCCGATCTTTCGCCTATGCGCGAGGCGGGCGTATCGTCGTTTAAGACCTACTTTGCCTACGATCATTTGCGCCTGGACGATGCCGAGACGCTCGAGGTGCTCGAGGAGCTCAAGCGTATTGGCGGCATACTGTGCGTGCATTGCGAGAACGGTACGCTGGTGAATGAGCTGCAGAAGCGCGTGTACGAGCAGGGGATTCATGGGCCCGAGGGGCATGCGCTCAGCCGTCCGGACGCGTGCGAGGGTGAGGCCGTGAGCCGCCTGCTGTATCTGGCGCACCTGGCCGGGGACGCTCCGGTCAACGTGGTGCACCTTTCGACCAAGCTGGGGCTCGAGGCCATCCGTGCTGCCAAAGCGCGCGGGCAGAAGAATATCTATGTCGAGACCTGCCCCCAGTATCTGATGCTCGACGACACCTGTTATCTGGAGCAGGGCGAGGACGGCTTTGCGGGCGCCAAGTATGTGATGAGCCCGCCGCTGCGCCATGCCGGTGACCGTGCCGCGCTGCGCGAGGCGCTTGTGGCCGGCGAGATCGATACTATCGCCACCGACCACTGCAGCTTTAACCTGCACGGGCAAAAGGACCGCGGGCGCGACGATTTCCGCGCGATTCCCAACGGCGGGCCCGGCGTGGAGCATCGTCCCGTCGCGATTGCCACGAGCTTTGAGGGACAGCTGGGCCCCGAGGACCTTTGCCGCCTGATGAGCGAGAGCCCGGCGCGCGTGTTTGGCATGTACCCGCGCAAGGGCTGTCTTGCCGAGGGCTCCGATGCCGATGTGTGCGTGTGGGATCCCCAGGCGCGCTGGACCATTCGCGCGGCGACACAGCATCAGGCTGTGGACTACACGCCGCTCGAGGGTTTTGAGGCACATGGCCGCGCCAAGGCCGTGTTTGTGAACGGCGTGCTGGCGGCACGCGACGGCGAGCCCACCGGAGCCCAGCCCGGCCGCTACGTCCCCCGCTAGCAGCAAAGATGCCGTGTCCCCTCCGCAGTTGCGGTGAAATACGGACTGTTTGCGGCCGTCATACGGCCAAACAGTCCGTATTTCACCGCAACTGACGAGATGGGGCCGGCTATTTGAGGCTGGTGGCGATGATGGGGCGGTCGAGAGCTGCGTCGAAGCGATCTGCCATCGTGGGGTCGCTGAGCGTGTCGACTTGGTTGAGCACGACGCGTGCGGTGCTGAGATTCAGCGCCTGCATCTCGGCATTGAGCACCTGGGCGACGCGCTCGGGCGTGGCGATGTCGGTGAGCTCGCAGCCGCAACGCTCGCAAAAGAGCTCGGGGCGGTGGACGGCTTCGTTGATGGGCTTGCCGAGCCCTGAGGCGCCGGCGATCCAGACGATGTTGGCCGTGCCAGAGGGAATTACCGGCTCCCGGGCGGCGTGGGCCTTGAGCGGGAGCCGCTTGCTGCCGTCCGCCTCGGCCAGGACGTAGTCAAAGCGCTGCGCCAGCTGGTCGAGCGGCTCGGCAGGGGCGGAGAGCTTGCCCGTCTGGGAGTCCAAGACACCTGTCTGGCAGATGCTTCCCCGCACAAGCCCCGCGCAGGCCTCGCAGGTGCAGCCTGGGGCGTGTGGGGCACCTGGCTTCCAAGGCGCGGCGTCCAGGCGACGATTCGACCCGTCCCATGGCACGCCGGCAATGGGAAGCATATGCGTGGTGGTGCAGAGGAGCACGCGGCCACCAGCGCGCATGAGCTCAAGACCCAGCGTTTTGAGCAACGTCGACTTGCCGCCGCTGCCGATAATCGCGGTAATGCCCGGCTCGATCCTGAGCGCCGAGGCAAGATTGCCGCTAACCGTTTCCATCTGTTCACCGCCGTATAATACTGTGATAATAAATAATCATCAGAGTAGCGGTCGAACCGCTTTGCTCTGTTCAAACCGTAGCACAGGGAGGTGCCCCGGGAATGCTCGTTTATGTTCGCGGCGCCGGCGATATCGCCACGGGCGTCGCCGCTCGCTTGGTGCGCGCCGGCGTGTCGGTTGTCATGGCCGATATCGCGGTTCCCACGTGCATCCGCCGCACAATCAGTTTTTGCGAGGCCATTCGCCTGGGCGAGGTCGAGGTCGAGGGCATTCGCGCTCGCTTGGCGCAGACGCCGGCAGAGGCGCTTGCAATTACCGAGGCCGGAGACGTCGCCGTTGTGGTAGACCCCCAGGTCAAGATGCTCGATGAGCTTAAACCCGCAGCTGTGGTCGACGCGATTCTGGCCAAGCGCAACCTGGGCACCACGCGCGACATGGCGCCTACCGTCATCGCCGTGGGGCCGGGCTTTACCGCGCCGGTCGATTGCGACGCCGTGGTCGAGACTATGCGCGGGCATTATTTGGGCCGCGTGATTACCCAGGGCTCACCCCAGCCCAACACGGGCGTGCCGGGCATGATCGGCGGATACGGCAAGGAACGTGTTATCCACAGCCCCGCTGTTGGCGTGTTTAGGTCCGACCATGCGATCGGCGACATAGTGAGCGCCGGCGAGTGCGTTGGATACGCGGGCGATACGCCCATGTACACGCAGATCGATGGCTGTCTGCGCGGGCTTTTGGCGAACGGCGTGCAGGTGACTGAGGGCTTTAAATGCGCCGATGTCGATCCGCGCGGCGATGCCAGCTATATCAACTATATTTCGGACAAGGCGACGTCGGTCGGCGGCGGTGTGCTCGAGGCACTCGCCATGCTCACCGGTGTATTCCAGGGATAGGAAATTGCAATGGAAAAGCTCGATGTTGTGAATGCGGCGCTTGCCGCCCTGCGTGCTGGCGAGACGTGCGAGCTGGTGGTCGTGGCCGGCACGGCGGGGTCGTCGCCGCGCGGCGTGGGCGCCTGGATGGTCGTCTTTGCCGACGGTAGCCAGGCGGGCACCATCGGCGGCGGTAAGATCGAGCTCTTTGCGCTGGACGAGGCACGCGAGCTCCTGAGCGCGGGACAGTCGCGTCTGGTCCGCTACACCATGGGCGGCGAGAACTCCGATACCGGCATGATCTGCGGCGGAGCCATCTGCCTGTGCTATTTGCACCTGGACGCGACCAAGGCACCGTTGTTCCAGTCGGCTGCCGACGTCTTGGCATATCGACGCATCGGCGACTTCGTCATCGACTTTGAACCGTTTATCGCAAACGCGCTCGAAGGCGATGTGGCCGAGTACCATGGCGAGGCATCGCGCCATACCATTGCGGGCTGCCCCGGGCTTTCACTGGTGGAGGAGGGGAGTAACGTCACCTACACCAACGCTGCCTCTGAGATTCCCGCGGCGCACATCGAGACGCTCTGCCCCGAGGGCCTGACCTACATCTTTGGCTGCGGACACGTGGGCGCCGCGACGGCGCGCGTGCTCACGGCGGCGGGCTTTGCCGTCGTGGCCTGCGATGACCGCCCCGGCACGTTGACGCCCGAATGGGTGCCCGGTGTCTACGATCGTCGCCTGGTCGATTACAAGAACCTGAGCGAGCTGTGTCCCATCGGTCCGCGCGACTTGGTGGTCGTCGCCACGGCGGGTCACAAGTCCGATATCGACGTGGTGATTCAGGCCATGCGTGCCAAGCCTGCCTATCTGGGCTGTCTGGGTTCGCGCCGCAAGACGGCCTTTGTGCGTGCCCGCCTGGAGCAGGAAGGTTTTACGCAGGACCAGATCGACGAGCTGCACCTTCCGATCGGCGCTGCCATCGAGGCCGAGGACCCCAAGGAGATCGCCATCTCCATCGCCGCCGAGATGATCCACCTGCGCCGCACCAAACTCGTCCCCCGCAAGCGCTAATCGGATCCCCACCAATAAGTTGCGGTGAAATACGGACTGTTTAAGCCTGTTAGGCCGCCCAACAGTCCCTATTTCACCGCAACTGCTTTTTGGGATCCATTTGTGCGGGGGAGTTGTGGAGTTGTGCAGGCAGACGAGGTTTTTCTGGAAATACGCACCCAATGCGCGTATAGTACCGATTGTTTTGTCGGCTCCTGCTGCGTCGAGTCCAAACCGTGAAATGCCATGAGCGGCGCGGATGCAGCCAGGAGGCACGAGGACAACCCATCGTGGCCACGCCCCGTGCTTAAAACCCCAAGAAGGAGTGAACAATGGCAGAAGAGAAGTATGTGCCGCGTCTGAAGACCAAGTACAACAACGAGGTCAAGCAGCAGCTTCAGGACAAGTTCCAGTACGAGAACGTCATGATGATCCCCAAGTTTGAGAAGATCGTCGTGAACATGGGTGTCGGCGAGGCCGCTACCGATTCCAAGGCCATCGACGGTGCCGTGCGCGACCTGCGCGCCATCACCGGCCAGCAGCCGATGATCACCCGTGCCCGCAAGTCCATCGCTACCTTCCGCCTGCGCGCCGGTATGCCGATCGGCTGCAAGGTTACCCTGCGTGGCGACCGTATGTGGGAGTTCTTCGATCGTCTGACCTCCGTCGCGATCCCCCGTATCCGCGACTTCCGCGGCATTTCCGCCAAGAGCTTCGACGGCCGTGGTAACTTCTCCATGGGCGTCACCGAGCAGCTCATCTTCCCCGAGATCGACTTCGACTCCGTCGATCACCAGCGTGGTATGGACATCACTTTCGTGACCACCGCCAACACCGATGAGGAGGCCAAGGCCCTTCTGGACGCCTTCGGTTTCCCGTTCAAGAAATAGGTTCACCTGCCCTATAAGCGCCGTTCCCACAAGGGGGCGGCGCTTGGGGCGAACAATACTCTATGTGAGGAGGATATAAGTGGCTAAGACATCGATGATCGTCAAGTGCAATCGCAAGCAGAAGTTCTCTACTCGTGAGTACACGCGCTGCCAGCGCTGCGGCCGTCCGCACTCTGTGTACCGCAAGTTCGGCCTGTGCCGTGTCTGCTTCCGCGAGCTTGCACTCAAGGGCGAGCTTCCCGGCGTTAAGAAGGCCAGCTGGTAAGTCACTACCAGCGTTTCAAGCATCAGTTTGGAACAGGGAAAACGCGCTAAAAAGGCTTTGCCGTTAAGGGCGGCGAAGAACCAAGAGCACGTGTTCATCAAGAACGAAGGAGAATCTGTATGAACCTTACAGACCCGATCGCAGATATGCTTACGCGCATCCGTAACGCTAACTCTGTGAACAAGGCCACGGTCTCCATGCCGAGCAGCAAGAAGCTCGTCGAGATCGCTCGTGTTCTGCACGAGGAGGGCTACATCGAGGGCTACGATGTCGAGGACACCGTTCCCCAGAAGACTCTGCACATCACGCTTAAGTATGGTCCCAAGAAGGCTAAGGTCATCAACGGCATCCGCCGCATTTCCAAGCCGGGCCTGCGTAAGTACACCGGCGTTGCCGACATGCCCCGCGTCCGCGGTGGCCTTGGTACCGCCATTATTTCCACCAGCCATGGCGTCATGACCGACCGCGATGCTCGCAAGCACAACGTCGGCGGCGAGATCATCGCTTACGTCTGGTAATTCGCTCGGTAGGTAGAAGGAAAGGAGATCACCGTGTCTCGTATCGGTAATAAGCCTGTCCAGATTCCCGCCGGAGTCGAAGTGGCAGTCAACGGCAACAACGTTGTCGTCAAGGGCCCCAAGGGCCAGCTCGAGCTCGATGTCTTTGAGAAGCTCGCTATCAACGTCGAGGACAACGTCCTCACCGTTTCCCGTCCCGACGACGAGCGTGAGACCCGTGCCCGCCACGGCCTCACCCGCGCCCTCATCCACAACATGGTTGTTGGCGTTTCCGAGGGCTTCGAGAAGAAGCTCGAGCTCGCCGGCGTCGGTTACCGCGTCCAGCAGAAGGGCAAGAACCTCGAGTTCTCCCTGGGCTTCTCGCACCCCGTGATCGTCGAGGCTCCCGAGGGCATCACCTTCGAGGTTCCCGACAACACCCACGTGAACGTCAAGGGTATCAACAAGCAGCAGGTCGGTCAGATCGCCGCTGAGATCCGCGGCCATCGTCCTCCCGAGCCTTACAAGGGCAAGGGTATCCACTACGTTGGCGAGCACATCCGCCGCAAGCTGGGTAAGGCCGCCAAGTAGTCGTAACCGACTCACTCGCATAAGACCAGCACCCCGTCAGGTGCTGGCAAGATCAACCTTTTTAGGAGTTTACGTATGAACAAGCATAAGGCGAAGCTGGAAGGCCTCAAGCGTCGTCAGCGTCGTGTTCGCGGCAAGGTCTCGGGTACCTCCGAGCGTCCGCGTCTTCGCGTGACCCGTACTAACGCCAACATCTATGCCCAGATCATCGACGACAGCAAGGGCTCCAGCCTGACGCTCGTCTCCGCCTCGACCCTCGAGGCCGAGTTCAAGGGCACCCACACCTCGAACAAGGAGGCTGCGGAGAAGGTCGGTCAGCTCGTTGGCAAGCGTGCCATCGAGGCCGGCATCACCAAGGTCGCTTTCGATCGCGGTGGCCGTATCTACCATGGCCGCGTCAAGGCCCTCGCCGACGGTGCTCGTGCCGCCGGTCTCGAGTTCTAGGAGGTATGTAGCACATGGCTCGTAATCAGAAGCAGCAGCGCGAGGCCTCCGAGTTCGAGGAGCGCGTCGTTTACATCAACCGCGTGTCGAAGACCGTCAAGGGTGGTCGTCGCATGAGCCTCGTCGCTCTCGTCGTCGTTGGCGACGGCAAGGGCAACGTCGGCGTTGGCATGGGCAAGTCCGCTGAGGTGCCCATGGCCATCTCCAAGGCGTCTCTCGATGCCAAGAAGAACATGTTCCACGTGCCGGTGACCGATCAGGGCACCATTCCGCACGAGGTTCTCGGTCACTTTGGTGCCGGCCGCATCATCATCAAGCCCGCTGTCGAGGGTACCGGCGTTATCGCCGGCGGCGCTGTGCGTCCCCTCTTCGAGCTTGCTGGCATCAAGAACGTCCTGTCCAAGTCCCTCGGTACCGACAACGGCCTCAACATCATCAAGGCTGCCGTCGAGGGCCTCAAGGAGCTCTCCAGCCCTGAGGACGTCGCGGCTCGCCGTGGCCTGACGGTCTCCGAGATGTTCGTCGGTAAGGAGAACTAAGCATGGCTGACACCATCAAGATCAAGCAGGTCCGCAGCACCAACGGTTGCAAGCAGGACCAGGTCCGTACTGTCCGTGCCCTCGGTCTCCACAGGATCCGCGAGGTTCGCGAGATTGCTGACAACGAGTCCGTCCGCGGCATGATCTTCAAGGTCAAGCACCTTGTCGAGATTGTAGAGGAGTAGCAAATGCAGCTTCACGATCTTACTCCCGCGCCCGGTTCCACCAAGAACCGCAAGCGCGTCGGCCGTGGCAATTCTTCGGGTCACGGCACCACTTCTGGCCGCGGTCAGAAGGGCCAGGGTTCCCGCTCTGGCGGCACCAAGGGTGCCGGTTTCGAGGGTGGCCAGACTCCGCTGGCTATGCGCCTGCCCAAGCTTCCGGGCTTCCGCAACCCCCGTCGTATCGAGTACACCGCTGTTAACGTTGAGCGTCTCGAGCGCAAGTTCGAGGACGGCGCTGTGATCGACGGTGCCGCTCTTAAGGCCGCTCGCATCACCAAGAGCGAGTTCGAGCCCGTCAAGGTGCTCGGCAATGGTGAGCTCACCAAGAAGTTCACGGTCAAGGTCGACAAGGTCAGCGCTTCTGCGCAGGCCAAGATCGAGGCCGCCGGCGGAAAGGTCGAGCTGCCGTGCTAAATGGTCTTAAGAATGCTTTCCGCATCAAAGAATTGCGCGAAAAGATTCTTTTTACCATAGCTATGCTCGTCGTGTACCGCATTGGTGCGCACGTTCCTGTGCCCGGCATTCCCTTCCAGGGGATGCTGGGCCTTTTCTCGACCGATAACAATTCGGTCGCCGCAGGTGCTATGGCCCTCCTGAATCTTTTCTCTGGCGGCGCTTTGAGCTATGTGTCGGTGTTTTCGCTGGGCATCATGCCTTACATCACCAGCTCGATCATCCTCCAGATGCTCCAGGCCGTCGTGCCTTCCCTGCATGAGCTTGCCCGCGAGGGCGAGGTCGGTCAGACCAAGATTACGCAGTATTCGCGTTACCTCACCCTGGCTCTGGCAATCCTCAACTCCGTGGGTTACCTCTTCCTCTTTAAGAGCTTCGACATTAGCTTTAATGGCGCCGGCGCTCCCGAGATCATCTTCGACCTCATGGTCGTTGGCACGCTTACCGCGGGTGCCATGCTGATCATGTGGATTGGTGAGCTCATCACCCAGCGCGGTATCGGCAATGGCATGTCGCTGATCATCTTTGCGAACATCATGGCCGGTCTGCCGCAGGCGATCTTCTCCAGCACCGAGGGCAATGCAGGTGGCATCATCACCATGGTGATCATCTGCGCCATCATCCTGCTGGTTATCCCGCTGATTGTTTTCCTTGAGCGCGGCCAGCGCCGCATTCCGGTCTCCTACGCCAAGCGCGTCGTAGGCCGTCGCATGATGGGTGGCCAGACCACCTACCTGCCCATCAAGGTCAACACCGCGGGCGTCGTGCCGATCATCTTCGCTTCGGCGCTGCTGTACTTCCCGGCCCAGATTGCCGTGTTCTTCCCCGGCATCGGCTGGATTCAGGCAGTTGCCTCTGCGCTTTCGACCGGTTGGCTCAACTGGGTGCTTAACGTTGTTCTCATCGTGTTCTTCGCGTACTTCTATACCTCCATGGTGTTCAACCCCGATGACACGGCCGACAACCTTAAGAAGCAGGGCGGCTTTATTCCGGGCGTGCGTCCGGGTAGGGCTACCGCGGCCTACATCAAGAACGCGCTCAACAAGATCACGCTTCCCAGCGCTGTCTTTTTGGCGCTCATCGCCATCGTGCCTTCGATCATCTTCTCCTTCACGGGTAACCATCTGATCCAGGCATTTGGCGGCACGTCCATCCTCATCATGGTCGGCGTCGTGCTCGACACGGTCGATAAGCTCGAAGGCCAGATCAAGATGTATGATTACGATGGATTCTTTAAATAGGCTAGAGGAGGATTGCTCATGAACCTCGTATTGCTCGGAGCTCCGGGTGCCGGTAAGGGCACCGTCGCACAGGAGCTCGTCGCCGAGTTTGGCGTCGCCCACATTTCCACTGGCGACCTGCTGCGTGCTGCCGTCAAGGGTGGCACCGAGCTTGGTATTCAGGCTAAGAAGTACATGGACGCTGGCGAGCTCGTTCCCGACCAGCTCGTGATCGACCTTGTCAAGGAGCGCCTTGCCGCCGATGACGCCCAGCAGGGCTTCATCCTCGACGGCTTCCCGCGCAACACCGCCCAGGCTGTGACGCTCGATTCCGAGCTCTCCGCTATGGGTCGCGAGATCGATTGCGCCCTTCTGGTCGATGTGGCCCCCGAGGTCATCATCGATCGTCTGTCTTCGCGTCGCACCTGCCGCGCCTGCGGTTACACCGGCACCGCTGCTGATGCTACCTGCCCCAAGTGTGGCGGCGAGATGTATCAGCGCGACGACGACAAGCCCGAGACCATCAAGAACCGTCTCGACGTCTACGAGAAGTCCACGAGTCCGCTCGTCGACTACTATCGTGGCCAGGGTCTGCTCAAGTCGGTCAACGGTGACCAGGCTCGCGAGACCGTGTACGGGGATGTCAAAGAGGCTCTCGGTCTATGATCAAGATTAAGTCTGCAACGCAAATCGAGCAGATGAAGAAGGCAGGAGCGCTATCTAAGATGGCGCTCCGCCACGTTGGAGCCATGGTGCGTCCCGGCGTTTCGACTTTTGAGCTCGATCAGCTCGCGGAGCAGATTATCCGCATGCATGGCGGCACCCCGGCCTTTAAGGGTTACGGCGGGTTCCCGGGGACCATTTGCGCATCGATCAACGATGCCGTGGTCCACGGTATTCCCAACCCCGACATGATCCTGCGCGATGGCGATATCATCTCCATCGATACGGGAGCCGTTGTCGACGGTTGGGTCGGCGATAACGCTTGGACGTTTTTCGTCGGCACCCCCACGCCCGAAGCTAAGGCTTTGTGCGAGGTCACGCGCGATTGTCTTAAGGCTGCCATCGAGCAGGCTGTTCCCGGTAACCATATCGGGGACGTTGGTTATGCTGTTCAGTCCCTCGCCGAGTCTCACGGTTACGGCGTGCTTCGTGATTATGTGGGACATGGCATCGGCCGCGTGATGCACGAGGACCCCAACGTTCCTAACTATGGAAAGAAGGGGAGGGGCGTTCGCCTCCAGGCCGGCATGGTCATTGCCATCGAGCCGATGGTTACGATGGGTTCCAACCATGTGAGCACGGGCTCCGACGGTTGGATCGTCACGACCAACGACCACCTGCCCGCCGCGCACTACGAGAACACCGTCGCCATTACCAATGACGGTCCGGTGATTCTGACCACGGATGCCCAAGGTGCTTGGTGTTCGCTCCAAGGCGGAGAAATGTAACAAGTTCCACTTAGTTGTGGAGCCATTACGAAGTTATTACGATGCGTGCATACGTGTTGTAGAATACTCAATCGCTGTCGTTTTCTAGAGAAAGATGATTGCTTGTGAAGAAGGAAGACGCAATTGAGCTCGAGGGTACGGTAAAGGAACCGCTGCCCAATGCCATGTTTAAGGTCGAGCTCGAGAACGGTCATTCGGTTCTGTGCAACATTTCTGGCAAGATCCGAATGAATTACATCCGTATTCTCCCCGGTGACAGGGTTGTCGTGGAGCTTTCCCCGTACGACCTGACCCGCGGCCGCATCACCTATCGCTACAAATAGCGGCACGCATACACGCACTCCATTTCCGACTGCAGGCTTAGCTCAACCTACGGTCGGATTGTGTGTGAAGACCAGCCATAGTTTTAAACGCCTGCGGCTGGGCGAGTAGATAGTAGGGAAGTAGTTTGAGCGCTACCGAAAGGAAGAACGATGAAGGTACGTCCTTCGGTCAAGAAGATGTGCGATAAGTGCAAAATCATTAGGCGCCATGGCAAGGTCCTCGTCATTTGCGAGAACCCCCGTCATAAGCAGCGTCAGGGTTAAGAGAGGAGACTACGTTGGCCCGTATTAATGGTGTCGACCTCCCGCGTGAGAAGCGCGTTGAGATCGGTCTGACCTACATTTACGGCATCGGCCGCACCACTGCGACGAAGATTTGCGTCGAGTGCAACGTTAACGTGGATACGCGCGTTAAGGACCTTACCGAGGATGAGGTTAACGCCATCCGCGATTATATCGATAAGAACCAGATCATGGTTGAGGGCGACCTCCGCCGTGAGCGCAACCAGAACGTCAAGCGCCTTATGGACATCGGCTGCAACCGCGGCCTTCGTCACCGCAAGGGCCTCCCGGTCCGCGGTCAGCGCACCCACACTAACGCTCGTACCCGCAAGGGCCCGAAGCGTCAGATCGGTGCTAAGAAGAAGAAATAAGGAGCGCTAGATAGATGGCTACTGCTAAGAAGAACGTTCGCGCTGCCCGTCTGAAGCGCGCGGACCGTAAGAACATTTCCGTGGGCCAGGCTCACATTCGTTCTACGTTCAACAACACGATCGTTTCGATCACCGATCCCCAGGGCAACGTCATTTCCTGGAAGTCGGCTGGCCAGGTGGGCTTCAAGGGCTCCCGTAAGTCCACGCCGTTCGCTGCCCAGATGGCTGCCGAGGCTGCTGCCAAGCAGGCCATGGAGCACGGTATGAAGAAGGTTTCCGTCTTCGTCAAGGGCCCCGGCTCCGGTCGTGAGACCGCCATCCGCTCCCTCCAGGCTGCTGGCCTCGAGGTCTCGAGCATCCAGGACAAGACCCCCATTCCGCACAACGGCTGCCGCCCCAAGAAGCGTCGCCGCGTGTAACTGAAAGGATCGTATCAATATGGCAATCGACAGGACTCCTGTTCTTAAGCGCTGCCGTCAGCTCGGGATCGATCCCGCTGAGCTCGGTTACAGCAGCAAGAAGGAATCTATCCGTCAGCCCAAGCGCCGTCGCAAGGAATCTGAGTACGGCATGCAGCTGCGCGAGAAGCAGAAGGTCAAGTTCATCTATGGCGTTCTGGAGAAGCAGTTCCACGGCTACTTCAACAAGGCCCGCAAGATGAACGGCGTCACCGGTGAGAACCTCATGATCATCCTTGAGTCTCGCCTCGACAACGTCGTCTTCCGTCTTGGCTTCGCCCGCACCCGCAAAGAGGCTCGTCAGTCCGTCCGTCATGGTCACTTCACCGTGAACGGCAAGCGCGTGGACATCCCGTCCTACCGCGTCAAGGCCGGCGACGTCGTCGCTGTCGGCGAGAAGTTCCGTGACCTCCTCCCCATCAAGGAGGCCCTGATTTCCTCCGAGCGCTTTGAGGTTCCTGGCTGGCTCGAGGTCGATATCGAGAAGCTGTCTGGTAACGTGCTCGCTCTGCCGACGCGTGAGCAGATCAGCGGTGATATCAACGAGCAGCTCATCGTCGAGCTCTACTCTAAGTAGTCCATCCGGGCTGCTGAGGCTGGAGGTAATACATGTCAGAATTCATTAGGCCTCAGGTTCAGGTCGAAGAGATCAACGAGACGTCTGCTCGTGTCTCCGTCGAGCCGCTCGAGCGTGGTTACGGCGATACGCTGGGTAACTCCCTTCGTCGCGTTCTTCTGTCCTCGCTCGAGGGTGCCGCTGTCGAGGCTATTCAGATCGATGGTGCGCAGCACGAGTTCATGACCATCCCTAACATGGTCGAGGATGTCACCGACATCGTCCTGAATGTCAAGGGTCTTGTCTTCAGGGCTCTCGGCACGACCGACGAGGCGACCGCCACCATCTCGGTTGACGGCCCCTGCGAGGTCACCGGTGCGGACTTCTTTATTCCGTCCGAGTTTGAGCTGGTCAACCCCGAGCAGCACATCGCTACGCTCACCGAGGGTGGCCATCTCACCATGAGCATGCGCATCGGCTATGGCCGCGGCTATGTTTCTGGCGAGGCCAACAAGCGCGATAACGATCCCATCGGTGTGATCCATGTCGACTCGCTGTACTCGCCGGTTTCCCGTTGCGCCAAGCTCGTTGAGGCTTGCCGTGTCGGTCAGCACACCGACTACGACCGCCTTGTCCTCGAGATCGAGACCAACGGCTCCATCGCCCCGCGCGACGCCGTGGTCCAGGCTGCCAATATCATCAACCAGCATATGGCCGCCTTTATGAACCTTGCCGAGACCCCCGAGGTCGAGGAGGAGGCTTCGATCTTCGCTCCCGAGGTCACCAACGACAACGCCGAGCTGGACAAGCAGATCGAGGATCTGGACCTTTCCGTCCGTTCCTACAACTGCCTTAAGCGCGCCAGCATTCACTCGGTCCGTCAGCTCGTTGAGTTCTCGGAGAACGATCTGCTCAACATCCGTAACTTCGGTGTTAAGTCGATCGAGGAAGTGAAGGACAAGCTTGAGTCCATGGGCCTGAGCCTGAAGGCTTAATGCTTCGCATATTTGAGGAGAAACTAGACCATGCGTCACAACGTTAAGAAGGGCCTGAAGCTCGGCACCGATGCGAGCCACACCAAGGCCATGAAGAAGAGCCTTGCTAAGGCCCTCTTCGAGAACGACCGCATCAAGACCACCGAGACCCGCGCTAAGGCGCTGCGTTCGGTCGTCGACCCGATCATCACTTGGGCCAAGAAGGGCGACCTGCACTCTCGTCGTCTGGCTATCGCCAAGCTCGGCGATAAGCAGCTCGTTGCCGAGATCTTCGACAAGGCTGCCCAGGGCATGTGGCAGGACCGCAACGGCGGTTACACCCGCATCATGAAGCTCGGTAACCGTAAGGGCGACAACGCTCCCATCGTTATCATGGAGCTCGTCACCGAGCCTTGCACGCCTAAGGCCAAGAAGGCTGCTCCGGCCCCCAAGAAGGCCGCTGCTCCCAAGAAGGTCGAGGCTGTCGAGGAGGCTCCTGCTGAGGAGACCGCTGAGTAGACATTCCGTCTGCATAGGCTATATTCGAGGGGTACGTTCGCGTACCCCTCTTTTTTTGTCGCGATACCGTTACTTGTTTGTTGGGAGCGCCCATGACTGCGCCGTCTGATTTCAATTCGATTTCCGAGCTTGACGCCACGCTCGTATTTCGCGTGGCCTATGATGGCTCGTCGTATAGCGGATTTGCCGAGCAGCCGGGACAGACGACGGTTGCGGGTGAGCTGCGTCGAGCCATCGAGACGCTGCTTCGCCGTCCGATCGATCTGACGTGCGCAGGTCGTACCGATGCCGGCGTGCATGCCGTGGCACAGTATATCAGCGTGCCCGTAACGGACGCTGAGCTCGCCCTTACGCGCCGTAGGTGGCTGCGGGCTATGGATGCCCTGCTGCCTAAAGATATCGCCATAAACGAGGTCTACAGGGCCCGTAAGGGCTTTTCTGCACGCTTTGACGCGCGTTCCCGTACGTATACGTACCGTATTGCCGATCGCGATGCGCGCCCCGTGCTGTCCCGTGGTGCCGTGTGGTGGCATCGCTATCCCTTGGACGTCGAGGCCATGTCTGCGGCCTGTCCCGCGCTTTTGGGTGAGCAGGACTTTAAGAGCTTTTGCAAGGTCGCCTCTGCCGTGGGCAAACCTACGCATCGCTGCGTGATGCGTGCCGAGTTTGGCCATGAGGTTGCGTTTGGCGAGGACATCCTGACGTTTACCATCGAGGGCAATGCGTTTCTGCATTCGATGGTCCGCACGATCGTGGGCACGCTTGTCGAGATTGGCATGCATCGCCGTAAACCCGAGTGGATGCGCGAGGTCATCGATGCTTGCGACCGTACCGCTGCGGGCCCCACGGCTCCTGCCTGCGGCCTTACGTTTATGGGCGTGGATTACGATCCCGTCGAGCTTGTCGTGCTCGACTAGGGGGGCTCGACGCGTCGTGCGTCGACACCCGTCATCTGTGGGCTGCGCGTGTGCAACATCTGTTCTTGGCGTGCAATACAACCGGTGTCTCATTGCTTTTATTGCCGGGGTGTACCATGAACCACGATTTGATTCATTGCTGTCGAGAGGACGGATAACTTGGTTCGACGTGGCTCGCATCCGCGACTTTCGGTGATTCTTGTGGTAGAAGGTTCGCCCAGCTATGCGATGCGTGCGCTCGAGAGTATCCAGAACCAAGACCTCTACGATTTGCAGATTGTCGTTGTCTGCCGCGATGCTGCGCCCGGTGTGCGCCATTCGCTTCAGGTTGCTGCCGACAGGGACATCCATATTGATTTGATTGACGTCGAGGACGCGAAGCGCGGCGCTTGTCTTCGTGCCGGTTTTGATGCCTCGCGCGGCTCTCAAATCATCGCCATGAACGCCGATGAGTGGTTTGCTCCGCAGGCCCTTTCCAAGATGGTCGATATCGCGTGCGATACTACGGCAGACATAGTGCTCCCCACGGTGTCGCTCGACCGCTATGATGCACATCGAGAGCGCCATTCGCGCGTCTTGGATGCTGCTCATATTTCCATCGATAGCAAATCCTCGATGGTGACCGGGCTGCCCCAGTTGATTTTAGGCGGCCTTGTCGTTCAGACCTCTGGCGTGATGTACAGCCGCTCGCTGTTTGAGGCATGCCTTTTGTGCGACAAGGTGTTTCGCACAGTTGGGTTTATGGCATGCGCGCTTTCGCAGGCACGATGCGTGTCCGGCTGCGGCGATGCTTGTTTCCACGCGGCGGCACCTAAGCTTACAGATGCCTTTGATCCCACCATGTATGCCAAGGTATCCGATGACACCCGAGCGCTCGACGAGCTTGCTGACTCACTCTCGGAAGCAGATAGCGGTGGTCGGCTCAAGCTGGCAAGCCAAAAGTTCTACTTTGCCGGACTGGTCGCCTGCATCGAGAATTTGTGTCTGAGCCCGCATGGGGTGTCGTCAATCGAGCGTTCCGCCCGCATGCGTGATATGCTCGAGGCACCTCGAACCCGTCAAATGGTCGCCGCGCTCAAGGATAACCATCGGGGGCTCGGTCTGTTGTTTGGGCCGATTGCCAGCGCCAAGCCCGCGCGATGCGTGATGTGTACGCATCTGGCAGCTTTTCTTAACCGGACGGGCGCAAAAACCGCCTAAACGGCTCATTACGAAACAAACTTGCATAGAATTGTTTCGAAATGCGTTCTTATACACAAAAGCCTTCAAATAGCGTTAAAGTATTCAATCACTAATTGATTGTCTCCGCTATCTTTTGGAGAGAGGGTTTGTATGGCTAAAAAACGCAATGGGCGCCAGGATGCCATTAGAGATATTGTGCGCAATAAGGACGTCCGCACGCAGCGCGTGCTGGTCGATGAGCTCCGCGCTATGGGCTTTGATTGCACGCAGGCGACTGTCTCTCGCGATATTGCCGATATGGGGCTGCGTAAGCTCCCTGAGGGCATCTATGTTCTGGCAGAGGACCTGCACCTGCAGCGTATGGTTTCCGAGCTCGTAACGGGCGTTCTGCGCACCGATAATCTGGTTATGATCAAGGCTCAGCCTGGTACGGCTTCCGGTATCGCCGCCGCCGTTGATGCGGCAGAGTTGCCCGATGTGCTTGGCTCGCTTGCCGGCAACGATACGATTTTGGTTATTGCCCAGACGGCCGAGGACGGCGAGCGTCTCGAGGCGCTGATCAATAAGCTGAGCAATTCTCGCAAGTAGGCGTGCGGGTCGTGCGTTCGGCACTGTGCGCGCTGACATAGTGGCTTGTAAGGGGTATCGACGTTGGTCGGTGCCCCCTTTTTTTGTCTGCCGGTATAAAGACCGCCCATCAGGTCGCATTAAACTAAAAAGGCCCCCGAGCAGTTTAATAAGCTGCTCGGGGGCCTTGTTGCTTATGGCCGGATGATTTCTAGCCGACCGTATCGTCAGGCGTGGGCGAGGGGTCGGGAGTGGGCGTAGGCGTAGGCGTGCCGCCATCGCCGCCGGTCGAACCACCAGTGGAGCCACCCGTCGAGCCACCGGTCGTACCGGTGCCGCCGGTGGTGTCGCCGCCCGTGGTCTCGGTGGTCGTGGTCGTCGTTGTCGTCGTTGTGGTGGTTTCCTCTTCGTCCTCGTTCTCGTCCTTGTCGTCGTTCTCCGTCTTCTTGGTGTTGTTGGTGCCGTAGAACTTCCAGACGCTGTTGTTCTTGTAGGTGGGCGCCGTTCCGGTCGCAAACTCCTCGCGCTCGGTACCGGTCAGAACGGTGTTCATAAACCGCTTAAAGACAGGCAGGTTGGTGCTGTCGCCCAGCAGGTCTGTGCCGTATTTTTGGATAGGGATCTCGCCCGCGGAATAGCCGGTCCACAGGGCGCACGCCAGCTGCGGGGTATAGCCGCAGAACCACAGGTTGGTGGTGTTGTCGGTGGTGCCCGTCTTGCCGGCATAGGGCTGGTTGACGCTCAGGGCACCGGCAGCACCCGTACCGCCGCCCTGCATGACGCCGGACAGAACATCGGTGACCGCGGCGGCCTCGCCCTCGGTAAGCACCTGTGAGGGATTGTCGGTGTGCTGGTACAGCACCGAACCGGTACGAGAGTCAATCTCGGTGATGGCGATCGGCTGGCGATAGTAGCCGCCGTTGGCAAACGTCGCGTAGGCGGCGGCCATCTCGAGCGGCGAGATCGAGCCGGTGCCGAGCGTCATGACGGGAACGTCCTCGATGTTGTCCTTGGCGGGATCGATGCCGAGCTTTTTGACGAGCGAGATGATCTTGCTGTTGCCGACGGCTTCCGCCACCTGGATGTAGCCGGTGTTGGAGGAGTATGCCGTTGCCTGCTTAAGCGTGATGTTGCCATAGCTCTGGTTGCCGTAGTTTTGCACCTCGGTCGTGGTGCCCTTGGCCTTGAGCGGCGAGTTGCAGTTGAGGGTGACGTTGGGGTTCATGCCGTTTTGGATGGCAGTTGCCAGTGTAAAGGCCTTGAAGGTGGAGCCGACGGGACGCTTGGCCGTGGCATGGTTTACGTGGTTCTCGTCGGCGTTGTAGTCGTAGCCGCCCACCATGCACTTGATGTAGCCGGTCTTGGGGTCGACGACGACCATGCCCATGTCCAGGCCGTCGAGTGAGAGCGTGTCGAGCTGCTCGCGGACGGCATTCTCTGCCACCTGCTGCATCGTGGGGTCGATGGTGGTCTTGACGGTCAGGCCGCCCTTAAAGAGCACGTCGGTCGAGAACTCCTGCTCCAGCAGCTGCTTAACATAGGCGACAAAGTAGGGCTGCGAGTATACGTCGACGCCGCTGCCCGAAATCTCGGTCACGTTGAGGGTGATGGGCTCGGCCTGTGCGGCATCGTGCTCCTCCTGGGTGATGTGGCCCAGGCGCAGCATGTTGTCGAGGACCTTGTTGCGGCGAGACAGTGCCAGGTCGGGATTGACCGTGGGGTCGTACTGCGAAGGCGAGTTGGGAAGGCCGATGAGCAGCGCGGCTTCGCTCAGGGTGAGGTCAGCGGCGCTCTTGGACAGGTAGGTCTCGGCTGCGGCCTCGATGCCGTAGGCGCCGTGGCCGTAATAGATGGTGTTGAGGTACATCATGAGGATCTCGTCTTTGGAGTACATGTCCTCCATCTTGATGGCGATGTAGGCCTCGCGCACCTTACGCTCGATGGTCGAGTCGAACTGCTCCTCCTGCAGGATGGTGTTGCGCACCAGCTGCTGGGTGATAGTCGAGGCGCCTTCGTGCCCGCCGCCGAGGGTTGCCACCGCAGCACGCGCGATACCCCACAGGTCGATACCGCCGTGCTCGTAGAAGCGCTCGTCCTCGACGTCAACGGTGCCCTGCAGCACGTAGGGGGAGACCTCGTCCTTGGTGATGGACTTGCGGTTTTGCGTGTAGAAGCTCGCGATCTTGTTGCCGTTGCAGTCGACGATCTCGGTGGGCTCGCTCACCAGATACGCGTTGGCGTCGGTGTAGTCGGGCAGATCGGACAGCCAGCGGTTGACGTTGCCGACCATGCCGATGCCAAACGCCACGCCCGCGATAAGCAAAAAGCCCAAAAACGAGAGCAGGATTATGGGCAGGGCATGCGTCTTTGAACGGCTGCGTCCCTGTCGTTGGCGAGGACCCATATATTGACCTCCAGGTATGTCGTGCCGGACGGCGGATGTGCCGTCGGGGCAGGATGGACATAAGTTATTACACGATAAACCAAACGGGGCGCGCGAGGCCTCGTGTATGCTGGAAGACGGCATTTTTCAGAGTGAATGCATACCTTGGTAAGGAGTTTGCCGATGGCGATTCGGACGATGGGGCCGAGCGGACAACACAAGACTGGATTGGATGCTGCCGGTGCGGCGCTGCCCGAGCTGCTGGCGCCGGCGGGCGGGCTCGACCAGATGCTTGCGGCCATCGCCGCGGGCGCCGATGCCATCTATGCGGGGTTGGGCGGCTTTAACGCCCGTGTGAGCGCTCATGGCTTTACGGATGACGAGTTTGCGCGCGGTTGCGCCGTGGCGCATGCCCATGGCGTGCGCGTGTACGTGACGCTCAACGTGTTCGTGTTTGACGATGAGCTGTCCGACGCGGTGGTGTTGGGAGCTCATGCACTGGAGCTGGGCGCCGATGCTCTGATTGTGGCCGATGCCGGGTTGGCCTGCGTGCTGCGCGCGGCGATTCCCGGGGTCGAGATTCACCTGTCTACGCAGGCGGGCGCTCATAGCGAAGGCGCCGTGCGGCTTGCCGCCGATGAGCTGGGAGTCGAGCGCGTGACGTCGGCACGCGAGCTGACGGTCGACGAGATTGCGGCGCTATGTGCCACGGGCGTGCCCATCGAGGTATTCTGCCACGGTGCGATTTGCATCGGCTATTCGGGGGCGTGCGAGTTCTCGGCCCTGCGGCGTGGGCGCTCGGCGATGCGCGGCGACTGCACGCAGCCGTGCCGCCTGGCGTACGACCTGGTGGACGAGGCGGGGCAGAGCGTTGTCGCCGTCGAGGGAGATCGCCTGCTGTGTTCGCGTGACTATCTGGGTATTGCGCATCTGCCCGAGCTAGTAGATGCCGGCGTGGCGTCGCTCAAGATCGAGGGGCGCATGAAGAACCCCGATTACGTATTCAACGTGGTGCGGGTGTGGCGCCGGGCACTCGATATGCTGTGCGACGACGCGTGGGACTTCGGTGCCGTGGAAGAGCTTGAGCGCGAGCTGGGAAGGTCGTTCAACCGTGGGTTTACCGATGCGTACCTGCGAGGGCGTTCGGGTGCCGAGCTGATGAGCTTTGAGCGCGCAATTAACCAGGGCGTGCGCGTGGGGCGCTTGGTCGCTGTGGGCCACGAAGAGGTGACCGTTGAGCTCGACGCCGCCGTGGCGGCGGGTGACACGCTCGAGATTCGGTTCTATCCGGGTGTCGACGCGCGTCCCGATGTGCCCAAGCGCTGGCCGCAGGTGCCCTGCCCGGTGGATGCCGCAGCGGGGAAGCGCGTCGTCGTGCATTGCAAGCGTAAAGTGGACGCGGGCTGCGAGGTGTACCTGATTCGCAGCGCCGACGTGTTGGATCAGACGGCGGCGGTGTTGGAGTGCATGCGGGCCGAGGCGGATGCGATTGCGCCCGTTGCGCGTGCCGTTGAGGTGCTGCCCTTTGAGGACGTTGCGGTGGATGGCGGTACGTCGACGGAGTTGGTGGAGTGCGTGGTTCTCACTCGCATGGTTTTTGCTTGGCAGCTGATGGATGCCGACCCGCGTGGAGAACTCGATTTGTCCGACGCCGTTGTGGTGCTTGACGAGGTGTGCCGCACGGGTGACGCTGGCCGGACCCGCTCACTGATGCAGCGTGCCGGGCGCGTCGTCTGCCGCAACCTGGGGCAGGTGGTGATCGCTCGCGAGCTGGGCGTGACGTTTGACGTGGCGGCGCCGGTGTTCTGTGCGAATCGGGCCACGCTTACCTGGCTGCGCGGACTCGGTGCGGGGCGGGTGTACTTGCCGGCCGAGTTGCTCGGCAATGATGCGGAGCGTATTGCCGAGCTGGCCGCTGAACCCGGCGTCTTGGGTCCGGTCGACGCCGACCGTCCCGAGCTTATGGTGTGCGAGCACTGCCTGCTGACCGCCGAGGGCGTCTGTGCCACCGATGCGACGGGACAGGTCCGTTGCCGCGACTGCTTGCGTCGTCGGCAGGTGCGCTATCTGGTCGAGCGTGACGGTACACGTCTGCCAGTTGCCATTGACGCATGCGGCAGGACGAGGATTTTCCTGTCGTAGGTGCCGCGTCGCGTCAGTTTGTTATCATATGAGAGTTTATGGACTTCCAGCACCGCCGTTTTCGGCGAGGGTGCTATAGCAAAAGGAGGATACCCAATGCTGTCTGTTGACGAGCAAATGCGTATCATCACCTCGGGTGCTGCCCAAATCGTCCCCGAGGCCGACCTTCGCAAGAAGCTTGAGAAGGGCGAGCCCCTCAACATCAAGCTCGGCGTCGATCCCACCAGCCCCGACCTGCACCTGGGCCACGCCGTGCCGCTGCGCAAGATGCGTCAGTTCCAGGACCTGGGCCACAACGTCACCCTCATCATCGGCAACGGTACCGCACTGATCGGCGACCCCTCGGGCAAGAATTCCACCCGCCCGCAACTTTCTCAGGAGCAGATCGAGGCTAACGCCGAGACCTACGTGAGCCAGGCCATGAAGATCCTGGACCCCGAGAAGACCACCATCGTGCACAACGGCGACTGGATCTTGTCGATGGATCTGGCCGGTCTGCTGCAGGTGTGCTCCAAGTTCACCGTCGCCCGCATTCTTGAGCGCGATGACTTTACCAAGCGCTACCAGTCCCAGACGCCGATCGCCCTGCACGAGTTCCTGTATCCCGTGATGCAGGCATACGATTCGGTCATGATTAAGGCTGACGTGGAGATGGGCGGCACCGACCAGCTTTTCAACCTGCTCGCCGGCCGTGAGCTCATGGAGAAGATGGGCATGGAGCCGCAGATCGCGCTCACCATGCCGCTGCTCGAGGGCACCGATGGCGTACGTAAGATGTCCAAGTCCTATGGCAACTACATCGGTCTGACCGACGCGCCCAAGGATATGTTCGGCAAGACCATGTCCATCCCCGACGAGATGATCGGCAAGTACTACCGCCTGGCGAGCTCGCTCACTCCGGCCGAGGTCGACAAGATCGACGCTGCCCTGGCCGATGGCTCTGCCGACCCCTACGAGCTCAAGCGCGCTCTGGGCCGTGACCTGTGTGACACCTACCACGGCGCCGGTGCCGGCGACGAGGCTCAGGCCGAGTTCGACCGCGTGTTCAAGGAGGGCCAGCTCGCCGACTTCCCCGAGAAGCACGTTGAGCTGACTGTTAACGACGAGGGCCAGATCTACCTCGCCGGCCTGCTCAAGGACTTGGGTCTTTCGGCGAGCGCCGGCCAGGCCCGTCGCGATATCGACGGCGGCGGTGTCAAGATCAACGGCAAGGCCGTGGCTCCCAAGAGCTATAACATCGATCCCAGCGCCCTCAAGCTGGGCGACACCCTCTCCGTGGGCAAGCGCAAGGGCTTCAAGTTGATTTAGGTCCGCCGTTCTTACGAACGGCGGACCGGCCGACG
>CABUCQ010000004.1 GCA_902490095.1 uncultured Collinsella sp.
CAGGCGCAAGCTTTTCGTAGATTCCGCACGAGCCGAAGGCCACTTAATGTGGCCTTCGTGCGAGCCCAGGACTTGACCGAGCGGAAAACTCGCCCTGCCCCTCCCGGCCGGAGCGTATGCAGGGTTTGTGTACGAATCCTCGCGCCCGTTGACCGACGCCGGGGTCCCCGCCATAATATTTTCGGTTCACGCACGAATCCGCTGCCAGAGACAGCCGGTGCAAACGGGCATCGCCCGCGAGCTTAATGGGATATCCCGCCAGCCGAGGTGGTCGAGTAGATATGTCTTCTCGCCCCCGTCGCTCATGCAGCGCGGGGGCTTTCTTTTTGGACATGCCCCCGTCACGTCCTTGTGGCGGACCGTGCCCGGAAAGAATTCGAGGAGGTGTAATTTATGCCCCAGCAGTACAAAATCGACAAGGTTGCAGAGATCGAGTCCCGTATCGCCGAGAACGCCGGTCTGTTTGTCGTCAACTACAACGGTCTGACGGTTAAGCAGGCTCAGGAGCTGCGTCATCAGCTTCGCGAGTGCGGCGCCGAGATGAAGGTCTACAAGAACAACCTGGTCAAGATCGCTCTCAAGAACCAGGAGCAGCCCGAGCTCGACGAGATCCTCGCCGGCCCCGTCGCTTATGTGTTCTACGAGTCCGAGCCGGTCGAGGCCGCTAAGGCCCTTAAGGACTTCTCTGCTAAGTCCAAGGGCGTCCTTGAGATCAAGGGCGGTATCTCCGACGGCAAGGCCGTTTCCGCTGATGATGTTAAGGCTATCGCCGAGCTGCCCACCAAGGATCAGCTTCTCGGCCAGATCGCCGGTCTCATCTCCGGTTTCGCTCGCGACATCGCTGTCTGCGTCAACGGCGTTTCCTCTGGTCTCGCTCGTTCGATCCAGCAGGTCTCCGAGCAGAAGGCAGCCTAGTCGCTGTTTTCACCCGCGGCGGCAACGCCGCACCCCTGGCGCATTCGCGCCGTGTTTTAACTGATCTCCGTGCACAGACACGGAAACCGAAAGGACTTAGAAATGGCTAAGCTTACCACCGATGAGATCATCGATGCTCTTAAGGAAATGACCCTTCTCGAGGCTTCCGAGCTCGTTAAGGCTATCGAGGACACCTTCGGCGTTTCCGCCGCTGCTCCTGCCGCTGTTGTCGCCGCTCCCGCTGCTGGCGCTGCTGAGGCCGAGGAGAAGACCGAGTTTGACGTCGTGCTCGAGGGCTTCGGCGACAACAAGATCCAGGTCATCAAGGCCGTCCGTGAGCTCACCAACCTTGGCCTGAAGGAGGCCAAGGAGGTCGTCGAGGGCGCTCCCAAGGCTGTTCTCGAGGGTGCCAAGAAGGAGGACGCCGAGGCTGCCAAGGAGAAGCTCGAGGCTGCTGGCGCTGCTGTCACCCTCAAGTAATCAGGCTTTCTCGCCAGATTTCTTTGCAGACGGGGTTCGCATTGCGAGCCCCGTCTTTTTTGTTTTTCGGTTCCTCGACATCGGTTGCTCAAACTGCCATGTTCTGTGATTTGCGTCGTATCGCGTGCCCTGCCGTTGGGCAATAAAATTGCACCATTCGAGCAATAATTTGCGTTGACCTGCTGAAGAATTGTCTCTGCCTTGTAGCGACATATAGTTCCAGCGGTAAGATGCTTGGGTATCGCAATTTGGTCTGCGGCTGTGCGCCGCACGCACGGGGCGCTTTTGCGCCTGCGAAAGGATCTTTGAATAACATGAAGGCAATCATCCCCGCCGCCGGTCTTGGCACGCGTTTTCTGCCTGGCACCAAGTGCACGCCCAAAGAGATGCTGCCGGTGCTCGACAAGCCGGTCATCCAGTATGTCGTCGAGGAGGCACTCGACCCCGAGGAGGTCGACGATGCCATCATCGTTACTTCTCCCGGTAAGCCCGAGCTACTGAACTACTTCCAGCCCGACCGTTCGCTCGAGAACCTGTTGCGCGAGCGCGGTAAGAACGCCTATGCCGATGCCGTCGCCCACGCTGGCGGTATGCCGGTCGACTTCCGTTATCAGTACGAGCCCAAGGGCCTCGGCCATGCTATTCGCTCTGCTGCCGACGCCGTGGCAGGGGAGAACTTCCTGGTTCTTCTGGGCGACTACGTTGTGCCTAACCGCGATATCTGCGACAAGATGCTTGCCGTTTCCAAGGAGCACGGTGGCGCTTCGGTTATCGCCGTCGCTGCTTGCTCGCCCGAGGAAGTCAGCCGCTACGGCGTTATCGCCGGCGAGCGCGTCGGTTCGCTCGAGGGCGCCGAGGGCGTTGCCGATGTCGAGCCGGGCGCTGTCTGGCGCATCGGCGGTCTGGTCGAGAAGCCCGCTCCCGAGGCGGCTCCGTCCAACCTGTACATCGTCGGTCGCTACCTGCTGAGCCCGCTGGTCATGGACTTGCTGGCAGATCAGCAGGCCGGCAAGGGCGGCGAGATCCAGCTCACCGACGCCATGGCCCGTTCGCTCGACCGCGAAGCCATGTACGCAGTCGTCATCGACCCGCTGTCGGGCTACGACACCGGCACTCCCTCTGGCTGGATGGCCACCAACGCCCTCATGGCTGCAAGCGACCCCCGCTTTGCCGATGCCTTCTGGGACGCCATCGACGAGCGCGGCGGATTGATGCGCAAGTAAGCCTTCGGGCACCGACATTTACGGGCGTGGACCTCGGTTCGCGCCCGTTTTTTATAAGAGCTGCGATTGCTAGCTCTCTGTTCACAGAAAATATATGAACAGATGTTCGATACACATACATCTACCTGCGTGTTTTCTGTCGAAAATCTTTGTTACTCCAAAAACTCAATCGCGTCAAGGCTTTTCTTGCCCAACGGTCGGTACCTGATAAACTATTAGGTTGCGATAACTGGCGAAGCTATGCCTCGCCAACCCACCGAGCATTTCCGTGAAGGAGGAAAAACCTGGTGACCTACGCATACACTGCCACTGAGCGCAAGCGCGTCAGCTTCGGGAAAATCCCGGAGGCCATGGAGCTCCCCAACCTTATCTCTGTTCAAAGGGAATCCTTTGAGCGTTTTAAGGACGAGGGCCTTCGTGAGGCGTTCAAGGAATCCAGCCCCATCCAGAGCCAGAACCATGTTCTCGAGGTTACCTTCGGCGAGCATCAGTTCGGCGACCCCGCGCACACCGTCGAGGAGTGCCGCGAGAAGGATATGACCTATCAGGCTCCGCTTCTGACCGACGTCCGTCTCACCAACAAGGAGACCGGCGAGATCAAGGAGCAGCTCGTCTTCATGGGCGACTTCCCCATGATGACCGATCAGGGCACCTTCATCATCAACGGTACCGAGCGTATCGTTGTCTCGCAGCTCGTTCGTTCCCCGGGCGTGTACTACAGCTCCGAGATGGATTCGGGCAAGCAGATCTACAAGGCCCAGATCATCCCGTCCCGCGGTGCCTGGCTCGAGTTTGAGGTCGACAAGCGCGACCAGCTCATGGTCTCCATCGACCGTAAGCGCAAGCAGAGCGCCACGATGTTCCTGCGCGCCCTTGGCATCGCCGTCACCAACGACGACATCATCGAGCTGCTCGGCAACTCCGATGTGATCAAGCGCACCCTGGAGCGCGACACCGCCCTCACTCGCGAGGACGCCCTCATCGAGATCTACCGTCGCCTGCGCCCGGGCGAGCCTCCCACCGTGGACGCTTCCCGCAGCCTGCTCGAGGGCCTGCTCTTCAACCCGCAGCGCTACGATCTGGCCCGCGTCGGTCGTTACAAGGTCAACAAGAAGCTCAACCTCACCACCGAGGAAGAGGTCACGGTGCTTACCGACGAGGATATCGTCGCGACGCTGCGCTACCTCCTGTCCCTCGCTGCCGGCGAGCAGGGCTTCAAGGTCGACGACATCGACCACTTCGGCAACCGCCGCATCCGTACCGTCGGCGAGCTCGTCGCCAACCAGTTCCGTATCGGCATGAGCCGTATGGAGCGCGTCGTCCGTGAGCGCATGAGCTCCCAGGACATCGACGAGATCACCCCGCAGTCGCTCATCAACATCCGCCCGATCGTGGCCTCCATCAAGGAGTTCTTCGGTTCCTCGCAGCTCTCGCAGTTCATGGACCAGGCGAACCCCCTGACCGGTCTGACCCACAAGCGCCGTCTGTCCGCACTCGGCCCTGGTGGTCTTGCAGGCCACAAGTCCGGCTCCAGCCGCCGCACTAACGTGCCGACGGCCGTCCGCGACGTTCACAATTCGCACTACAGCCGCATGTGCCCGATCGAGACCCCCGAAGGCCCCAACATCGGCCTGATCGGCTCGCTCGCCCTCTACGCCCGCGTCAACGAGTATGGCTTCATCGAGGCCCCGTTCCGCCGTGTCGAGAACGGCGTTGCCACCGACCAGATCGACTGGATGACCGCTGACGAGGAAGAGAAGCACGTCATCGCGCCGGCCAACACGCCGCTCGATCCCAAGACCAACGAGTTCATCACGACCGATGCCGAGGGCAAGATCGTCCGTCCGCATACCGTGATCGCCCGTACCCGCGACTTCGACGGCTCCTTCGGCGCTCCCGCCGACGTGCCCGTCGAGGACGTCGACTACATGGACGTCTCGCCGCGTCAGATGCTCTCCGTCGCAGCCACGCTGATCCCGTTCCTTGAGCACGACGACGCCAAGCGTACGCTGATGGGCGCTAACATGCAGCGTCAGGCCGTGCCGCTGGTTCACCCCGCCGCTCCCTATGTCGGCACCGGCATGGAGCGTCGCGCCGCTCTGGACTCCGGCGAGGTCACCCTGGCTAAGAACGCCGGCGAGGTCATCTTTGCCGACGCCGCCAAGATCATCGTCAAGCATGCCGGCGGCATGGACGAGTACCACCTGGCCAAGTACCAGCGCTCCAACCAGTCCACCTGCATCAACCACCGTCCGCTCGTTCGCGTCGGTGACACCGTTGAGAAGGGCGAGCCTCTGGCCGACGGTCCTTCGACCGATCACGGCGAGCTCGCGCTGGGTCAGAACCTCACCGTGGCCTACATGCCGTGGGAAGGCTTTAACTACGAGGACGGTATCGTCGTGTCCGAGCGCTTGGTGGCCGAGGACCTGCTGACGACCATCAACATCACCCGTCACGAGATCGACGCCCGCGACACCAAGCTCGGCCCCGAGGAGATCACCCGCGAGATCCCGAACCTCTCCGAGGACATGCTTGCCAACCTCGACGAGGACGGCATCATCCGCATCGGCGCCGAGGTCGGCCCTGGCGACATCCTGGTCGGCAAGGTCACGCCTAAGGGCGAGAGCGCTCTGACCGCCGAGGAGCGCCTGCTGCGCGCCATCTTCGGTGCCAAGGCCCACGACGTTCGCGACACCTCCCTTAAGATGCCTCACGGCGCTTACGGCCGCGTCATCGACGTCGTCCGCTTTAGCCGCGAGAACGGCGACGACCTGGCCCCCGGCGTCAACGAGCAGGTGCGCGTCTACGTCGCCCAGCGTCGTAAGATCCAGCAGGGCGATAAGATCGCCGGCCGCCACGGCAACAAGGGTGTTATTTGTAACGTTCTGCCGGTCGAGGACATGCCCTACATGGCTGACGGTACCCCGATCGACGTTATCCTCAACCCGCTGGGCGTTCCTTCGCGTATGAACGTCGGCCAGCTGCTCGAGTGCCACCTTGGCTGGGCTGCCGCCTGCGGTTGGGATACCGAGCAGGCCGACTCCGACAAGTACGTCCCCGGTCCGTTCTTCACCGCCACGCCCGTCTTCGACGGCGCCAAGGAGGACGAGATCGCCGAGGTCATCCGTCGCGCTAACAAGAACATGCTCAACAAGGCCACCGCTGCCTTTGGCGATCACATGCGCCCCGAGTTCGTCACCCAGCTTGACGAGCGTGGCAAGACCCGTCTGTTCGACGGCCGCACCGGCGAGGAGTTCCGCGAGCCCATTACCGTGGGTACGTCCTACATCCTCAAGCTCGGCCACATGGTCGACGACAAGATCCACGCCCGTTCGACCGGCCCTTACAGCCTGGTTACCCAGCAGCCGCTGGGCGGCAAGGCTCAGTTCGGCGGCCAGCGCTTCGGCGAGATGGAAGTTTGGGCACTGTACGCTTACGGCGCTTCCAACGTCCTGCAGGAGATCCTGACCGTCAAGTCCGACGATACCGTGGGCCGCGTCAAGACCTACGAGTCCATCGTCAAGGGCGAGAACGTCCCGGTCCCGGGTATCCCCGAGTCCTTCAAGGTTCTCGTCAAGGAGATTCGCTCCCTCGCACTGGATATCGAGCCCATGCACGATGCCGACGAGGACGCCTCCGTCCCTGTGACCGCCGAGGAGACCTCCGCTCTCGACGACCTGGCTGCGCTCGCCGGCGTTGATGCCGACGTCGAGGCCGAGGATGCCGAGACCGCCGAGGCGCCCGAGGCTGTCGCCGCCACGACCACTGATAAGGAGTAGTTGACTGTGGCAGATTTCGAAGCTACTGATTTTGACTCGGTAAAGATCTCCCTTGCCTCCGCCGACCAGATCCGTTCCTGGTCGCACGGTGAGGTCAAGAAGCCGGAGACCATCAATTACCGTACCCTCAAGCCCGAGAAGGACGGCCTGTTCTGCGAGAAGATCTTCGGTCCCGCCAAGGACTGGGAGTGCTCCTGCGGCAAGTACAAGGGCATCCGCTTTAAGGGCATCGTCTGCGAGCGCTGCGGCGTCGAGGTCACCTCGGCCAAGGTGCGTCGCGACCGTATGGGCCACATCGAGCTCGCCGCTCCCGTGTCCCACATCTGGTACTTCAAGAGCCCCACGAGCTTCCCGATGAGCCGTATGCTCGACATCAAGTCCAAGGACCTCGAGAAGGTTCTGTACTTTGCCAGCTACATCATCACCGAGGTCGACTACGAGGCTCGCGAGGCCGACGCCGACGATCTGCGCGAGGAGCTCGCCGCCGATCTGGAAGAGATCGATGCCGAGTGCGCTCGCCAGATCGAGTCCCTCAAGGAGCAGGGCAACCCCGAGAACTTTGACGAGTTCTCCGACGAGGAGCCGCTGACCCCCGAGGAGATCGCCTCCGACATCGTCGACATCGAGGAAGAGTGCAAGGACGAGAAGCAGCTCCGCACGGACGCCTTCAACGCCTTCATGAAGCTCAGCGAGCGCGACCTCATTTCCGATGAGCCGCTGTTCCGCGAGATGACCCGTTACTACTCCATGTACTTCAAGGGTGGTATGGGTGCCGAGGCCGTCCGCGACCTGCTCGCTGCCATCGACCTCCCCTCCGAGGCCGAGAAGCTCAAGGCCATCATCGCCGACGAGGATTCCCAGAAGCAGAAGCGCGAGAAGGCCGTTAAGCGCCTCGAGGTCGTTGACGCCTTCCTGAAGGGTGGCAACAGCCCCGCGAACATGATCCTGGACGTCATCCCGGTCATTCCGCCCGATCTGCGCCCGATGGTCCAGCTCGATGGCGGCCGCTTCGCCGCGTCCGACCTCAACGACCTGTATCGTCGCGTGATCAACCGTAACAACCGACTCAAGCGCCTGCTCGACCTGGACGCCCCTGCGATCATCGTGAACAACGAGAAGCGCATGCTCCAGGAGTCCGTGGACGCCCTGTTCGACAACGGCCGTCGTGGTCGCCCGGTCTCTGGCCGTGGCGGTCGCCCGCTCAAGTCGCTCGCCGAGGCCCTCAAGGGCAAGCAGGGTCGTTTCCGTCAGAACCTGCTGGGTAAGCGTGTCGACTACTCTGGCCGTTCGGTAATCGTTACCGACCCCAAGCTGCTGCTGCACCAGTGCGGTCTGCCCAAGACCATGGCGCTGGAGCTCTTCAAGCCCTTCGTCATGAAGCGCCTGGTCGAGCTTGGCAAGGTCGAGAACATCAAGGGCGCCAAGCGCGCTATCGACCGCGGTGCCACCTTTGTGTGGGATATCCTCGAAGAGGTCATCGACGGCCGCGTCGTGCTGCTCAACCGTGCACCGACCCTGCACCGTCTGTCCATCCAGGCCTTTGAGCCGGTGCTGGTCGAGGGCAAGGCTATCCACCTGCACCCGCTGGTCTGCTCGCCCTTCAACGCCGACTTCGACGGCGACCAGATGTCTGTCCACGTGCCGCTGTCCAGCCAGGCTCAGGCCGAGGCTCGCGTGCTCATGCTCTCTGCGAACAACCTGCGCTCGCCGGCATCCGGCAAGCCGGTCAACATCCCTTCGCAGGACATGATCATCGGTGTGTACTACCTCACCCAGGTCCGCGACGGTCTGCCGGGCGAGAACCACGTTTTCGCCAGCTTCGACGACGCGCTGCACGCCTATGACTGCCGCTCCGAGGTCGACATGCAGGCCAAGATCCAGGTCCGCGTGTCCGCTGCCGATGCCAACGTCATCAACGAGGACGGCACCCGTATCTTCCGCGTTAAGAACGGCAAGAACGAGTTTGTCGACTACGACGTCACCGGCAACAAGACCGCGCGCTTCGAGACCTCTATCGGCCGCATCATCTTCAACCGCCAGTGCCTGCCCGAAGACTATGAGTTCATGAACTACAAGATGGTCAAGGGCGATGTGGCCAAGCTGGTTGCCGACTGCTGCGATCGTTACCCCGAGGCCAAGGTCGGCCCGATCCTCGACGCCATCAAGTACTCCGGCTTCCACTACGCTACCCGCGCCGGCCTCACCATCTCGGTGTGGGACGCTCTTATCCCTGCCGAGAAGCAGGAGCTGCTCGACCGCGCCCAGGCCAACGTCGACCAGATCAACGAGTACTTCGAGGAGGGCTTCATCAACGAGACGGAGCGCCACATCGAAGTCGTTAACGAGTGGACCGCTTGTACCGATAAGGTTGCAGCGCTCATGCTCGACATGTTCGACGAGGAGAACCCGCTCTACATGATGGCCGACTCCGGCGCCCGTGGTTCTAAGACCCAGCTGCGTCAGCTCGGCGGCATGCGTGGCCTGATGGCAGACATGTCCGGCGAGACGATCGACCTTCCCATTAAGGCGAACTTCCGCGAGGGCCTGCTGCCGCTCGAGTACTTCATTTCGACCTACGGCGCCCGTAAGGGCCTGGTCGATACCGCATCCCACACCTCGGACTCTGGTTACCTGACCCGTCGTCTGGTCGACGTGGCCCAGGACGTCATCGTCCGCGAGGAGGACTGCGGTACGCACGAGGGCGTCACCTACAACCTCATCATCCCCGGCACCACCGACCTCAACACCGACCTTGTCGGCCGTTGCTTCATTGAGGACGTCGTGGCTCCCGATGGCACCGTGCTCTTTGAGCAGGACGGCTACATCGAGAAGGTCGCCGACATCCAGAAGATGGTCGATGCCGGCCTTAAGAAGGTCAAGCTTCGCGCGCTGCTCACCTGCCGCTCCAAGTACGGCGTGTGCCAGAAGTGCTACGGCTGGGATCTTTCCACCCGTCGTCCGGTCGCCATCGGTACTGCCGTCGGCATTATTGCCGCCCAGTCCATCGGCGAGCCCGGTACGCAGCTTACGATGCGTACCATTCACTCTGGCGGCGTCGCTGGCGTCGACGATATTACGCAGGGTTTGCCTACGGTCAGCCGTATGTTCGATATCGTCGGCAACGTCAACGAGAAGATCCTGGGTCGCGAGGCCGAGCTGGCTCCGTACTCCGGTCACCTCTCGATTAAGCCCGAGAAGTCCGAGTACGTGCTGACGCTCACCGACTCCGAGGACCACACCCGTGTCCTCGACGAGCGTCGCGTCCCCGCTTCGGTGCGCTTCATGCCCGAGATCGAGGACGGCTGCGAGGTTCGCGCCGGCGACCAGATCACCAAGGGCTTCGTCAACTTCCGCAACCTGCGCAAGCTGACCGACATCGAGTCGACGATGCACACCTTCGTCGAGAGCGTCAAGGACGTCTACACCAGCCAGGGCGTCGACCTGAACGACAAGCACATCGAGGTGCTCGCACGTCAGATGCTGCGTCGCGTTCAGATCACCAACCCCGGTGACTCCAAGTACCTGCTTGGTCAGTACGTCGATCGCTACGAGTTCGCCGACGAGGTCGAGCGCGTTGCCCGTCTGGGCGGTCAGGCTCCTGTGGCCGAGCCCGTCATCCTGGGTACGCTCAAGGTCGCGTCCAACATCGACTCCTGGCTGTCGAGCGCTTCGTTCATCCGTACCGCTGGCGTCCTTACCGAGGCTGCCATCGAGGGCAAGGTCGACCACCTGCTCGACCTTAAGTCCAACGTCATCGTCGGTAAGAAGATCCCGGCCGGTACCGGCCTCAAGCCGTACGCCAACGCCAAGCTGACGTATCGTACGGCCGATGGCTACGTGGACATCGACGGCCCGGCTTCGCCCAACGCCAAGTCGCTGCCCGAGTGGGCTCCTGTGGAGCTCAAGGACCTGGACGAGCAGCTCCCGCAGCAGCTCGACTGGGCTGGCTACGACGAGTTCGGTGGTGCTGACGGTTCGTTCACCCGCAACGGCCACACCATCTCCGCCGAGAAGGCTCGCCTGTACCTGTTCGACGACCTGGGCGTGTCGCAGCGCTGGACCAACAAGTTCAGCGAGGTCGGCATCGAGACGGTCGGCGACCTGGTCGGCAAGTCCGAGGAGGATCTGCTGCGCATTGATGGTATCGGTGCCAAGGCGATCGAGGAGCTCCGTGACGGCCTGGAGGCCCACGACCTGCTCTACATCCTCGAGAACAACGACGACGTTGCCGACGAGGAAGACCTCTCGCAGCTGCTGCAGATGGTCTTTAGCCCCGACGGTCCGGACGACATCCTGCTGGGCACCTCCGCTGCGCCGACGCATCACGCCGACGCCGACGAGGAGCTCCTGGGCGCCCCGATCGACGACAAGAAGGCTCCCGCCAACGGTGCGATCAACGAGGACATGGCTTCCCTCGACGAGCTGCTCAACCAGCTCGTGGACACCGACGACGCCGAAGAGGCCAAGGACAACGACGAGGAGTAACTAGTTCCGCCGTTCTAACGAACGGCGGCGACCTCCGTCGCTGCGCGGCCCCCAGAGCTACAATCTGTCATTCAAAAGGCAGGGCATGACCAAAAGGTCAATGCCCTGCCTTTTTCATGCCACCTTGTACGCTCTGGGGGCCGCTCGCTTGCGTATGCTCAACCTGTTGCGTTCCATTGATCCCTTGCCAATAAAGGACAGGTTTATTTTGGTAGGTTTTTCCTGCTTGAATTTGAAACATTTCGTCCGGCCAGAGCGTATCTATGGTGAGGACCTCATCAAGAATCAGTACCGTCACCGGGAGGTGATTATGGAAGAACAAACATTTAGACAGGCGGTCGAAGATCACCGAGATGTCGTGTTTCGAATCGCATTGACGTATCTGCGCGATCGCGCCGATGCCGATGATGTTGCCCAAGATGTCTTTCTTAAGCTGCTCAAAAGCGATACGCAATTTGAGAGTTGGGAGCATCTTCGCCGCTGGCTTATCCGGGTCACGATCAATGAATGCAAATCGCTCTTTCGAAAGCCATGGAGGCGTGTGGAGGATATTGAGAACCTGGCCGATTCGCTTTCGGCAGCGCAGGATGAGACCAAGGCGGTCCTGTCAGACGTTATGCGACTTCCGGAGCGATTCCGTGTTCCCATCGTGCTCTATTACTATCTGGGCTTTTCGACCTCAGAGATTGCCGAGTTACTGCATGTGCCAGCCGCGACCGTTCGAACGCGTTTAGCTCGTGGTCGATCGAAGCTCAAATTCATCCTAGAGGAGGGCGACCGTGAAATCCAATCAAATCAAGCAGGCCTTCGAGTCCATCCAAGCCGATAGCGATCTTGCCGACCGTGTTATTGATGCTGCGGCTGGAAAGCCGCTTCGTCGAAAGGGTCACGCGAAACCTCTGTATGTTGCCGTAATCGGATGTCTTGCCGGAGTGTTGGCGACCGGAGGGGTCGCCTACGCCGTTGTCAATTCCAGCTATTTTGCCTCAGCCTGGGGAAACCACGGCAATGGGGATTCCATTACCTGGACCAACGGTGGCTCATCGGGGACTAAATATACCTACACCAGAGAGTTTGGTGATGGCATCGCGCCCCAAAGCCTGGAGGGTGCAGTCCAGGAGGTTAATCTGTCCGTCGAGGGTAACGGCTATACGCTTGATATCCATGAGATGGCTATTGACCAAAACGGCTGCGGAGCCGTGACGTTTACGTTGTCCAATCCAAATGGAGTTAACTACTACAAGCCAGCAGCAGAGATTGGCGAACTTGTTCTCTATGGTGAAGAAGAGCAGGGCATCGGCACGCCCGATATGAAGTTCGGCGAGGAATGGCCTGACACACGCAGCACAATTGATAAGGACACATCAAGCGATACTGTCATTAATGGCACGATGTACTTTGCCGCTATGGATCGCGAGCGAGATTTGCAACATGCTGTCACCTGGAATATCCATTGGACCGAGGGTGAAGGTGAGAGTGCGAGGCGGTTTGAGGCGTCGACACCCGAGTTCAATATTGGAGCGTACGTCGATACAAAGGAACTCCGCTCCGGTGACTCGCCTCTTGAGATTAGCCCGTTTTCCATCCAGACGCACATCGATGATTTGGGCTATGAAGCAGTTGATAATAAGCTGACCGTCAGCTACAAGGATGGATCGGAGCAGATTATCGAAGATGACGACGCAGGGGTGTTCAACTTATATTTTTCTTATGGGCGCAATAGCGGAGAGAACATCTGGGTGCCAACGAAGTTGATTGATGTCGATCAAGTTGTCTCGGTAACCCTTGAAATTGTGAGGTATACATCAACAGGGGAGACCGAAACGAAAGAGCCCTTTACCATCGTCTATTCGTAAGATTTGGGGTCGCTTCCTACTAGGGGAAGCGGCCTCTTTTGCGTTAAATGGAAACGCCGCCGATTTCCATGCGACAGATGAGAGCAGATCACCGCTGGAGCGCGACGTTTCCCCAGATAAAACCGACCAAAATAAACCTGTCCCTATTTGGAAGGGAACGTTGCCCCGACAAGCACGTCGGATTCCCGGTCCGGGCGGCCCGCTGTTTAAGTTTGTCGCGAGTTCCGCACGCAAAGGAAAGCACTTAATGTGCTTTCCGTCTTGCGCAGGACTGTAGAGCAGCAAACTTAAACAGCGGGCCGCCCGGGCCGGGAATCCGCCCCCGCGCACAGGAGGGGATTCCTTTTGTGTGGGCTTTGCGGAAATATGGCTATTTTGGGATACGCCCGGCGGCGTGGTCTGTTGACGGCACAGCTAACGCCACGTATCCTATCGAACTGCGTGTTTCGTAGGGGGATGCTGACCCCTCGATTCAAGTCGTTGCACTTTACAGAAAGCTGGAATCATTCGAGAAGGAGTACGCTTTGCCTACTATTAACCAGCTGGTTCGCCAGGGCCGTCGTTCCGTGCCCAAGAAGTCCAAGAACGCTGCTCTGCAGCACAACTCCCAGAAGCGCGGCGTGTGCACCCGCGTCTTCACCACGAGCCCCAAGAAGCCGAACTCGGCTCTTCGTAAGGTTGCCCGTGTTCGCCTCGTCAACGGCATCGAAGTCACTGCTTACATCCCGGGTGAGGGCCACAACCTGCAGGAGCACTCCATCGTGCTCGTCCGCGGCGGTCGTGTCCGTGACCTCCCTGGTGTCCGTTATCACGTCATCCGTGGCGCCTACGACGCTGCTCCGGTCCAGAACCGTATGCAGGCCCGTTCCAAGTACGGTGCTAAGCGCCCCAAGGCCAAATAAGCCAGATAACGTTTTGATACTTTCGCCGTGTGCCGCCTAAGCGCCGCACGGTAGACACTTAAGGAGATTTCACATGCCGCGTCGTGCAGCAGCTAATCGTCGTGAGGTTCAGCCTGACGCCGTTTACAACAACCGCCTGGTGACTCAGCTCATCAACAAGGTCCTTCTTGACGGCAAGAAGGCCACCGCTGAGCGCATCGTTTACACCGCTTTCGAGATCGTTGCCGAGAAGTCCGAGGGTGGCGACGCTCTCGCTACCTTCAAGAAGGCTATGGACAACGTCAAGCCCACGCTCGAGGTCAAGCCCAAGCGTGTCGGTGGCGCTACCTATCAGGTCCCGATGGAGGTCAACTCCCGTCGTTCCACCGCTCTGGGTATCCGCTGGATCGTCAACTTCTCCCGCGCTCGCAAGGAGAAGACCATGGCCGAGCGTCTCGCCAACGAGATCCTCGACGCCTCCAACGGCCTGGGCGCTTCCGTCAAGAAGCGTGAGGACGTCTTCAAGATGGCCGAGGCCAACCGCGCGTTCTCTCACTATCGTTGGTAAGTTAAGGTAAGGAACTAACATGGCTAAGCCTAAGTACAAGCTTTCCGATACCCGTAACATCGGCATCATGGCCCACATCGATGCCGGTAAGACCACCACGACCGAGCGTATTCTTTACTACACCGGTAAGACCCACAAGATCGGTGAGGTCCATGAGGGCGCTGCCACCATGGACTGGATGGTTCAGGAGCAGGAGCGCGGCGTAACCATTACCTCCGCTGCTACCACGTGCTTCTGGAACAAGGACGGTAAGGACTACCGCATCCAGATCATCGACACCCCGGGCCACGTTGACTTCACCGCCGAGGTCGAGCGCTGCCTGCGCGTCCTCGATGGCGCTGTCGCCGTCTTCGACGCCGTTGCCGGCGTTCAGCCCCAGTCTGAGACCGTTTGGCGTCAGGCTTCTACCTTCAACGTCCCCCGCATCGCCTTCATCAACAAGTATGACCGCGTGGGCGCTGACTTCTTCAACGCTATCGAGACCATGAAGGATCGTCTCGACGCCAACGCTGTGGCCGCTCAGGTCCCGATGGGCGCCGAGGACAACTTCTGGGGCGTCATCGACCTCGTCACCATGACCGCATGGGACTTCAAGGCCGACGACAAGGGCATGACCTACCCCGAGCCGATGGACGAGATCCCGGCTGAGTTCGCCGACATCGCTGCCACCAAGCGCGAGGAGCTCCTCGACGCTGCTGCCAGCTTTGACGACGAGCTCATGGAGAAGATCCTCATGGAGGAGGACTTCACCGTCGAGGAGCTCAAGGCTGCTCTGCGCAAGGGCGTTCTGGCCAACGAGCTCAACCTCGTCTTCGTGGGTTCCGCCTACAAGAACAAGGGCGTTCAGGAGCTGCTCGACGCTGTCGTCGACTACCTGCCCAGCCCGCTTGACGTTGAGGCCGTCACCGGTACCGATCCGGACACCGGCGAGGAGATCGAGCGTCATCCTTCCTTCGACGAGCCCTTCTCCGGCCTGGTCTTCAAGATCATGACCGACCCGTTCGTCGGTAAGCTCACCTACGTCCGCGTTTACTCCGGCCGCGCCGAGTCCGGCTCCTACGTTGTCAACGCTTCCAACGGTCAGCGCGAGCGCCTCGGCCGCATCCTCGAGATGAACGCTGCCGAGCGTATCGACCGTGACGACGCTGCCGCCGGCGACATCGTCGCTTGCGTCGGTTTCAAGAACTCCACCACCGGTGACACCCTGTGCGCCGAGGGCAAGGAGATCGTCCTCGAGAAGATCGAGTTCGCTAAGCCCGTTATCGACGTTGCCATCGAGCCCAAGACTAAGGCCGAGCAGGACAAGATGTCCCTGGCTCTGACCAAGCTCGCCGAGGAGGACCCGACCTTCCAGGTGTCCACCAACCACGAGACCGGCCAGACCATCATTGCCGGCATGGGCGAGCTGCACCTCGAGATCATCGTCGACCGTCTGCTCCGTGAGTTCAAGGTTGACGCTAACGTTGGTAAGCCCCAGGTCGCCTACCGCGAGACCGCTGGTCACGACGTCGAGAAGGCTGAGGGCAAGTTCGTCCGTCAGTCCGGCGGTCGCGGTCAGTACGGCCACGCCGTCATCAAGCTCGAGAAGATGGAGGAGGGCTTCGGCTACGAGTTCGTCAACGCTATCGTCGGCGGCGTCGTGCCCAAGGAGTACATCCCGTCCATCGACAAGGGCATCCAGGAGGCCCTGAACACCGGTGTTATCGCCGGCTTCCCGGTCCTCGACGTCAAGGTCACCCTGTTCGACGGTTCTTACCACGAGGTCGACTCCTCCGAGGCCGCCTTCAAGATCGCCGGTTCCATGGCTATCAAGGACGCCCTTAAGAAGTCCGATCCGCAGCTGCTCGAGCCGATCATGGCTGTCGAGGTCGAGACCCCTGAGCAGTACATGGGCGACGTTATGGGCAACCTCTCCGGTCGCCGCGGCAAGATCGAGGGCATGGAGGATCGCAAGAACAGCAAGCTCATCCGTGCCAAGGTGCCGCTGGGCGAGATGTTCGGTTACGCTACCGACCTTCGCTCCCAGACCCAGGGCCGTGCATCCTACACGATGCAGTTCGACTCTTATGAGCCCGCGCCCAAGTCCATCGTGGACGAGGTCATGAGCAAGAACGCCTAAGTTCGAGCTCCCTGTTACGTAATCCGCGAGAACATCTCTCGCACTCTTTGGAGGTTTAAGTTGGCTACCCAGAAGATCCGCATTCGCCTCAAGGGCTATGATCACGAGGTCGTCGATCAGTCCGCGAAGCTCATCGTCGAGACCGCTCAGAAGACCGGCGCTCGCGTTTCCGGTCCTGTCCCCCTGCCCACCGAGCGCAACCTGTACACGGTTATCCGCTCGCCGCACGTGAACAAGGACTCCCGTGAGCAGTTCGAGATGCGCACCCACAAGCGCCTCATCGACATCCTCGACCCCACCTCGGGCACCGTTGATTCGCTCATGCGTCTCGACCTCCCCGCTGGCGTCGACATCGACATCAAGCTCTAAGCGATACCGCTCATAGCTTACAGAGCCCCGCTGCCATTACGGTAGCGGGGCTCTTTTGTTTTGCATGACGGGTTTGGACTGCTGGGTAATGCTGCCGAGCGGGTGGCTGCGGCTCCCTATTCGCTCAAGGGGCGCAGCGATGCCTCCTCAAAATGGAAGGATCGCAAGTCGTCTTCTGTCTCGATGCACGCGCGACCAAAGTCATCGACCGTTTGAAAGATGCCACGCGCCAGCTCGTCACCGGCAGGGGAACGGGCGATAACGTGCTCCCCAATCCAATTGAGATGACCGATATATTCGCCGTGGACGGGCGCGAGCGGTCCGGCGTCTTCTTCCATGGCGTTGAGCAGGTCTGCCCACGCGTCCACAGCGTTTACGACGGTGTGATAGACCTCCTTGAGTAACATATCGACGGCGGGAACATTCTCGTTGAGGTCCGAGAGGCCAATTGCCGCCAGGCCGCCATCGGGCACCTCTTGGGGCGTGTAGTTCACATTGACGCCAATGCCGCAGACGGCGAAGGGCATGCCTTTGTTGTCGCGTGCCGCCTCGACCAGAATGCCGCCGAGCTTGCGTCCTTGCGCGATCAGGTCGTTGGGCCATTTGAGGCCAATCTCGTTTGCAAGACCCTGCTTTTCGAGCGCCTCGAGCACCGCTAGGCCGCTGACGGCGGCAAGACCAGAGTACTTTGCAGGATTAACGCATGGACGCAGGACAATCGAAAGCAATAGGTTGCCGGTAGTTGAATCCCACTTGTGGCCGCGCCGGCCGCGTCCTGCTGTCTGAGCCCGGGCGGCAAGTCCTGTGCCGTGCGGCGCTCCTTGTTTTCCTGCTTCGAGCAGGTCATCGTTGGTCGATCCGGTTACGTCGACTATCGTTAATTGGGCATCCATAGCGGCTGCTACCTCCTTAATGAATAAGTGAATAACGCAATGGTGTCGAGAGACAGACACAATGTGAAGCCTTTGTCGCATTTGGACAATTTAATGTTAACACGTCAACAATGACTGAAATGCGCTATCCTCTCTTGGTCGATGTAAACACGTCAACAACTCAAAGGAGGTTAGTGATGGGTTTCACGATTCTTGGAACAGGCTCGGCGCTTCCTACGCGCAGTGTTTCCAATGACGAGCTGTCCGAGTTCCTCGATACCTCGGATGAGTGGATTTTTACCCGCACCGGTATCAAGAGCCGCCACGCCTGCACCACTGAGTCACTCGACGACCTTGCCGTAGCGGCGAGCGAGCGGGCGCTTCAGGTATCCGGAACCGACGCGAGCCAGCTGGATCTTATCGTCTGTTCGACGACGACGGGCGATCACCTCGTTCCTGCCGAAGCGTGCGCCGTTGCTGAGCGCCTGGGTGCCACATGTCCTGCCTTCGACGTTTCGGCGGCTTGTGCCGGCTTCGTATTTGCGCTCGATGTCGCCGAGGGTTATATCGCCCGCGGTCGCGCCAAGCACGTGCTGGTCGTTGCCGCCGAGCAGATGACGCGCGCGCTCGATTGGACCGACCGTGCCACGTGCGTGCTCTTTGGCGATGGCGCGGGTGCTGCGGTCATAGGGACTGGGGGAGACAACCCTCTTGCCGTTGAGCTTTCGACAGCGCCCGACGTCGAGACGTTGCGCGTTCCCGGTCTGGTCGGCACCTCGCCGTTTAAGGACTCCGCAGATAGCGCGAGCGTGCTGTCCATGAATGGTCGCCGCGTGTTCAAGTTCGGCGTCAACGCCATCTGCGACACGGTCCATAAGCTTGCGAGCGATGCGGGCATTTCGGTCGAAGACATCGATCATTTTGTATTCCATCAGGCTAACGAACGAATCCTGAGTCAGGCGGTCAAGCGTCTCGGCGTGCCAGACGGGCGCGTGGTTCGAACGCTACGCGAGACCGGCAACATTTCGAGCGCCTGCATTCCCTTTGCGCTTGACCGGCTGGCACGTACCGACGCACTGAATGAGGACGACACCATCGCCCTCGTTGGATTTGGCGCCGGCCTGGATATAGGTGGCTATCTGCTTCGTTGGAAGTAGTCGCACATAGGAAATAAAAACGCCCCTAGGGCACAAACAAAGGAGAACTACCATGGCAGATCAGAAGACCTTCGAGCGCGTTTGCGACGTTATCCGCGAGACCGCTGGCCTTGACGACGTCGAGATGAAGCCCGAGTCCACGCTCGAGGAGATTGGCCTCGACAGCCTGGGCACCGTCGAGATCCTCGTCGCCGTCGAGGACGAGTTTGGCATTGAACTCGATACCGAGGAGAACCCCAAGACGGTCGGCGAGTTCGTCGATACGGTCGAGGCGGCATTGGAGAAGTAGTGATGCTCAAGTCTCCTCTCTGCGATTTGCTCGGCATCGAAAAGCCCGTGTTCCAGGGTGGCATGGCCTGGATTGCCGACGCCTCGCTGGCGTCTGCCGTGTCCGAGGCAGGCGGCTTGGGCATTATTGCGGCCATGAATGCCGACGCAAACTGGCTGCGCGATCAGATTCACGAGCTGCGCGCCAAGACGGATAAGCCCTTTGGCGTCAACGTTATGCTCATGAGTCCGTTTGTCGACGAGGTCGCACAAGTGGTGATTGATGAGCGGGTACCCGTTGTGGTGACCGGCGCCGGCAATCCCACCAAGTACATGAAGGCCTGGATCGATGCAGGCATCAAGGTTATTCCCGTCGTGGCTTCGGTGGCGCTGGCGCGTCTTGTGGCGCGTCGTGGAGCCACTGCCGTGGTTGCCGAGGGCACCGAATCAGGCGGCCATATTGGCGAGACCTCGACGATGGCGCTCGTTCCGCAAGTTGTCGATGCAGTCGATATTCCCGTGGTTGCGGCTGGCGGCATCGCCGATGGCCGCGGTGTGGCGGCCGCCTTTATGCTCGGCGCTGCCGGCGTCCAGGTGGGAACACGCTTTCTGGTCGCAAACGAGTGCACCGTATCCGAACAGTACAAAGAGCTGGTGCTCAAGGCAGGCGACACGTCGACGCGTGCGACCGGTCGCTCGACGGGACATCCGGTTCGCGCCCTCAAGAGCCCCTTCACCAACGCGTATGCCAAGAACGAGGCGGCGGGCGCAAGTCCCGAGGAGCTCGGGGCCATGGGCACGGGCGCGCTTCGCAAGGCCGCCAAGGACGGTAATTACGAAGAGGGTTCGTATTTGTGCGGACAGATTGCCGGCATGGTTAACAAGCGCCAGAGCGCGCGCGAAATCGTCGACGATCTGGTCGATGGCGCCGAGCATGTCCTGAAGGGTGCGTCTGCATGGGTAGCGTAGCGTTTCTGTTTGCCGGTCAGGGTGCCCAGCATCCCGCGATGGGCGTCGACCTCATCGAAGCATCGCCGGCAGCTGCCGAGGTGTTCGCCATTGCCGATGAGGTGCGCCCGGGGACCAGCGAGCAGTGCCGGAGCTCCTCGAAAGAGGAGCTCTCGCAGACCGAGAACACGCAGCCGTGCGTGTTCGTGCACGACTTGGCTGTCGCCGTCGCCCTGCGCGAGCGCGGCGTGGTGCCTGCCGCCTGTGCGGGATTCTCGCTGGGCGAGGTCGCCGCGCTCACCTTTGCGGGGGCATTCGATACGCGAGCGGGCTTTGAGCTCGTGTGTGAGCGCGCGGCGCTTATGGCCACGGCTGCCGAGCGCCATCCGGGCGGCATGCGCGCCGTCATCAAACTCGATGCGGCGCAGGTCGAGGGCTTGGCAAAACAGGCCGGCGAGGACTGCTGGCCGGTCAACTACAACAGTCCCCAGCAGACGGTTGTGGCCGGAGCGCCCGATGCGCTGCAGACCCTCGACGTCCTAGTAAAAGAGGCTGGCGGCCGCGCCATGAAAGTTGCGGTGTCGGGTGCATTTCATAGCCCCTATATGGCCGAGGCGACCTGTGGCCTTGCCGCATATATTGAGGCCGGTCACGCGCCGTCCCCGTTGCTCATTCCTGTTTTGGCAAATATGACAGCGGCGCCCTATCCGGCGGACCCCCAGACGGCATCGGATGTCTTGGCCAATCAGGTGAGCAATGCCGTGCGCTGGGTCGATACGCTGCATGCTCTGCAGGATCAAGGCATCGACACATTTATTGAGGTCGGCCCCGGCAAAACGCTGTCCGGCCTGGTCAAGCGTACGCTGAGCGACGTTCGTGTGTATTCGTGCGAGACGGCCGAGCAGGTCGCAGCTATTGCCGACGAGCTCGCATAGTCCACAGGGCTGTAACCCGAAAGGAATGACATGGGCAACTTGAACAATGGCGCGCTCGAGCGCAACGACTCACGTCGCGTGGCACTGGTCACGGGCGGCTCGCGGGGTATCGGCCGCGCCTGTGCCGTGGGCCTGGCGGAGGATGGCTACGATATCGCCGTCGTCTATGCCGGCAGCGTCGATGCGGCGCACGAGACGTGCGAGGCCTGCGAGGCGGCTGGCGCCACGGCGCGCGCATATCAATGTGACGTGGCCGACCCCGCTGCCGTCAACGCATGCGTGGAAGCGGTCCTCAACGACTTTGGCTCCATTTGGGCGCTCGTCAACAACGCCGGCATCACGCGCGACGGCCTGCTCATGCGTATGGGTGACGATGCCTTCGACCGCGTGCTCGATGTCAATCTCAAGGGCACGTTCAATACGACGCGCGCGCTCACCAAGACCTTTATGCGTCAGCGCGGCGGCTGCGTCATCAACATGAGCTCGGTTGTGGGCCTGATGGGCAATGCCGGGCAGGCCAACTACGCCGCCTCCAAGGCGGGCGTCATCGGCCTGACCAAGGCGGTGGCGCGCGAGCTTGCGTCCCGCGGCGTACGAGTGAACGCGGTCGCCCCCGGGTTTGTCGAGACCGATATGACGGCAAAGCTTTTGGAGAAGGTTCGCGCGGCAACCGAGGAGCAGATTCCCCTAAAGCGCATGGCGCGCCCCGAGGAAGTGGCCGGCGTGGTGCGCTTTTTGGCGAGCGATGCGGCTTCCTACATTACGGGCGAGGTTGTACGCGTTGACGGCGGAATGGCGATGTAGAAATCAGGGCCGAAGAACGGCTTGGATGAGGAGACCATGATGGAACAGAGAGTTGCAATCACCGGTATCGGTGCCGTATCGCCGCTCGGTAACACGGCGCTTGCTACCTGGGCGGCCATGTGCGCCGGCACGTGCGGCATCGGCCCGATCACGCACTTCGATACCGATGCGTTTGCCGTTAAGGTGGCGGCCGAGGTCAAGGGTTTTGACGGCAACGAGTACTTTGGCAAGCGTGACGCCAAGCACCTGGACCCCTGCGTTCAGTTTGCCCTGGCAGCGTCGGACGAGGCCATGCACGATGCGGGCTTTGATGTCGAGGGCGCCATCGATCGCGAGCGCCTGGGCGTCTACGTGGGTTCGGGCGTGGGCGGCATGCAGACACTCGTCGACAACGTCCACACGATCGCCGATCGGGGGCCCCGCCGCGCATCGCCCTATATGATCGCGATGATGATCCCCAACATGGCTTCGGGCAATATTGCGATCCGCCACAAGGCAAAGGGTCCGACCCTGCCCGTCGTGACTGCTTGCGCGACCTCGGCCCATGCGGTGGGCGAGGCGTTCCGCGCCATCAAGCACGGCTATGCCGATGCAATCCTGGCCGGCGGCGCCGAGGCCGCAATCATCCCCGATGCCGTTGCGGGCTTTACATCCTGCCGTGCTCTCACCACTAATCCTGACCCGTCGACGGCTTGCCGCCCGTTCGATGCAGACCGCGACGGCTTTGTGATGGGCGAGGGCGCCTGCGTGCTCGTGCTCGAGAGCATGGAACATGCGCAGACGCGCGGTGCGCACATTTATGCCGAGGTCGTGGGCTACGGCAACACCGATGATGCCTATCACATCACGAGCCCTGATCCCGAGGCTGCCGGCATTGCCCGCGCGATATCGCTGGCGGTGACCGAGGGCGACGTCAAGCCATCCGAGGGTCTCTACATCAATGCCCACGGCACATCGACCAAGCTCAACGATTCGTCCGAGACGGCGGGCATAAAGCGTGCGCTCGGCGAGGACGCGGCACGCGCCGCACACGTCTCGTCGACCAAGTCGATGACCGGCCACATGATCGGTGCCACGGGCGCCATCGAGGTCATGGCCTGTGCCATGGCGCTCGAGCAGGGCGTGGTGCCGCCGACCATTAACTACCACACACCCGATCCCGCCTGCGATCTTGATTACACGCCCAATCGCGCGGTTCGCGCCGACCTTACCTGGGCGCTTTCGACCAACCTGGGCTTTGGCGGGCACAACGCCGCCATCGCACTGCGTAGATATACGAGGAGCTAGAGCATGGATTCCAAAAGACTTGCCGAGATAGCCGATGTTATGGAGGACCGCGGCCTCACGCGCGTGCGCGTTGAGGAGCCCGATGGCACCGCGGTCGAACTCGAGCGCGCGAGTGCGGCACAGCCGGTTGCCGTGCCCATGCCTATGCCGGGTGCCGTGACTGCTCCGGCGGTGGCTCCTGTCGCCATGCCTGCCGCCGCGCCGGAGCCCGCCGCGCAGGCGCCTGCCGCCGCACCGGAGCCTAAGGGCACCGAGGTGACCGCTCCCATGGTCGGCGTTTTCTATGCTGCCCCGGCGCCGGGCGACGAACCGTTTGTGCACGTGGGCTCCAAGGTCAAGGCCGGCGAGACCCTCTGCATCATCGAGGCCATGAAGGTTCTCAACGAGGTGACGGCCGAGGCAGACGGCGAGGTGCTCGAGATCTGCGTGGCCGACGGCGACCTCGTGGAGTTTGGCAGCTGCCTCATGAGGATCGGATAGGTTATATCCATGAACAAAGAAGAGCTTAAAGAACTGTTGCCGCATCGTGAGCCGATGCTTTTGCTCGACGAAGCCGAGCTGGTGGGCGACGAGGCCCACGGCAAGATAACGATTACGGGCGACGAGTACTTTTTGCAGGGGCATTTTCCGGGAAACCCGGTCGTCCCCGGCGTGATCCAGTGCGAGATGCTCGCCCAGAACTGCTGCGTGCTGCTGATGGGCGACGAGGAGGCGCGCGGCGCGACGCCGTTCTACACGAGTCTGGACAAGGTGCGCTTTAAGCGTCCGGTGCGCCCGGGCGACACGGTGGATCTAGTGTGCTCCATCACGCGTGCGCGCGGGCCGTTCCGCTTTGCGACGGGTACTGCGAGCGTCAACGGTGAGGTTTGCTGCCGCGCCGATATGTCTTTTGCACTCATGCACGAAAGTTAAGGAAGGCTTCATGTTCGACAAAGTGCTCATCGCCAACCGCGGCGAGGTCGCGGTCCGTGTTATCCGCGCGTGCCGCGATATGGGCATCAAGACCGTCGCCGTCTACTCCACGGCCGATGCGGACGCGCTGCACGTGCAGCTTGCCGACGAGGCGTATTGCATTGGCGGCCCGCGTCTTGCCGAGAGCTATCTCAACGACGATGCCGTGCTCACCTGTGCCGTAAAGTCGGGAGCTAAGGCAATTCATCCCGGTTATGGCTTCTTTTCCGAGAAGGCGAGCTTCGTGCGCGACTGCGACAAGTATGGCCTGGCGTTTGTCGGTCCTTCGGCCGAGGTAATCGACAGCATGGGCGACAAGGACGCCGCACGTCGAACGGCTGCCGCGGCGGGCGTGCCCATCGTTCCGGGCTGCGATTTGCTCAAAAGCCCCGAGGAGGCAACGGCCGAGGCCGAGCGCATTGGCTGCCCCGTGCTTATTAAGGCGCGTGCCGGTGGTGGCGGTCGCGGCATTCGCAAGGTCGAGCGCGTGGAAGATGCGGCAAAGGCGTTTATCGAGGCGCGTGCCGAGGGCGAGGCCGTTTTTGGCGACGGCGAGTGCTACATGGAGAAGTTTGTCGCGCCGGCGCACCACGTCGAGGTGCAGATTATGGCCGATAAGCAGGGCCATGTGTTTTCGCTTGGCGAGCGTGAGTGCTCGGTGCAGCGCCGCAACCAAAAGCTGATCGAGGAGAGCCCCGCGCCGTGCCTCGACGGACACGACGACATTCGTGCTCGCATGCACAAGGCGGCGCGTGACCTGGCTCGTGCCGTCGGCTACGAAGGAGCCGGTACCATCGAGTTCCTGTATTCGGACGACGGCAATTTCTACTTTATGGAAATGAACACGCGCTTGCAGGTAGAGCATCCGGTTACGGAGTTTGTGACCGATACCGACTTGGTCAAGTGGCAGCTGCGCGTGGCGGCCGGCCAGCCTTTGCCCTTTGAGCAGGAGGACATGCCGGTCCGCAACCACGCCATGGAGTGCCGCATCAATGCCGAGACGCCGGACTTTCTGCCGTCATGCGGAACGGTCACCGCGTTGCGTGTGCCGGGTGGTCCGCGCGTGCGCTGGGATTCCGCCATGTTTACCGGCGCGAACGTTCCGCCGTACTACGATTCCATGCTCGGCAAGCTCATCGTGTGTGCGCCCACGCGTGACGGCGCCATTCGCAAGATGCGCTCGGCCCTGGGCGAGCTCGTGATCGAGGGCGTGAGCGAGAACAGCGAGCTTCAGCTCGACGTGCTGGCAAACGACGAGTTCTTGTCGGGCATGTATCACACCGATCTGATGGGGCATCTCTATGCTGATGAATAGAAAAGCGAAGACGGTCAATGTCCTCGAGGGGCCGATAACCGAGTCGTGCGCCGAGTTTCCCGCGCGCCACGTGTTTATCAAGTGCCCGGAGTGCCGCCGTGTGATCGATGAGGCACGCCTACACGACAACCTCGAGGTCTGCCCTCGTTGCGGCAAACACTTTCGCGTGAGCGGTCGCGCGCGCATGCGCATGACGGTCGACGAGGGCACGTTTGAGGAATGGGATGCCAATCTGGCGTCGGAGGACTTCCTCTCGTTTCCCGGCTATGCCGATAAGCTCAAGAGCGTGAGCGAGCGTTCGGGCGAGCGCGATGCCGTTGTGTGCGGCAGGGGCAAAATCTGCGGTTGCGATACGGCGCTCTTCTTTATGGACGCCAACTTTATGATGGGCTCGATGGGCTCCGTGGTGGGCGAGAAGATCTGTCGCACATTTGAGCGTGCGACCGAGCTGGGATTGCCAGTTGTCGGCTTTACCGTTTCGGGCGGTGCGCGTATGCAAGAGGGCGTGACCTCGCTTATGCAGATGGCCAAGATTTCTGCGGCGGTTCGGCACCACAGCAAGGCGGGCGGCCTGTATATTACGGTGCTCACCGATCCCACGACCGGAGGTGTAACCGCGAGCTTCGCCATGGAGGGCGACATTATCCTGGCCGAGCCCGATGCCCTGACGGCATTTGCCGGCCCGCGCGTGATCGAGCAGAACATGCACAAGCGTCTGCCCAAGGGATTCCAGCGCTCCGAGTTTTTGCTGGAGCACGGCTTTTGCGATGCCGTTGTTCCGCGTGGCGAGATTGCGCTCACGGTAGGCGAGCTGCTGGCGCTGCACGAAGGGCACGCGCCCAGCCTGGGGGCACCGCATGAGATTGTGCATGCGGGTCGCCGCGGCAAAAAGCTGGGACACTTGTTTAAGCGCTCGGCGGCACCAAAAACCGCGCTCGAGATTGTCAAGCAGACCCGCTCGGCAGATCGCGCCACGGCGGGCGAGATGATCTCGCTGGGCCTGGACGGATTTGTGGAGCTGCACGGCGACCGTTACTTTGGCGACGACGCCGCTGTGGTGGCTGGCATTGGCTGGAAAGACGGACGCCCCGTAACGGTCATCGCCATCGAGCGCGGCACCACGACCAAAGAGCGTATGCACCGCAACTTTGGCATGGCACATCCCGAGGGCTACCGCAAAGCGCGTCGCCTGATGCGCCAGGCCGAAAAGTTTGGTCGACCGGTTCTGTGCCTGGTCGATACCTCGGGCGCGTTTTGCGGCATCGGTGCCGAGGAGCGCGGTCAGGGCGAGGCGATTGCCCAGAACTTGATGGAGATGAGCGGCCTTAAGACGCCGATTGTCTCGGTGGTGACAGGCGAGGGCGGCTCTGGTGGCGCGCTGGCGCTGTCCGTGGCCGACCGCATCCTGATGCTCTCGAGCTCGGCCTATTCGGTCGTGAGCCCCGAGGCCTGTGCGTCGATCCTGTGGAAGGATACCGAGCGCGCGAATGAGGCCGCCGAGGCGCTTAAACTCACGGCTCCCGATCTGTTGGCGCTCGGCATCATCGACGGCATTGTTGATGATAGGGGCCTGTCGCATGAGGAAATTGCCGGTGCCGTCATGTCCTCGGCATTTGATGCCTTCGATACGCTTGGGCGGCTCGACGACGCGACCCTCACAAACCTCCGCTACGAAAAGTACCGCGCAATCGGTCAGTATCGCACGATGTGACAAAGGGACAGTCCGCATGTCACATTGGGAAAGGGTTCCTGTGTCACAAGTTTCTAACACCTCGTTTACAACGACGGTTTCATCAAACGCCATGGCCGTGGTGGACTATCTGTCCAAAAGCATGATGTCGGCGTTGCCGTATATTGTCTGCGCGGCGTTGTTCCGCACCGTCGCCGTCATTATGGGCGAAGGCATGCTGGGCCTGTGGTCTGCCGATTCCGAAATCTATCGCCTGTTCTACAGTTGGCTCTATAACGCCGGCTACTACTTTTTGCCCATTTATCTTGGTTGGGCGGCCGCCCGCCAGCTCGGTTGCTCGGAGCAGCTGGGCATGATGCTGGGCGGCGTATTGATTGCGCCCGATCTGCTTAAGCTCGTCGATGCCGCATCGACGACGGGGGCATCGATGACTTCCGTGTATGGCCTGCTTCCCGCGCCGGTCAACGATTACACGACGACTGTTATTCCGATTCTCATCTCGGTACCCGTGCTTTGGCAAGTGGAGTGTTTCTTTCGGCGCGTTATCCCTAAGGCCGTGGCGTTTTCGTTTGTTCCGTTTGCGACCATGCTTGTTATGGTTCCGGTTTCGCTGTGTATTACGGCGCCGGCGGGCAGCTATTTGGGCATGCTGTTGGGCCAGCTTATGTTTATGCTTGGCAATTCCGGTGGCATCGTATCGTTGCTCACACTCATGGGGCTTGCCGCGGGCTGGGAGTTCCTTAAGATCGCGGGCGTCAGCAACGTCGTCCTATCGCTCGCCTACGCGCAGTTTATGAGTATGGGAACGGATTCGTGCATCCTGATCGCCGCGACGATGGCAACGTTTGCCGTTTGGGGCATGCCCTTTGGTGCGTCGCTCCGCGTTGCGGATAAGGACGAGAAGGCGCTCATGCTGGGCTATTCAATCTCGGGTGTTCTTGGCGGCGTAAGCGAGCCGGCGCTGTACGGTTGCGGCTTTAAATATGGCAGGTGCCTGACGTGCATGGCCATTGGCGGCGCCGTCGGAGGCCTTGTTGCGGCCGTGGGCCACGTTACGGCCTATACCATCGGCATGACGAATGTCCTCATGGTCATTGGTTTTGCCACGGGCGGCATCCCGAACCTGCTGTGGTGCTGCGCTGCCGGCGGCACGGCATTTGCGGTGTCTGCGGCGCTGAGCTACTGCTTTGGCGTGGTGCCGGCGAAGGGGCAGGCGACGGGGGACGGAGCCGATTCGCCCAAAACCTCGAAGAGCGTGGCCGAGGCAAACGCATAAATCGATTGACAAAGGTGCAGTCCCGCATGTCGCACTCCAAGGCCGTGGCTCGTGTGGGCTGCGGCCTTTTGTATCTTGAGGACAAAGTGGCTACACTACAATCCGTCTGAGCAATAGTTATATAGGTAGTACCGTGGGGGCGGATGTAGATGGTCGAGTGGATTGTTAGGCGCGCACAGGGCGATCGTGCGCGTGTGGGCACGTTAGCTGGCATGGTGTGTATTGTCGCCAATGTTGCGCTTTGTGCTGCGAAGGGTGCAATTGGTGTGGTTTCGGGATCGGTTTCGATTGTGGCGGATGCCATGAACAACCTGTCCGATGCCAGCTCGAATATCGTGAGCGTGCTGGGCTTTAAGCTGGCGAGCAAGCCGGCCGACCCCGAGCATCCTTACGGCCACGGTCGCTACGAGTATCTCTCGGGTCTGGTCGTGGCGGCACTCGTGCTGCTGATTGGCGTTGAGCTGGTGAAGTCCTCGGTTGAGCGCGTCATCCACCCCGAACCTGTCGAGTTCTCGCTTGCCCTGGTGGCAGTTCTAGTGCTTTCGATGGTCGTAAAGCTCTGGATGGCGGCCCTCAACCAAAAGCTCGGCGATCGCATTGAGTCCGAGACGCTGCATGCGACCGCGCAAGATTCCAAGAACGATGTCCTTGCCACGGGCGCCGTGCTGGCGTGCGCAATTGTTTCGCAGGTGACGCACATCAATCTTGACGCGTGGGTCGGCCTTGCCGTTGGCGCCTATATTGGCTGGAGCGGCTTTGAGCTTATCCAAGATACGGTGAGCCCGCTTTTGGGCCAGACGCCCGATCCTAAGCTCGTCGAGCATATCCGCAGCAAGATCATGAGCTACCCCGGCGTTTTGGGCGTTCACGATCTGATGGTTCACGACTACGGCCCGGGCAGGAAGTTCGCAAGCGCTCACGCCGAGATGGCAGCCGAGGCCAGCCCGCTGGAAAGTCACGACACGCTCGATAACATCGAGCAGGCGTTTAGGGACGAAGACGGCATGATTGTCACGCTCCATTACGACCCCATCGTGACCGACGATCCCAAGGTGGCGAGCATGCGTTTACGCATTAACGCCATGGCCCAACAGATCGATAGCCGCCTTTCGATTCACGACCTGCGCTGTGTGCCGGGTCCTACGCACACCAACGTGATCTTTGACTGTGTGCGTCCCTCGGATCTGCAGATGAGTGCCGAAGACTTAAAGCACGCGCTGGCGAAACGTGTCGAATCCGAATATCCCAAGTCGATTGCCAAGATCACGATCGACGAAGACTATGTAGGCCATACCCACGAGTAGAGCCGCGCCGATAAAGCTAGTTATATAGAAGGGGAGAGCATGAAGCGCCTATACCTACTCCGCCACGGCCAGACGGAATTCAATGTCAAAAAGCTCGTCCAGGGCCGCTGCGATTCACCGTTGACCGACCTGGGCCGCAAACAAGCGGGAATGGCAGCCGCATGGCTCAAGAGCCACGACGTTGTCCCCGACAAAGTGGTCTCTTCGCCCTTAGGCCGAGCCATGGACACAGCTCAGCTCGTCGCATGCGAGCTCCTTGGCCCGGACGCAGCAGTCGAGCCCTGCGAAGGCATCATCGAGCGCTGCTACGGCTCCTTCGAAGAAGGCCCCCACGACGCGCTACCCACCGACGTCTGGGATCCGGGCGAGGACCTGGTCCCCTTTGGAGGAGAAGGAAGCCGCGCGCTGCAAGAACGCATGGTAGACACCCTCACCAATCTCATGGGAGCCGAGGGCATCGAAACCCTCCTAGCAGTAAGCCACGGCAGCGCCAGCCGCCAATTCATCAAGGCTGCAGCCCCAGAGGGCTTCAAGCTCCCAACAAAACTCCCCAACTGCGCCATCATGATCTTTAATTTCGATGAGGCAAATCCACAAGCAGAAGGCGAGTCTCATCAATGCAAGTTCACCCTCCAGCAAATTGTGGATCCCCAACAAAGTAATTAGCTGAGCGAGCAGAGTTAAGCAGACATCAACGTGTCGTCTCCCGAGCTTGGCAGAGGGGCGGCGAAATATATTAAGTTTGTCGCGAGTTCCGCACGCAAAGGAAAGCACTTAATGTGCTTTCCGTCTTGCGCAGGACTGTAGAGCAGCAAACTTAATATATTTCGCCGCCCCTCTGCCAAGCCCAGGCGACTCCACGCACTTTACCTGCGTAAACAATGTGAGTGAAATATGAATCTCGATGGATACGCCCGCAGCCGTGTATACTAAACAGCTGTGTGAAACCAGGGGAGTATTCTGGCTGGACAAAATGCCTGCTTAATAGGGTTGTCAGGTAGTCCGGGCGAAATACAAGGCTGGGGAGCACGTCGTGTAAGTAGTGGTCCTCTAGGGGCGTACGCTCGGTGGTGTACGCATTGTCCCAAGACCACGCGAGAGTTGGGATCATATCTTGATCAGCATGATTCTCGGCCGCAAGATTGGCATGACCCAGGTTTGGGACGAGGACGACAACGTCGTTCCCGTCACGGTCATCCAGGCTGGCCCCTGCGCTGTCTCGCAGGTTAAAACTCAGGCAACCGACGGCTATGACGCCGTCCAGATCGGTTTCGGCGACATCAAGGCCAAGAACGTGAACAAGCCCATGGCTGGTCACTTCGCCAAGGCTGGCGTCGAGCCTGTCCGTTTCCTTCGTGAGGTCCGCGTCGAGAACGGCGAGGAGCACAAGGTCGGCGAGGTCGTCACCGTCGCTGATTTCGCTGATGTCGAGAAGGTCGACGTCATCGGTACCTCCAAGGGTAAGGGCTTCCAGGGTCGCATCAAGCGCTGGGGTCAGCGCCGCGGTCCTATGACGCATGGTTCTCACTTCCAGCGTCACCCCGGTTCTATCGGTCAGTGCGCCTATCCTGCGCGCGTCCTCAAGGGCGTCAAGATGGCCGGTCACATGGGTAACGAGCGCGTTACCGTCAAGAACCTTTCCGTTGTCCGCATCGATGCCGAGCAGAACCTCATCTTGGTCAAGGGCGCTGTCCCGGGTGCCAAGAATGGTCTCGTCGCCATCCGTATGGCCTAAGGGCCCAGCCCATTTAGCCCAGCGTCATACCAAGGAGAACACTTAAATGGCAAAGTTTGAAGTAAAGAACAGCGAGGGCAAGAAGGTCGCCGAGGCCGAGCTCGCCGCTGAGGTGTACGGCATCGAGCCGAACATCCACGTTATGCACCACATCGTCAAGTGCCAGATGGCCTCTTGGCGTCAGGGCACCCAGTCCGCTAAGGGCCGCTCTGAGGTTTCCGGTGGCGGCAAGAAGCCTTGGCGTCAGAAGGGCACCGGCCGTGCCCGCCAGGGTTCCATCCGTGCTGCCCAGTGGCGTCACGGTGGCGTTGTCTTCGCCCCCAAGCCCCGTTCCTACGCTAAGCGTATGAACAACAAGGAGGTCAAGCTGGCTATGCGCTCCGCGCTGTCCGCCAAGCTGGCCGATGGCGAGCTCGTGCTCGTCGACGACTACGGCTTCGAGAAGCCTTCCACCAAGGCTGCCGTCGCCATGCTCAAGGCTCTCGGCCTTGAGGGCAAGCGTCTGACCATCATCGTTCGCGATGAGGACGTCAACGCCTACCTGTCGTTCCGCAACATTCCCAAGACGTTCATCATCACCGCTGACGAGGCCAACACCTACGATCTCGTCAACAACAACGCCGTGCTGATGCCCGCCGACATCGCCGCTCACTTCGGGGAGGTGCTTGCATAAATGACCGCCCACGAGATCATCATCCGTCCGATCGTGTCCGAGCGTTCCTTCTCCGGCATGGAGCTGAACAAGTACACGTTCGAGGTCGCCAAGGATGCTAACAAGTATCAGATCAAGGACGCTGTCGAGGAGATCTTCGGCGTCAAGGTCGTTCGCGTGAACACCCTGACGGTCAAGCCCAAGACCAAGCGCGTGCGCTATGTCGCCGGCAAGACCCGTTCTTGGAAGAAGGCCATCGTCACGCTGGCCGAGGGCGACACCATCGAGGTCTTTGGCAACCAGGCCTAAGACTCGCTGCTGTTGAGTGAGCTCATGCCTCCCAAAAAGGGGAGGCGAGAGCTCAAGGTTTTGGGCGTATAAAATGGACACGCCCGGAACCGTGTATACGTCCGGTGTCATCGCACCCGAGGCAGAACCTCGAATCCCTGTCTGCGATGGCTAACGGATTCCTATTGAAAGGGATTGTAATGGCTGTAAAGCACCTTAAGCCGACCTCCGCTGGTAGGCGTTGGCAGACGATCTCCGACTTCTCCGAGATCACCTGCACCAAGCCCGAGAAGTCTCTTCTCGAGCCCCTGCCCAAGAAGGCCGGTCGTAACAACAACGGCCGCATCACCACCCGCCACCAGGGCGGCGGCGTGAAGCGTCGTTACCGCGTGATCGACTTCAAGCGCAACAAGGACGGCGTGCCCGCCAAGGTTGCCACGATCGAGTACGATCCGAACCGTTCCGCTCGCATCGCTCTGCTGCACTACGCTGACGGTGAGAAGCGCTACATCCTGGCCCCCAAGGGCCTCGAGGTCGGTCAGACCATCATGTCCGGTTCTGACGCCGACATCAAGCCGGGCAACGCTCTGCCCCTCGCCGACATCCCCGTCGGTACGCTCATCCACGCCGTCGAGTTCCAGCCGGGCAAGGGCGCTGCTATCGCCCGTTCCGCCGGTAACTCCTGCCAGCTGATGGGTAAGGAGGGCAAGTACGCTATCGTCCGTATGCCTTCCTCCGAGATGCGCCGCATCCTCGTTACCTGCCGCGCCACCGTCGGTGAGGTCGGCAACGCCGATCACTCCAACATCGTCATCGGCAAGGCCGGCCGTAAGCGTCACATGAACGTGCGCCCGACCGTCCGCGGTACCGTCATGAACCCTGTCGACCACCCGCACGGCGGTGGCGAGGGCAAGAACCACACCTCTGGTCGTCCCTCTGTTACCCCCTGGGGTAAGCCGACGAAGGGCCTTCGTACGCGCAAGAAGAAGAAGGTCTCGAACCAGCACATCATTCGTCGCCGTAAGAAGTAATTTCGGATACCGAGTTTTAGGAGAAAGCACTTATGAGCAGAAGTCTCAAAAAGGGCCCGTTCGTGGAGACTCGCCTTCTCTCGCGTATCACCGCGATGAACGAGGCTGGCAAGAAGGACGTCGTGAAGACCTGGTCTCGCGCGTCCACCATCTTCCCCGAGATGGTTGGTCACACCATCGCCGTCCACGACGGCCGCAAGCATGTGCCCGTGTATGTTACCGAGTCCATGGTTGGTCACAAGCTCGGCGAGTTCGCGCCGACTCGTACGTTCCGTGGCCACAAGGCCAAATAGGGGGTTAACCGTAAATGGCAACTAAGTCTATTGAAACTGAGGCCACCGAGGTTCGCGCCGTCGCTAAGTACGTGCGTGTTTCCCCCAGCAAGGCCCGCCTGGTGGTCGATCTGATCCGCCGCAAGCCTGTCGCTCAGGCCTTCGACATCCTCCACTTCTGCGACCGCGCCGTCGCCGTGGATGTCGAGAAGGTTCTCCGTTCCGCCGTTGCGAACGCCGAGAACAACAACGGTCTGCGTGCCGACAACCTGGTTGTCGCCGCTGCCTATGTTGACGAGGGTCCGACGCTTAAGCGCATCCGTCCCCGCGCCAAGGGTTCCGCTTCTCGCATTCTGAAGCGTACTTCCCACATCACCGTCGTCGTTGCTCCTCGAAAGGAGGCGTAAAGCTGTATGGGTCAGAAAGTCTACCCCACCGGCTTCCGTCTTGGCATCACCGAGAACTGGCGCTCCCGCTGGTTCGCAGAGAAGGATTACGCTAAGACCCTCGGTAACGATCTCGAGATCCGCAAGTACCTCGAGAAGCGTCTTTCCCGCGCAGCTGTCTCCCGCGTCGAGATTGAGCGCGCTGGCGACAAGGTGAAGGTCATCATCCTCACCGCTCGCCCCGGCGTTGTCATCGGTAAGAAGGGTGCCGAGATCGATACCCTCCGCACCGAGCTCGAGAAGGTCGCTGGCGTCTCCAAGGGCCAGCTCTCCGTCGACGTTGTCGAGATCAAGCGCCCCGAGCTCGACGCCAACCTCGTTGCTCAGTCTATCGCCGAGCAGCTCGAGGGCCGCGTTGCCTTCCGTCGCGCTATGCGCAAGGCTGTCCAGTCCGCCCGCAAGGCCGGCGCTAAGGGCATCCGTATCCAGTGCTCCGGTCGTCTCGGCGGTGCCGAGATGGGCCGTCGTGAGTGGTACCGCGAGGGTCGCGTGCCTCTGCACACCCTCCGTGCCAAGATCGACTACGGCACGGCTGTCGCCAGCACCACCATGGGCGCTTGCGGCGTGAAGGTCTGGATCTACCTGGGCGAGAAGCTCCCGGGCCAGCCTGTTCCCAACCCTGCACTCGAGGGCTCTTCCCGTCCTCGTCGTCGTAACTCCGAGAGGAGGGGTCAGTAGTGCTTGCCCCTAAGCGTATTCTTCACCGCAAGGTGCAGCGTGGCTCCATGAAGGGCCAGGCCAAGGGTAATACCGAGCTGCATTTCGGCGAGTTTGGTATCCAGGCTCTCGAGGCCCATTGGATCACCAACCGTCAGATCGAGGCCGCTCGTATTGCCATGACCCGCTACATGAAGCGTGGCGGTCGTGTCTACATCACGATCTTCCCCGATAAGCCCATCACCAAGAAGCCTGCTGAGACTCGCATGGGTTCTGGTAAGGGTAATCCCGAGGAGTGGGTGGCCGTCGTCAAGCCCGGCCGCATCATGTTCGAGGTCAAGGGCGTGCCCGAGGAGGTCGCTCGCGAGGCTCTGCGTCTTGCACAGCACAAGCTTCCCATCAAGACCAAGATTGTTGCTGCTAAGAACGCTGAGCAGCGCATCGAGAAGGAGATGGCTGAGGAGGCCGCTCTCGAGGCCAAGTGGGCTGCTGAGGACGCCGCCGCCGCCAAGGAGGAGAACTAATGAAGCCCGCAGAGATTCGTGAGCTCTCGGACGCTCAGCTCGTTGAGAAGCTGAAGGAAATGCGCGCCGAGCTCTTTAACCTTCGTTTCCAGATGGCCACCAGCCAGCTGGACAACACCGCTCGCGTCAACACCGTGAAGAAGGACATCGCTCGCGTCCTCACGGAGCAGCGCGCCCGCGAGATCGCAGCGGAGAAGTCCGCTGTCGCCGAGTAGGACCTAAGGAGAGAACATGACTGATTCGCGTAACTCGCGTAAGGTCCGTACGGGTGTCGTTACCTCCGTCTCCGGTGCAAAGACCATTGTTGTCACCATCACCGAGCGCAAGCGTCACCCCAAGTACGGCAAGATGATGACCAGCTCCAAGAAGCTGCACGCTCACGACGAGGAGTGCACGGCTGGCGTGGGCGATACCGTCCGCGTTATGGAGACCCGTCCTATGTCCAAGATGAAGCGTTGGCGCCTCATCGAGGTCGTCGAGCGCGCTAAATAAGCAGTCGCTCATACGACTTGTACGTTTCCGAAGATGTGCGTATGCCTGGTTTGCATACCACAGGCCGCCTAAAGGCTGCGCACCTCTCTTCGGTTCTTAGTTCGGAGGAACATCTACCATGATTCAGATGCAAACCATGCTGAACGTCGCCGACAACTCCGGCGCTCGCAAGATTCGCTGCATCAAGGTGCTTGGCGGTTCCAAGCGTCGTTATGCAGGCATCGGCGATGTGTTCATCGGTGCTGTCCAGGAGGCTACCCCTGGCGCCAACGTCAAGAAGAAGGACGTTGTCCGTTGCGTCGTCGTTCGCACCGTTAAGGAGATCCGCCGCAAGGATGGCTCCTACATTCGCTTTGATGAGAACGCCTGCGTTGTCATCAACAACGATGGTTCGCCCGTCGGCACCCGTATCTTCGGGCCTGTCGCTCGCGAGCTTCGTGACAAGAAGTACATGAAGATCGTCTCGCTCGCTCCCGAGACCCTGTAGTTAGGGGAGATATATGTATATCAAGAAGGGCGATAAGGTCCAGGTTCTCTCTGGTAAGGATCGCGGCAAGCAGGGCGTTATCCTGCGTGCTCTCCCCGCCGAGAACAAGGTCGTTGTCGAGGGCGTTTCGGTCGTCAAGAAGGCCGTCAAGCCCAACGCTGCCAACCAGCAGGGCGGCATCGTTTCGCAGGAGGCTCCCATCGATGCCTCCAACGTCAATCTCGTCTGCCCCGAGTGCGGTAAGGTTACCCGCGTCGGTCACGAGAAGGACGGCAAGAACAAGCTGCGCGTCTGCAAGAAGTGCGGCCACAAGTTCTAAGCTGCCCGCAACATCAAGTTGCTAGCAAAGGCCCGGATGCCCCAAGGCACCCGGGCCTTTTTCTATCCCTACTCATTGGGGACATACTCATTGGGGACAGACTTAAATGAGTGGTCGTCGCTTGGCATTCATTGGGGACAGGCTTAAATGAGTGCCGTTGAAACGCCGGTAGCTGGGGACGTTCCCTATGTGCCGGCAGTTAGGGAAGTCCCTATCTGCCGGCAGTTTGGAACAGTCCTTTGATGGCTGCGCCCCCCAGAGGGGTGGAGTAATACAGCCTACTCTGTCTTTTATGGCTATGGTGTTCCGCCCTTTTATGTTTCATAAGGATCGTCGCATGCGCATTTACGCGCATAGCCTTGCGCGATAATGCGCATAACCGCGCAAACATCTGCCAACTATGGCTAAATAATGACCGATAAGCAAATAAGCACGCAAACACGAGCAGATACGCGCGCAATTGTGCGAATATAGGGTTGTTAGAAATGAAGGACTTCCGATACCTCAGGAGGCACATAATGGCAGATTCCAAACAGGCTCCGCTCGACGCCGAAGCAGCCGCTAAGGCGGCATTTGTCTCGGTCCAGGACAAGCGATTCCCCAACGATATTTTTACGGCTCCCGAGCTTCGTTGGGCTGTGATCGGGTGCGGCGTTATCGCCAACCAGATGGCCCAGTCTCTCGCTCTTGCCGGCCGCAAGCTTGCGGGCGTTGCCAACCGCACTCTGTCCAAGGCTCAAGCTTTTGCAGAGCAGTATGGCGTTG
>CABUCQ010000005.1 GCA_902490095.1 uncultured Collinsella sp.
TGACGCGCCCCCGCAGTGCCCGCTTCCCCCAAGGACAATTATCAGTGCAGGTAGAAAGCCTGCTGCTTTTCATAAAACGCGATTGTGCTTGCGGATGTCGGGCCAAACGTAGTAGATAGGCCGATTTCGTGGCGGGCGGGTTCAGCTGATTCCCCGGGGACGTCTGGAGACGGAAGAAAACGGATCAATTTTGCTCTTGAGGGCCACGATGCCCGTCATATCAGCCGGCCATTTCAAAACTGTGACGGTTTACGGGGCTGAATCGCGAACCCCCAACCATACACAATTCCGAGATAATAAAACCGCAGGTAAACGGCTTGCTCTATTTCGGAAAAAGCCGGTATGGTCGGCCCACGCCAATCTAGCCCCGTAAACCGGCATAGTTTTGAAATGGCGCTTCGGCAGTATTGGCAGTATTGATTCTCGCGCCGGCGCAACCGCCACTACAGCCCGTACTTCACGACGACTCGGCTGATGCGGCGACACCAGGGCTTGTACAGGGCGGCCAAAAACACGCAGGTCGCGAAGCCGTGCGTGATATCGAACGGTACGGCGGTGGCAAGACGCGCCACGGCGCCCGCCCACGTGAGCGGTTGTACAAAACCGATAATGTCATACGCGTTGATCACCACGCCGTACAGCAGACCCGAAGCAAAGCCGTACGCCATCAGCGCCGGCATGCGCACGGTTCCATCCGCACGGTCGAACGCACCTGCATGCGCCAGCGCACCGCCAACATAGCCAACCAGGCCCCAGGCATACATCTGCCACGGCGTCCACATGCCCTGTCCAAAAAAGAAATTGCTGGTCAACGCCGCCAGCGCACCGACCATAAAGCCGTTACGGCGACCAAGCGTCGCCCCCGCAATAATGGCAATGGCGCTCACCGGTTTAAAGTCGGGAATGGGGCCGAACAAGATGCGGCCCGCCGCGGCCAGTGCCGCCAACACCAGCGTGGGCATAATCTGGCGCAGGCCCGGTCGCGACGCCTCGTAACCCGCAAAAAACAGTGCGAGCACGAGCACCACCATAGCGAACATCAACAAAGCAGCCTGGGCAATGCCCAGATACAGCATGATGCCCATGCATGGCGGCACGAACAAAAGCACTGGCCCCTCTATGTAGCGCCATATACGAGCAAGCACGCGAGCTCCTCTTGCGATCTTTCTCTATCGTTCGCGCCCCATTGTGGCACACGCGCAGTACAGGTTCATCGACGATACATTCCACTCGTTAAACAAAACAACGCGCATGCGACTGAAGCCAATCGCATGCGCGCAAAAGGAGAGGCAAACTATCGCGAATGATTCGTTAGACGAGTCTGTCCTTCAGGCTATTCCACCTCGAGCATTTCCTCGGTCTGCGGGGCCTTTTCGCCCACGAGAACATGGGCGACCTTTGCTGCAACCGGATCGAACAGCAAGCCGCCAACCACGACAAAGGCCCAACCGCCGGTTGCAAGCTTTACCCAACGAGAGAAATAGGTCGTTTCGCCCACGAGGCCAAAGCCGGTCTGGAACGCTATCTCAGCCAAACCGATAATCAAAAAGAGCAGCGTGGCGGCGAACACCGTGCCCGCGATCTTTGACGCAGGGCCACCCGGTTTGAATCCGAAGAAATCAACCCAGTCCCCAACGACCCTTCCAAACTGCGGTAGTGAGCTCACCGCCTCTGCGATGACGACAGCGAGCGCAAGCTGCCCCCAAAAACCGGTAGGACTCGACATATCGAGTGCCGCTTTGCCTTCGATAATAGGCAAAAAGGAGCACATCAGGAGCGGGTTCACCAGGGCATTGATTATGCCAGCGACCCTCGTTTCTCGAGTATTCATATTCATATATTCCTTGAGTTTTCGTAGTGATACGGTACGTGGAGAAACCGCGCCTCTACTGGAAAGCCAGTTTTAATTACTTTTCCGCAGGAGCGGCAGCACCACGCGAACGCTCGTAAAACATGCCCATGAGTTCGCTACGACGCGAGACAGACAGTTTTCGATAGATGCTATGGACGTGAGCCTTGACCGTTCCCAACGAGATAACTAAATCGTTTGCTATCTGCTGGTTCCCCTGTCCCGTCAGAACTCGAGACAATACTTCTTGCTCGCGCGGCGTGAGCTCATACAGCGCGCAAAAATCGGCGATGTCATCGGCGCCCTGCTTTGCCGCACGCTGCTCCGTCTCCAAGCGATACAAGTCCAGACGATCGCGAACAAGCTGTTCGGTTCGGCGCACATGGAATTCATCTTGATAATGGCGCGCGTAGATGATGCAGGAGATGGCAAGACCGGCCCACAGAGCGTCTTCCATAATAACAATCTTGCCGACGTAAAACGGAACGGAACCAGAACGCATATACATGGCTGCGTAGATAAGGTCCTCGCCAATCGAGGCGGCGTAGGCGCAAAGGCACAAAAGAAGCAGCGAACGCAAAAGATGCAGCGCGCGAGAATCAGCATCCTCCACGGGGGCGGAATGCGCCAAGCCCATCAGGCTCCAGGCACAAAGAGAAATCATGACCAAGGGATCGATAAAGAGAAATACCATGTCGGATACGATGCCCAGATAAACTGTCCCCGCCAAGCAACGAACCAGAGCGAGCACCGGGAAGAGAAGGAACAAAGCCGATCGTGCGGTACGCTTGGTCACATCACATGCCAGCAAATAGAAGAGGATCTCCTCGCCCATCTGAGAGAGCGTCTTCGCTATTCCAAAAAGGGTCAAAGCACCATGGGGGCCAAAGCTGCCTCCCGAAGAGAACGTCCCCGACACAAGGGGCGATCCCATATCGGCCACTCCTTCGAGGGCCAGCAGGGCCATGAGCATAGAGAGGTACGCAAAGCGCTTGCTCTCCGTCACGCCCCTGGTCACACCGCAGAAAAAGGCGGCGCAGACAAAGAGGCAAAGGAAAAACACGTTGTAAAGATAGATATAAAACCCCACGAGCTTGTCCTCCCCTTTTGCCGCAATGGGACTCATGACTCATGACTCATGACTCATGATAGCGCAACGGTACCCCGCGGATATTCGAACCGGCCGCAACCCGCAAGAGACGGGCGGCAAGGCTCGAGTAACCCTACCGCCCGCAATTTATTGCAGAATCCGATTGTTTGATTTACATCTCTTCGGCAGCCGCAGCGCGAGCAGCCTCGAGAACCTCTTCGGGAAGCTCGACGCCCTCATCGGTGTTGTAGCCGTACTTCTGGGCACCTTTTTTGAGGAAGAAGAGCGAAACCACAGCGGTAAAGGCCTCGGCAACGGTCAGAGCCAGCCACACGCCGTCGCCGCCCATGACCATGGGAAGCACCAGCAGCAAAGCGATGGGAAGAACGAGCGAACGCAGGGTAGAGATGATGAGAGGCATCATCGTGTCGTTGAAGGCCGTGAGCATGTTCTGAATACAGATATTGATGCCGACGAGGCCAGCGCAAGAGGCGAAGAGAATCCACTTCTGGGAAGCGAGGGTATATACGGGGTCGCCGGGGACCTGACCATAGACCAACAGGATCGGCTTCATCATAACGATACCCAGGACAGCAATAACGACGATGAGGATAGCGCTCAGACGACGGTACTTCTGGTACGTGCCGTGAATCTTCTTGGAATTGTTTTCGCCGATCTGATAGCTAATGATCGGCGTAGCGCCCTTACCAAAGCCAATGAACGGGCCAACAAAGAGGAACTGCACGTACAGGAAGATTGCGGCAACGGCGACGCCGTCGGCCCCAAAGTACTTCATGGCCTGGATGTTGTAGATAGCGGTCATGAAGCCGGTGGCGGCACTGTAGATAAAGTCGGCAAGGCCGATCTTGCAGCTCTCGGCGACATTCTTCGCGGGACAGGCCGGCGAGTCATAATGCAGGGCACTGCTCTTGGAGAAGATGACGACTGCAGAAGCGATGGCGGCAAAGGCAGAGCCGGTACCAAAGCCAAGAGCTGCACCCGTGGTGCCCAGACCAAGCGTACCCTGGTAGACAACGTCCATGCCCAGCGTGACCAGACCACCAAGGATGGTGATCACCATGCAATGCGTGGGCTTACCAGCAGTGAGCAGCCACATCTGGAAACCGAGCTGGATGGTGTAGAGCGGCATGAAGAAGCGGTGCACGTTCCAATAGGTGGTGCAGACGGGAGCGAGGCCTGCGTCAGCGCCCATGAAGTACCACACCTGGTCGCCAGCAAAGCTGATGGCAAAGCCCCAAACGGTAGCGATGATGGTCGAGATGAGAAGCACGCAAGTGAAGGTCTTGTTTGCCTCGGTCGTCTTCTTCTCGCCCAGAAGCTTGCCCAGAAGGGCGGCGGAACCGCCGGAGAACAGGAAGGCGATGGCCTCTACCACTGCCTGAGCAGGATAGACGATGTTAATGGCCGAAAGCGTCGCCGTGCTGTTGAAGTTGGTGGCGATAGCGGTGTCGAAAATCTGATAGATACCGGTCCAGAGCTGCAGCAGGATCGAGGGAGCTGCAAAGAGGAACAGACCGATAAGCGTGTAGTTACGCGCGAGCTTGTTAGGGCTGGTTTCTGCCATATTACTCGCCTTCCTTCTCGTACATGGTCTTGCCGTCGATGACGGTCATGAGGCACTTGGCCTCGTGGATGGTGTGGGGATCGATGGACGTGATGTCGCGGTCCATGAGCACGAAGTCGGCTTCCTTGCCCACTTCGATGGAACCGATGCGCTTCTCGAGGAAGTTCTGATACGCACCATTGATGGTGCCGGCGCAGATCATGTCCTCGACGGATACACGCTGGTTCGGGTCGAGCACGGTCTCTTCCGAAGCGTCGCCGGGCGCGCAGCGAGTCACGCCGACCTCCAAGCCCTCCATGGGATCGGGGTTTGACACGGGGAAGTCGGTCGCCGAAGTGACGACCATGCCGCGGTCCCAGAACTTCTTGAGCGGATACTCGGACTCGGCACGCTCACCAAGCTGAGCGTGCTCCAGGGACTCATAGCACACGGGGTCCTTGAAGTGCCATGTGGGATTGGCGCAAGCGATACCCTTGAGCGCGGCAAAACGATCGATGTCCTCGTCGCGCATGACCTGCAGGTGCGTAATGGTCGGGCGCCAGTCATCTTTCGGATCGGTTGCCTGGGCATACTCAAAACCGTCGAGCGCCATGGAGATGGCCGCGTCGCCGATAGCGTGCACATGCACCTGGAAGCCCTTTTCCTTGGCATAGCGAACCATGGCGTTGTAATCGTCGGGCTCGCAGTTGGGAACGCCGCGGAAACCAGGCTTGTCGGTGTAGTCATCCAGCAGGTAAGCCGTACCAGATTCGATGACACCATCGAGCACGAACTTGATGTTGTTGCACTGATAGTGCTCGCCGCGATAGGAATCGCGAACCTTGGCGCAGCGATCGATCTTGTCGAGGCCCTCGTGCTCGGGCTTGCAATAGAAGCCGGAGGTTACCTTGAGCTTGAGCTTACCCTCGATGTCGAGCTCCTCGAGAGCAATTTGAGCATTGACCTCATCGCGAAGAATCGGCTCGTAAATATTGGTAATACCGACCGCAAGCAAGTCCTCCTGCAACGTAAGAATGGCGCTCTTGAACTCTTCGACCGTATAGGAACGAATCGCCTTGAAGACATCGTTCATGGCCCAATCGCGCACAAGACCCGTAGGCTCCTGCGTCTCGGGATCCAAAACGATGGTTCCAGCCTCCTGGCTCACAAAGCCGCGACCGATGCCGGCCTTCTCGAGGCACTTGCTGTTGACCCAATAGGAGTGGCCGTCGTAGGAACCGATAAGCATCGGCACGTCCGGGCACACTGCGTCCAGCAGCTCCTTGGCCTGGATCTTGCCCTCGTTCTCGAACACGGCGTTGTCCCAACCCATGCCCTTATAGAACTCGCGTCCGGGATGCTCTTCCACATATTTGCGGATGGTATCCACGTACTCGTCCACGGTCTCGAGACCCAAAATGTCGATCTCGTAGGCAAACTGGCCAGCACCAGACGAGAAGTGCATATGAGCATCGCAGAAGCCCGGCATGAACATGCCGTCGCCCGCCTCGATCACCTTGGTGTCGGGACCGACGTACTCGCTCACCCCCGCCTCGTCACCCACATAGACGAAGACGCCATCCTTAATCGCTACTGCCTGAGCCGTAAACTCTGCGCGATTGGACGTGAACACCTTCCCCTTAAGTACGGTATCCGCTTGCATCGCAAACTCCTTTCCTGCGATCCGCTTCTCAGTCCAAAACGGATTTCGCTGGAAAGACTACGGTCGGAAAGGAGGTTTATTCTATGCGCCAAACGGTCAATTTCACTCAACCTTAGTTGTACAAACAGATTATTTTGGCAGGCAAAACGGCCTATTTCATTCTTCGGCGCCATAACACCACGTCCCGTTCGCGCGAGGAGAACGACCGCTCATGGCTCACATAGGACGCGTTTTGGCGCGCTTATACCCCTAGGGTTTACCCTCCGTCTATCCGTTGTCGATAGCCGTATTGGGCCCATGGCGCCCCTCGGCGGCGCCCGATGCCCAAACGGCAAGCCCGCGCCTGCCGCCACGAGGCCGTCTACGCCCTATAGAACACGTTGTCGGCAAAGAAGTCGGCCGGGGGCTCCATGCAGGCAATCTCGCCGTCAAACATCATGGCGACGTCGTCGGCTACCTGCTCGGCAAAGTCCAAATCGTGCGTAGCCATGATGACGGTGCCGCCAGCCTTCGCATGGTCACGCAGGGCGCGGGCGATGATGCGGCGGCTCTCCAGGTCCAAGCCCTTCGTGGGCTCGTCAAGCAGCAGCAACTCGGGGCCAATCAGCAGCAGCTTTGCCAGTGCGAGCAGCTGGCGCTGTCCACCCGAGAGATCGTAGGGGTGGCGCGTCTCCAGGCCGTCCAATCCCAGTTGCGCCGCACGCTCCCGCGCCAAGTTCTCGTCATATCCGCAGGTCGAGGCCCATTCCATCAGCTCATCGCGAACCGTCTCGGCAACCAGCAATGCTTTGGGATTCTGAGGCAGCAGCGCCGCCGAGGCCGCTCCGCGCACCATGCGGCCGCGCTGCAGCTTGGCGGTCTTCGCCAGCACCGAGAGCATCGTCGACTTGCCGCAGCCGTTACCGCCCACAACCGCATGCACCGCACCGGCCGAAAACGCCACGTCGAGCCCGCGCAGCACCCAACCGCCCGCGCGATCGTAGCGAAACCAGCCTTCCGACAGGGTGGTAGCCGACCCGCCGTGCATTTTTTGGAGTATTCTGCTTCCATCCGTGCGCGGGAAGGCTTCCGAGCCGTTCTCGAGCGACGATTGCGCCACAAATTCGGACGATTTGTCCAATTCCGAACTTTTTTTCGCACTCGATACGTCCCCGGACGGCTCCAGAGAGCCCAAATTGTCCTCACGCCTGCTGAATACTCCTTTTTTTGCACATCGGATGGCACCCCACCCCAACATATCATCGGAAACCAGCGATTCTCGGCGTCCCAAAGAAGCCATATCCGCCACCTCGCGCACGCGGCCGCCCTCAATCCGGTACGCACACGTCGCATACTCGAGCATCGGCCGCGGTTGATGCGTAGCCACAACAACCGTGCAGCCCAGCTCACGGTTCACGCGAAACAGCGCGTGCAGAAAATTCTTCTCGGCAACGGGATCGAGCTGAGACGTGGGCTCGTCGAGTAGCAGCACACGCGGACGCAGCGCCAGGACGGCGGCAAGCGACAGCAGCTGCTTGCGGCCACCCGAAAGCGTGTCGGTATCGCGATGAAGCCAATCTTCCAGACCAAAGAAATAGCTGGTCTCAGCTACGCGACGGCGCATCTCATCACGTGCTAGCCCCAAGTTTTCCAGGCCAAACGCCATCTCGTGCCACACGGTTTCGCACACGATCTGGTTCTCGGGATCCTGGAACACATAGCCCACGCGCTCCGCCGATGCCCGCACATCCATGTCGGCGACGGGCTCGCCCAGCACGCGCAGTTCGCCAGTGCGCTCGCCCGCCGGAGCGATCTCGGGCTTGAGCAGCGACAGCAGCGTCGACTTACCCGATCCGGTACCGCCAACAAGCAGCGCAAATGCACCTTGGGGAACAGACCAGTCGAGCCCCTCGAGCACCGCAGCATCAGCATCGGGGTAGGCAAAGCTCAGGCTCCGCACCTCAATCGCCGGCATATCCGGGCCGCACGCCGCGCCCGACACCGGGCCCCTATCCAACCGAGCCATCAGCCAAACCTCTTCTCATCGATCGCGTGCAGCACACAGGGCAGCACCATCCAGGCAGCGTACACGACATAGCCCAGCCACGGCGCGGGCATCGAAAGCTGCGGGTAAAACGAATACTGCGTTGTCGCGGTCCATGCCACCGCCACCGCGGCGGCACCAAACACCGCAAGTCCAACCAGCGCGGCAACATCGCCGCGCCTCAGCCGATACCGCGCGTACGTCGTGCGACGCGTCGCAGCACCCCACCCGCGCGAGCGCATGGCATCCGCGCGCTCAAGCGAATCTTCCATGCCCCAGCCCATCAGCACGCTCGACGCCCGCAGGCGCGATCGCACGGGATCGGTGGGCGCACGCCCCGGTACATCAATCGCATCCTGCACCGCCAGTACCGTGCGGCCGCGGCGCAAAAACTGCGGGATAAGCCGCATGCACATCGAGATCATGAGCGCGACCACCGGCGCGGCGTTGCCAAAAAGCGCAAGTACCTTGTCGTATTCGAGCATCGACGCCGCGGCCTCAAACCACAGCACGCTCGCCACAAACAGCCCGCCCATGCACAGGCCGTAAACCATGCTCTCCAGATACACCGCGCGCATGCCAATACGGAACAGCTCCGTCGAGCCCGATGCACTAAACAGCGGATTGAGCACCGCGATAATCAAAATCACCGGCAGCTGCCAGCGAAGCGCCCCCAACGTGCGCGCAGCACCGCGCGTCGCAAGCCCGTACGCCAGCCCGCCCGCAAGCGACAGCGCGATCAGCACCGGCTGCATCGAGAACATGGTGAGTCCCAACGTCAGCACCATGTAGAGCGCCGGCACCGCCGGATGCGACATCGAAAATGCCGCGACGGGTCCGTTGCCCGATTCCTCTCGCATGATATCCACGGGCACCCCCATCCCCTCGCTCAAAACGTCAACGCCGCAGCGCCGCCGCCATACACAACCAGCGCAAACGCCGTACCGCCGGCCCAAGCCTCAGCTGCCGCGCATCAATCGTTACGCGCTCATCATATGCCTGCGGTATCATATTGCGCCGTGTATCGTTTCCAAACACACGTCTCTATAACGTAACAGGAGATCACATGGACGCAACCGCAATTATCCTCGCCGCCGGCGAGGGCACCCGCATGAAGTCGAACCACTGCAAGGTTTCGCACAAGATCCTAGGCAAGCCCATGGTTCAGTGGATCGTCGACGCCACCATCAAGGCCGGCTGCAGCCGCGTCGTGGTCGTCATCGGCAGCCACGCCGACGAGATGCGCGCCCTCATCGATGGTGCCTACGACAACAGCGCCACCAAGGTCGAGTGCGTCGAGCAGACCGAGCGCCTGGGCACCGGCCATGCCGTCAAGGTCGCGCTCGAGGCCTGCGGCATCGCGCAAGGCCCCGTCGTCGTGCTCAACGGCGACCTGCCGCTCATCACCGCCGACACCGTCGCCAAGTTCGCGCAGACCGTCGCCACCGGCGAGCTCGCCTGCACCGTCATGACCATGACCCCGCCCGACCCCTTCGGCTACGGCCGCATCAAGCTGGGCGCCGACGGCCAAATCGAGCGCATCATCGAGCAGAAGGACTGCACGCCCGAGCAGGCCGCCACGCTGCTGGAGTGCAACGCCGGCTGCTACGCCTTCGACGGCGCGCAGCTCGCCGCCCACATCAACGAGATCGGCAACGACAACGCGCAGTCCGAGTACTACCTGCCCGACATGCTCGAAATCCTCAAGGGTCACGGCCAGGCGGTCTCCATCTTCCACTGTGACGACTACCGCGACGGCCTGGGCGTCAACAGCCGCATCCAGCTCGCGCAGCTCACCGCCATCGCGCGCGACCGCATCAACGAGCACTGGATGGCCGAGGGCGTCACCTTCATCGACCCCACGCAGGCTTGGATCGGCCCCGACGCCACCATCGGCCGCGACACCGTCGTGTGGCCGCAGACGCATCTGATCGGCCACGTCACCGTGGGCGAGGAGTGCCAGCTCGGCCCCAACAGCCGTCTCACCGACACCACCGTCGGCAGCGGCTGCATCATCGATGAGACCATCGCCATCGAGGCCGTCATCGAGAACAGCGTCGACTGCGGCCCGCGCGCCTACCTGCGCCCGGGCACCCACATGCTCGACGGATCCAAGGCCGGCACGCACGTGGAGATCAAGAAGTCCACGATCGGCGAGGGCTCTAAGGTGCCGCACCTGTCCTACATCGGCGACACCACCATGGGCTCCGGTGTCAACGTGGGCGCGGGCTCCATCACCTGCAACTACGATGGCGTGCACAAGCACAAGACCGTCATCGGCAAGGATGCCTTCATCGGTTCCGACACCATGATGGTCGCGCCCGCCCAGATTGGCGACGGTGCGCTCGTGGCCGCCGGCTCCGTCATCACCGAGCCGGTCCCGGCCGACGCACTCGGTCTGGGCCGCGCCCGTCAGGTAAATATTGAGGGCTGGGCCGCCGATTATCGCCGCCGTCTGCACGAGGACGACGAGGCATAACGTTTCGCCAAGCACAAAAGGAGCTGTTCCCACGGGGACGGCTCCTTTTTCTATCGTGACCTGCGCGACCGGATGAGTGGTCGGTTCGTGTCCGTTGACGGTAAAGACGTTATCAAGACCCGATTAACCCCGCAGCACGGTTACAATGCAAAAAGGCATCTATATGGCATTCGATGTATAAAGGAGAAGGGTAATGCCGATTAATGATCCCGAGAAGTCGGAGAATATGCGCAAGTCCATCCGCGTGTATTCCGGTTCCTCCAACCGTCCCCTCGCTCAGAAGATCGCTGAGTACCTTGGGGTCGAGCTTTCGGGCCTTACGCTAAAGCAGTTCGCCAACGGTGAGATTTACGCCCGCTACGACGAGACCGTCCGCGGCGCCGACGTCTTCCTGATTCAGTCCGTAGCCGGCGGCAACGTCAACGACATGCTCATGGAGCTGCTCATCGCCACTGACGCTGCCAAGCGCGCATCCGCCCGCTCCATCACCGCCGTCATCACCCACTACGGCTATGCCCGCCAGGACCGCAAAGCCGGCCCGCGCGAGCCCATCACCGCCCGCCTCGTCGCCAACCTGCTCGAGCGCGCCGGCGTCGACCGCATCATCACCCTCGACCTGCACCAGGGTCAGATCCAGGGCTTCTTTGATATCCCGGTCAACCACCTGTCCGCACTGCCGCTGTTTGGCCAGTACTACAACGACATGCACTTCGACACCGACAACCTGGTTGTCGTCTCCCCCGACGTGGGTCGTGCCAAGGCCGCCAAGAAGCTGTCCGACATGCTCGGCTGCGACCTGGCCATCGCCCACAAGGGCCGTCCGCGCCACAACGCCGCCGAGGTCATGGGCATCATCGGTGACATCAAGGGCAAGACCTGCGTCATCAACGACGACATGATCGACACCGCTGGCACCCTGTGCGCCAACGTCAAGGAGCTCAAGGCTATGGGCGCTGGCGACATCTACGTCTGCGCCACCCACGGCATCTTCTCCGGTCCGGCCATCGAGCGCCTGAACGACGCCCCGATCGTCGAGTGCGTCGTCACCGACGCCATTCCCGTCGAGGTCGGCGGCAAGATCAAGACCATCTCGGTCGCCGAGGAGTTCGCTCAGGCCATCTCCGCCGTTTACCACGAGGAGCCCGTCTCCACGCTCGTCGGCGGCGACTTCGCACTGTAGTCGCTCGACCCTCGCATCCCTCCGGAAGCCCCGGACACGCCTGCGGGGTTATCACGCGAACGTCCTCGCCGCTTTGCGGCTGCGGGATGTTCGCTTTGATAACCCCTCCCGGCGTGTCCGGGGCTTCCTGCTGTCTCGGGGCAGCTGTTTTCTGAAATGACTTTGCTGCAACCTTTCCTCGCCTTCGGCGGGCGTGGTAGCCTTTGTCGTTGATTGAACTTTTGTGTAACGAAAGGATAAACATGGCAGCTGCACAGCCGCTTAAGATTCGCATGGTTGCCGGACTTGGCAACCCTGGCGATGAGTATGCCGAGACCCGCCACAACGCCGGTTTTAAGGCGATCGACGAGCTGGCCCGTCAGGCCGGCGTCACGTACTGGAAAAACCAAGCAGGCGCCGAGGTCGCGCTCATCAACATCAACGATGCCGAGGAAGAGAACGGCAAGCGCCAGATTGTACTGGTCAAGCCGCAGTCGTACATGAACACCTCGGGTGGCCCCATCTCCAAGCTCTGCCGCGAGTACAAGATCAAGGCCGAGGAGCTGCTCGTCATCCACGACGAGCTCGATATTCCCGCCGGCGACGTGCGTGTTAAGGTGGGCGGAGGCCATGCCGGTCACAACGGCCTGCGCTCCATCATCGACAAGATGGGCAGCCGCGACTTTAGCCGTATCCGCACCGGCATCGGCAACCCTCCCGGCAAGATGGCCGTGGCAGACTACGTGCTCAAGCAGCTGCGCGCCCGCGAAGCCGAGGATTTCCAGGACACCTGCGCCCGCGCCGCAGATGCCGCCGGTCTGGCCATCGTCCACGGCGTAATCTACGCCCGCGATCACGTAAACGGCGCCGCTTCCGCCAACGGCAAGCACTAAAACCTACCATTTAGGGATGTTTATTTTGGCAGGTTTCATCTGCGGAAACGCCGCGGCGGCTGCGTCGCAATAAACCCTGTGCCGCTATACATATGCAACGCTCCAAAGGGGGCCGGCCTCACCGAAGCGCGAGGCCGGCCCCCTTTGCCGTTTTGCCTGATAAAACCTGCCAAAATAAACCTCTCCCCCTTTGGCAGGTCGAAGTGGATAAACCCTGCTCCCAACCGCCGAAGACACACGTAAGTGACATGTCCATGAGGGTATAATTTGCACCGTATGTCTGCACAACGCCTGTGCGCGTACGGTTTTATTCGGGCTACCGTCCATTTCCGTGGAGGCACGGTTCGGCGGCCCTAACAAGAGAGGGGTTCTATGTATAAGATCCTGGAGAAGACGCAGTTCTCGGAGAAGGTGTTCAAGTTCCGCATCGAGGCGCCTGCAATCGCCAAGCATGCGCACGCTGGACAGTTCCTCATGGTTCGCGCCAACGAGACGGGCGAGCGCGTCCCGTTTACCCTGGCCGGCTGGAACGGTGACGAGGGCTGGGTCGAGTTCATCTTCATGGTGATCGGCAAGACCACCGAGATGCTGTCCACCTACGAGGCCGGCGAGTCGCTGCGCGACGTCGTGGGCCCGCTGGGCGTTCCCACCGAGATGGCTGAGGGCCCCTGCGCCGTCATTGGCGGCGGCGTCGGCCTGGCAATTGCCTTCCCGGTCGCCAAGCACCTGGTCGAGACCGGCCACGAGGTGCACGCCATCATGGGCGCCCGCACCAAGGACCTCCTGCTCATGGAGGACCAGTTCCGCGAGCTCCTCGACGAGGACCACATCCATATCACCACTGATGACGGTTCTTACGGCGAGCAGGGCGTTGTCACCGCTCCGCTGGAGCGCCTGCTGCAGGACAAGGCCGTGAGCCAGGTCTTCTGCGTCGGCCCCGTTCCGATGATGAAGTTCTCGACCCTCACCGCCCAGAAGTACGACACCCCCATCACCGCGTCGCTCAACCCCATCATGGTTGACGGCACCGGCATGTGCGGCTGCTGCCGTGTCGAGGTGGGCGGCGTGACCAAGTTCGCTTGCGTCGACGGCCCCGACTTCGATGCCACCCTGGTCGACTGGGATGACCTTCGTGCCCGCCAGGCCGCTTACCGTTCCGAAGAGGGCGAGTCCCTCAAGGCCTATGAGGAAAAGAGCTGCGCATGCCACTAGTTAACGGTCGTTTCGTTGCCGATATGAAGTCGCCCCGCACCCCCGATAACGAGGAGCCGGCTGCCGAGCGCGCCTGCGACTTCCGCCCCGTCGACAAGGGCTTCACCGAGGAGATGGCGCTGGCCGAGGCCGAGCGCTGCCTCAACTGCAAGAAGCCGTTCTGTGTTGAGGGCTGCCCCGTCAACATCAACATCCCCCGCTTTATCGAGCAGATCCGCGCGAAGGACTTCGGCGGCGCTCTCGATACCATCCGCGAGGACTCCATGCTTCCCGCCATCTGCGGCCGCGTCTGCCCGCAGGAGAACCAGTGCGAGGGCAAGTGCATCCGTGGTAAGAAGTCCGAGCCCGTGGCCATCGGCCAGCTCGAGCGCTTCCTGGGTGATCGCCCCGAGCTCGCCTCCACGCCCAAGATGGCCCCCAAGAACGGCAAGAAGGTCGCCGTCGTCGGCTCCGGCCCGTCCGGCATCACCTGCGCCGGCGAGCTCGCCCGTAACGGCTTTGACGTTACCGTCTTCGAGGCCTTCTTCACCGGCGGCGGCGTGCTGGTCTACGGCATCCCCGAGTTCCGTCTGCCCAAGGCGGTCGTCAAGCGCGAGATTGACGGCCTGGAGGACATGGGCGTCAAGTTTGAGTACAACTCCGTCGTGGGCAACATGGCCACGGCCGAGGAGCTGTTCGAGCAGGGCTTCGACGCCATCTACGTGGCGACCGGCGCTGGCCTGCCCAAGTTCCTCAACGTCCCCGGCGAGAACCTGCCCAACGTCTTCTTCGCAAACGAGTACCTCACCCGCGTGAACCTGATGAAGGCCAACAAGTTCCCCGAGTACGACACCCCCACCAAGCACGGCAAGAACGTCGTCGTCTTTGGCGGCGGCAACGTGGCTATGGACGCCGTCCGTACTGCCAAGCGCCTGGGCGCCGAGCATGCCATCATCGCCTACCGTCGTACCGAGGACGAGATGCCCTGCCGTCGCGCCGAGCTGCACCACGCTAAGGCCGAGGGCGTCGAGGTTCTGCCGCTCGTCTCCCCGCTCGAGTTTGTCGCTGGCGAAGACGGCTCCGTGTGCGCCGTCAAGGTCCAGAAGATGGAGCTCGGCGAGCCTGACGAGTCCGGCCGTCGTCGCCCGGTGCCCATCGAGGGCGCCATCGAGGAGATCCCCTGCGACGTCGCGATCTCGGCTATCGGCACCAACGCCAACCCCTTCGCAAAGAAGATCGGCGGCAAGATGGAGCTCAACAAGTGGGGCTACATCGTCGCCGACGAGGAGACCGGCCAGACCACCGATCCCCGCATCTGGGCTGGCGGCGACATCGTCACCGGTGCCGCTACGGTCATTCTGGCGATGGGCGCCGGCAAGAAGGCCGCCGCTTCCATCACCAAGAGCCTGTTGGGCGAGTAATCACCTACAGCACTAGCCACCAAACGGCAAAGTCCCCGTCGAGCACACGCCCGGCGGGGACTTTTTCTATACCGGGCGCCCGACCACCACGATGGGGACAGGCACCTTTGTGGTGGTTGGGGGCCTGGTCGGCGAACCGATTCCGACGTTTGTCTCAATCTGTAACAGTTAGAGACCAAATTCCTCGCTACGTGTTACAGATCGAGACGTTAGGTTAGCGGCTGAACAGTTCGTCTCAATCTGTAACACCTAGAGCCCAACTATCAGGTTTGGTGTTACAGATTGAGATTTTGTAAAAGCCGAGAATGGGCGCTGCCACCAAAAGCCTAGCGCTTGCGGCACTTGGTTGCGACGATGCCGGCAGCGGCAACGGTTGCGCCGGCGATGCCAAGGGCGGCGGCCGCCGTCGCGGCGTTGTCGCCCGTGGCGGCCAGAGTGCCCACGGACTTCTGGGCAGCGGTGGCCTTCGCGGCCGGCTTGGAGGCAGCAGCCGTGAAACTCGCCTGAGTCGGCGTCACGGACGGCACGGCGGTCCCGCTGCCGCCGCCCGGCTGTGGCGTGGGGGCCGGGGTGGGCTCAGGCTGCGGGGTGGGCTCGGGTTCGACCGCATCTCCGGAGCTGATTACCACGCTGCGGGCGACCTCGTCGGAAGTTCTAATGTCCTGGATGACAGACGACCCGGGAACACCGATGACGAGTCCGTTTCCCGTAGTTTCTCGCACAGTGCCGCCGGCGGGAGTCGTAACTACCGATCCGCCATCAATTGAGAGACAAGAGGCTGCATCACCTTGATTGACAGCGTAGATTGCCGCCGCATTACCCGACACCTCAACATTTGAATTAATGATGTCAATTCGAGGGATGGCGGACTGGGAGCCGGACTGGGAATATATTCCGTAGCCATGTTTACGACTGTGGCCAGTTCCGTCACCGCATCGAACTATAAGGCTCGAATTCTCGACGAGCACCCGCGACACGCCGTCCCCCGCGCGCATCCAAACACCATCCAAAACGTCGGCCCTATCACTCGCCACGAGCGTAACATCCGCTCCGTTGGTAACACTCAAATATGTATCCTTACCCCCGGACGAATACAGGGCGACCGACACACTGCATCCATTGCGCGCCGCCGCATCTAATTTTGCGTTATCCACCGCGATGCACCCTCCATACTCGGAGGAGATGTTTTCGGCATAGACTGCAACGGCGTTGAGCCCCCCATTCGCCTCCGCCTCGACGTGGACGTCGGCGCCCTCGTTAATGGTTATGTTGCCTGCCCGCGTGTGAATGCCGATGGTATGAGGCGCTTTGTTCGTTGCCGTCACGTTAACGTTGGCACCGCGGATGTCCATGTCGCCGCCGGTCTTGCCGTCCCCCGAAACCGCTATCGTATCGGTCCCGGCCGTCGCGTTGAGAGTCACGTCGCCCGAGATGGCGAGGCTACCGCACTCGACCTTAACAGCGCTCCTGCTCTTCTGTGGTTCGGCCGTCGCGTTGAGGGTTCCCTCCCCCGTGATGGCAAGGTTGCCGTCCTTGACCTCGATAGCGCTCCGCAAGGAATCGGCCGTTACGGTGTTGGTGCCCGTCACGCCGATATTGAGGTTGCCCTGAGCACTGATGCCGGCGCCGTCGTAGCCGTTGAGCTTCATGTCGTCGCCACCGTCCCAGGACCAGGTTCCCGCCTCGTCGCCGGCGGCCGTGCCCCTGTTGTACTGCGTGCCACCCACGTTGACCCAGTCGGCGGCGAGTGCCACGCTCGGTAGCAGCAGCTGGCCGACCATGAGCGCGCAAGCCCCCGCGCAGGCGAGCTTGGCGCCCACGCGACGCCACGTTCCGTGGGAGAGAGCGCACGCGCGGCCGTGGTCGATTGGGTTGTCATGGATTTGCTTTCGCATGTGAGCCTCCTTGTCGTAAGGGGTACCTCCGTTGTTTTATGTTGCAGAAGCTTGCGCTAGCGGTCGCGGCGCTTGGACGCGACGAAGCCGGCGCCGATGACGGACGCACCGGCGATGCCGAGGGCGGCCGCCGCCGTCGCGGCGTTGTCGCCTGTGGCAGCCAGAACACCGGAAGCGTTTTTGGCGCCGGCGGCAGTCTTGGTCGTAACGGTCTTGGTGACCGCCGTGGTGGTCTTTACGTCCTTGTCTACGGGCTTGAGGCCAGGCTTCTGCTCGGGATTGGGTATGGGGTCGGGATCGGGCTCCGGCGTCGGCTCAGGCCCCGGCGTCGGCTCCGGCTCCTGTCCGTCTCCAAAATCAATCACTACATCATGGGCGACCTCGGCAGAACCGACGATATCCGTAATAGCAGACGAACCGGCAACACCGACGACCTGCCCGTTCTGGGAGCTCGGCCATTTCCCCGTATCAACAACCTTTTTCACATCGCGCACGGCACCATCCGTCGGAGTCGTAATCATCGCGTTCCCGCGCGACTCGCCCCAGCTCAAATCAATCATTGCAGCACGGAACAGCGTCGCAGTCGCGACGTTGCAGTTGATCGCATAGATTCCCGCAGTCGCACCCGAAGCCTCAATCTTCGATTTGCGAATCTTGATACGAGGCGTTTCCGACCCGGTGTTTGCATCTGCCATGATTCCAAAACTTTGATTGCGGGCGGCATCGATGCCGTTTGCAGCAGACAGGCTTCGAGACGTAAGATTCGACTCCTCGACAAGCATCCACACCGCACCGCTTTGCGAACGTGCGCTGATGCCCGCCGAGAGCGAAGCTGCACTGCCGGCGGAAAGCGCGACATCGGCTCCGTTGACGATTTTCATGAGGGTATTCTTTTTGATACCGACCGTATTGATGCACGCGGAAACCTGCCAGGCATCGGCTGTCTTGATTGACAGATTGGCGGCATCGATCGTGACGTCGCCCCCGCGCACGGAGACATAATCCGGTCCTTCCTGCTCGCCTTCCTGAGCAGTATGTCTGTTGGGAACGTTATCGGCAAAGATACCGTAGATGCCCTCCGCTGGACGCCAAGACCCCTCCGCCGATTTCGCCTCGATTTTGACATCGGCGCCCTTATCGATCGTCACGCTGCCGGCCGTCGCGCGAATGCCCGTCGCTTTGTTCACTGCGCCCGAAGCCGTCACGTTGACGTTGGCGCCGCTGATGGTCACATCGCCACCCGCATTGCCGTCGCCTTCCGCCGCAATCACATCGGTCTGAGCCGTCGCATTAAGGGTGCCGTCGCCGGTAATGGCAAGGTTACCGTTCTTAACAGCAATAGCGCTCTGACCGGCATCGGCCGTGATGGTGTTGGTGCCCGTCACATCGATGGTGAGGTTGCCCTGAGCGCTGATACCGGCACCGTTGTAGCCATTGAGCTTCATGTCGTCGGCGCCGTCCCAGGACCACGTTCCGGCCTCGTCGCCGGCGCCCTTGTTGTACTGCGTGCCGCCAACGTTGACCCATTTGGCGGCGAGCGCCACGCTGGGTAGCAGCAGCTGACCGACCATGAGCGCGCAAGCCCCCGCGCAGGCGAGCTTGGCGCCCACGCGACGCCACGTTCCGTGGGAGAGAGCGCACGCGCGGCCGTGGTCGATTGGGTTGTCATGGATTTGCTTTCGCATGTGAGCCTCCTTGTCGTAAGGGGTGCTTCTGTAACACCATGTTACGGGAAGATATCCGGATCCCGGGGCACAAATTCTCATGTGGCGCACCTGCCAGCGCAAAAGGCAACGAGCATGCGATTGCCAAGCGCCCCCCGAAAGGCCTGCCATCAATCCCTTTATTGAGCCCTCTCATGCCCTCGCCAAACAGTCATGCTGGAGCATCGCGCTCGTCATGATTCTTGCCTGCTTGTTCTCGACCCTCGACAACGTGGTCACACTCTCCAACGCCCACGGCACCATTGCCGTGCAAACCTGGCCGCGCCTCTTTTTGGCGGCAAGCGGCCTTGCCGCCGGTCTTATCTTTGACCTTGCCGAGCGCCGCTACATGGGACTTGTCATGCTCGGCATCGCCGTGCTCTCGACCATTTCCATCCTGGCCGTGGAGGCCGGCGCCGATCCCAACCTGGGCCTTGTCGTCTTTTATCTGAGTTCGGGCTTTTTTGTCACGTTCTTTACCGCCACCTTTACACAGCTGGCACCGCGCATGCATGCGCCCGCCCTCTGGGCCGGCATGGGACGCGCCGCCAACAATGTATGCGCATTCACTACATCGGGCCTCTCGCTTGCTCTCGTAACCTCGGACAACGTTGCCCTCATTATGATCGGCGCGCTCGTTTTGCTCGTCGCCGCCTGCGCGGCATTCGTGGCAGCCGGCCTGTTTCGCCTGCCCCAAACCGAGCAGGAGCGCGAGCGCGAGCAACTGGCAAAAGAAGCACTCGCCGCCCCCACCATCGAAGAGCAACGCCAGGCCTTCATCGCCGACCACGCTCTCACCCCGCGCGAAGTCGACGTGCTCATAGCCGTGACCCAGGATGAACGCCCGCTCAAGCAGGTCGCCGAGGAACTCGGCATCTCGATGCGCATGGTACAGCGCCACCTGAGCTCTATCTACCAAAAGACCGACACGCAGACGCGCGCCGGTCTCGCCAAAGCCTTCCCCTCTGCCTAAAACAAAAACCACCACAAAGGCCCCCTTTGCGGTGGTTTGAGCGGAGCAGAAGGCCACTCTGCCAGTTTGTCTCAGTCTGTAACAGATAGGCCCCTAAAAGCAGGCTTATTGTTACAGATCGAGACAGTAAAGGGACACGAAGCGATCCTTCGCAGCAACGACCCTCTAGTAAAGCGATGCGACATATCGGCCAAAGCCTGGCAATGCAAACTCAAAACGTCCTTGTAGAGGCTCTTCAATTACCCCAGCCTCTACCAGACGCTTTTTATACGTTGAAATCGAACCGGAACTCTTCTTAAGCCTCGCTGCCAGCTCTTGCCTGGTCGTCGTCCCAACCGGATTCATTGCACGAAGAAATTCAAGGTCCCCTCGTGAAAGTTCCGCCGCTGTTGAAGCGAAAACTCGCGACTCCAGCTCCTCTTGCGCAAGTTTCGCGCCTCGTTCGACATCCTCAATAGAAACCTCGGAGGCTTGGCGCGAAGCATTCCATGCCCGATACCCCACCAACTGGAACATAAATGGAAAACCATCGATCGCCTTGGCAGCGAGGTCGATCGCCTCATCAGAAATCGTCTTGCCGCCGTCCTCAATCGTTAGTCGAAACGCTTCTTTTACCTCAGTCGGTGAAATTGATCCCAGCGAATGTTGAGCCGCGCGACGAAGAAACGATGTCGATTTCCCCGTCAGCAGCGCCAGCACGCGAAACGGCAGCCCCGCCATAAGCAAAGCTACCTTTTTATTCTCGCTTACAAAGTGCTGGTAGGTAGTAACAAGCTCCGTCATTTGCGCAAACGATGCATCCACTTCGTCAACGGCGATAAGCACCCCGGTGTCAGTCGCTTCAAGCTGAGCAAACAAAGCGTTCATCTTAGTACGCCAGTTAGCGCCCTCAAATTCAACATCGATGTTTTCCCAGCTCATGCTTCCTACGGGGGCAATGCCGACACTGTTCACACGCCTAGAAGCGGGCTTTTCGATCAGATGGGCGGCTGATTCGTTGAGGCGCTGCAAAATGTCTTCGAGCATCCCCTCCGAGGCCGTCACATTCGCTGTAATCCAGCCCTCTTGCTGGGCGCGGTACGACAGATATGCCAAAAGCGCCGTTTTACCTGTACCACGCGCACCATAGAAAACCGAGCAAAGATTGGGATCGGAGTCGTCATTTTCAAACGCCAGCACCATATCATCGATGATTTGCTCACGGCCGGCCATATACGCCGGTACACGTCCGAACATCGGCGTGAATGGATTTGCCTGCCTGTACGCCGTCGGTGCCGCCATAAAGCCTCCCTTTAACTCATATAACTTAATTATGCCCCTACTATCTATAATATATTTGAGTATCTTTGAGTTTTTTGAGCATCCTTGAGTTCTTTGAGCGATCGGCCACGGCAGAACCAGTTGACTTTCTCTACCTAAAAAAACCACCACAAAGGTGCTGTCCCCTTTGCGGTGGTTTTGATCGGCTAGCCTTCGAGCTGCGCCACTTTGTAGCGGTAGGCAGCGGCGATAACGTCTTTGCAACCCTCGCGGCCCAGCTTGGCGCGGTTGACGACGATGTCTTTACCGCTCGTCATCTTCCACTTTCCGGCACTGTAGCGCTTATAGAACGCCTCGCGCGCCTTCTGCTGTTGCTTGACCAGCTTGGCACCCTTCTTTTTGTTAAGGCCACGCTTTTTGCGCACGATCTCGACGCGGTCCTCAAAGGGGGCTGTCACCAACACGGCAATGTGGTTGGGGTTGTTGCGCAGCAGGTAATCGGACAGACGTCCTTCGATAATGCAGCTCTCGGTCTCGCCCAGATCCAAAATCACCTGGCTCATCTTTTGGAACAACTTATCCGAGTACGAACGCGCATCGTAGCGGTCGGGCAGAAACGCCATGTTCTCCACGGCCAGGCGCTCGTCGTAGGCAGCCATCTTGTCGAGCGACTCGCCCGCGCGCAGCGAAGCACGTACCAGCAGCTCGTTATCGTACAGCGGAATCCCCAACTCGTCGGCAAGCATGCGACCAATCTCGTGGCCCTCGGCGCCAAAGTCGCGCGCGATGGTAATGACCACAGGACTCTTCTTATTCACCAGATCGCTCATCGCGATTCCTTTCTCTATGTGACAAAGGGGCTGTCCCTTTGCCACATTCTACGCTGCCACCATTCGCCTCTGATACGCTCGGACCAGCAGCGAGATACCAAAGTTCAGCGCAAAGTACATCGCAAACACCAGGCCGTAGAGCATGAGCACCTGCGACAGATCGATCGCATGCGCCATTACGACGTTTGCCGTGTACATGAGCTCGGCCACGTTAATGCCCGAAAGATACGAGCTGTCCTTGATGACGGTCGTGCACTGGCTAAACAGGGCCGGAATGATCGTCTTAAACGTCTGCGGCAGGATGATATAGCGCATGGTGGCAAAGAAGCCGAAGCCCTGGCTCTGCGCCGCCTCAAACTGACCGCGCGGAATCGAGTTGAGGCCGCCGCGCACAATCTCGGCCATAACGGCGCTGGTAAACAGCGTAAAGGCGATGGTCGAAATCACAATGTCCAGGCCCTGCACCGTAAAGTAGATAAACAGGATCCACAGCAGGTTTGGCGTGCAGCGGAACAGCTCGATATAGGCACTCACCAAAATGCGGAACGGGCGGGGTGCATAGCTCTTGACGAGCGCCAGCACCGTGCCAAAGATGAGCGAGAAAAAGATCGACAGCGCCGAGATCTCGATGGTCTTTACAAAGCCGCCCCAGATGTAGAGCAGGTTGGTCGCGTTGAAGATTTCCATGCGCTAGGCCTCCTCTACGTTGTCGAGCCCCAGCTCGGCCAGGCTCACACCGCGCGGACGCTCCTTGGAGCGGCGCTCGAGCCACTGCACCAGCATGGCGAGCGGAAAGCAGATGATGAAGTACATAAGGCAGCAGACGATGTACCCCTGCAGGTAGCCATACAGGCTTACGAAGTTGTCGGAGCGATACATAAGGTCGCCGCCGGCGACGAGCGCCAGCACCGACGTGTTCTTGACCAGGTTGAGCGCCTGGTTGCACAGCGGCGGCAGGATGATCTTGAACGTCTGGGGCAGCACGATGTACCAGTAGGCCTGTGCACGGGTGAAGCCCTGGCTCTGAGCCGCCTCCATCTGACCGCGCGGAACAGCCTCGATGCCGGTGCGGATGACCTCCGAGATGTAGGCCGCGTGATACAGGCCCACGCCCAGAAAGCCCAGCACGAACGGCGCGATACGCACCGGCTGGTCAGCACCGGTTATGGCCTGCAAAAACTGCGGGCCGGCCATGTACATAAAAAGCACTTGCACGGGCAGCGGGGTGTTCTGGTAAAACTCCACGTACACGCGACTGATGGCGCGCAGCACGCGCGAGCGAGTGGTCGAGAACACGCCCAGCAGCGTGCCCAGCACCAGCGATAGCAGCAGACCGGCAACAACCACCTGCAGCGTCACGCCAAAGCCCTCCCAGAAGGGCCCCATGTTTTGAAATGTCGTCGACCAGCGGTCGGCGTCAAACAATCCTTCGAGCATTTGATTCCTTCCTTGGACGAACGCTTACACAAGACCCCAGGTCTTGACCTCTTGATCGAGCCAACCATCGGCCAGGCGATCGCAAATCACCTGATTGACCACGGCCGAAAGGTCGCAACCCTTCTTGGTCGCCACGCCGTAGCCCTGCTCGCCGAACTTGACCTCGGGCTGCAGCAGCTCGACGGTCTCGTTCATGTAGCCGGCCAGCGTGGAGCGGTCCATGGCAAAGACGTCGATATTGCCGGCGTCGAGCGAACTCTTAATGATGGGATAGCCGCTAAAGGCCCTAAACTCGGGCTCGCAGTGAAAGCCGTTGTCCTTGATCATCTGCTCGATCAGGCCCTGCGTGGTGGCACCCTGGCTCACACCAATGACCTTGCCGTCCAGGTCCTCGATCGAGGTAAAGCCCGAGCGCTTCTTGACCATGAGGCCCACGTAGTCGGTGCGATACGGCGTCGAGAAATCCCAGCTCTTCTTGCGCTCGTCGGTGATGGTGTAGGTCGCCGCGACCACGTCGAGCTGGCCGTTATCGATGAGCGGACCGCGCGTCTTGGGCGTTACGTCGGTAAACTCGACAAGCTCCTGGGCGCGGGCCTCCTTGTAGCTCACGCCAAAGACGGCAGCGGCGATCTGGTAGCACAGGTCGACCTCCATGCCCTCAAAGCGACCCTTGGCGGTGTCGTAATAGCCGTAGCCGGGAACGTCCTTCTTAACGCCGGCATTTAGGTGGCCGCGCGACTTGATGGCTGCGAGCTTGGAACCCGCATCGGAACTCTCGCCGCTGGTAGAGCTACCGCAGCCCGTGAGCGCGGTACCCGTCAGTGCGAGCATGCCGGCGCCCGCCAGCAGCAAAAAGTGACGGCGCGAAACAGCCGCCCTCGTCATATCCGTCATATCCATCACCCGCGCCTAGTGCAGGATCTTGGACAGGAACTCGCGGCAGCGCGGGTTCTCGGGGTTATCGAAGAAGTGCTCGGGCGTGCCCTCCTCCAGGATGCGGCCGTCCTCCATAAAGATGACGCGGTCGGCCACCTGGCGCGCAAAGCCCATCTCGTGCGTCACGCAGATCATGGTGATGTCCTCCTGCGCGAGCTCGATCATAACGTCCAGGACCTCCTGGACCATCTCGGGGTCGAGCGCCGAGGTCGGCTCGTCAAACAGGATGATGGGCTGCTTGGTGCACAGGGCACGGGCGATGGCGATGCGCTGCTGCTGACCGCCCGAGAGGTTCTGCGGGTACTCGCCGGCCTTATGCGCCATGCCGACGCGCTTGAGTGCGGCGATGGCGATCTGGGTCGCCTCCTCCTTGCTCTTCTTTTGCAGCTTGATGGGTGCGAGCGTCAGGTTGCCGAGCACCGTCATATTGGGATACAGGTTGAACTGCTGAAACACCATGGAGCTGTACTTGCGAGCCATTTCCAGGTGATTCTTTTTGGTGAGCGGCGTACCGTCGATGATGACTTCGCCCGATGTGGGCTCCTCAAGATAATCGACGCAACGGATGAGCGTCGACTTACCCGAACCGGACGGCCCGATCATGACGAGCTTCTCGCCGCGCTTGACGGTGAGGTTGATATCTTTGAGCACATGCAGGTCGCCAAAGTACTTGTTGAGATGCTTGATCTCGATCATGTCTGCCATGAATGTCCCTTCCCTGCGTTTACACGAGTTGAACTATTGTACGGAAAGAACCACGTTTCCGCAGCCCACACTACATTCCCGTAAAGAACCCGCAATCTTCCACCTGCTCGTTGGCACTCATTGGGGACAGACTTAAATGAGTACCTGCTCATTGGGCACTCATTTAAGTCTGTCCCCAATGAGTAGCGGGGGACGCCCTTCATCGCCCAGCAAAAAGGGGCGCGACCACGTGGTCGTGCCCCTCACTATCAGCTGTTTGTCGATTGCACCTTACGCTAATTTGCCGCCGACGATCTTTGCTGCTGCCGGCTTGTCGAAGTTGCCGCCGGTGGCCTTGCCGAGTGCTCCCATGACCTGGCCCATCTGCTTCTTGGAAGTAGCGCCCAGCTCGGCGATAACCTGCTCGATCAGGGCCTCGAGCTCCTCGCCCGAAACCTGCGCGGGCAGCAGGCTCTCCAGGATCTTGACCTGCTCGGTCAGGTTGTCGGTACGCTCCTGGTCGGTGCCGGCCTTGATGGACATCTCCAGCGTCTCGCTCGTCTGCTTGATCAGACGCTTGATCATGCTGTTGACGTCTTCCTCGGTCACATCGCGGCGCTCATTGACCTCGATATTCTTCACCTCGGCCTTAACCTGGCGAATGATGGACAGGCGAACCTTGTCCTTGGCCTTCATGGCCGCGATCATTTCCTTCTGCAGCTCTTCGTTGGTCATCTGCAAATCCTCTCTAATAGCGTGGGCGGCACTCGCGCGAGCACCGCCCCATGATTACTCAGTCGTCGACGAATCGTCGGTCGAACTCTTGGTGATGCCCTTCAGACTCACGTTATAGGGTACGTCCTTGGGCATGGGGTTGACGGTGATGTCGGCATCCTTCTTGTACTGTTCCAGCCACTCGCTGTACGCGGTGCTGGCCGCTTGCGTCTTCACCACGTTGGAGACGTACTTTTTGATGGCCTTGGGCACCTGCTTAATGTCATCGACCTGATTATCGACATGGAAGTAGTCGGTGCACTTGATGATGTGATAACCATAGGTCGACTCGACGACACCGCTCACATCGCCCTTGTTGAGTCCCTCGAGCGCCGCCTGGTAGCTGTCGACGAAGGTGGTGAGCTTGTCCCAGCCCACGTCGCCCTTCTTCTCCTTGGAGCCGGTGTCGTCGGAATACTGCTCCACGGCGTCCTCAAAGCTCAGCTCGCCGGAGTTGATCTTGTCCAGGCACTCCTGTGCCTTGGCCTTGGCGGCGGCCTTGTCCTCGTCGGAAGCGTCGGAATCGACCTTGATCAGGATATTCGACGAACGGCGGGCATCGTTGTAGTTGGACAGGTTCTCATTGATGTAATCGACAATCTCGCTGTCCTTGGGCTTGCTGGTGGGTGCCACGGCATCCTTGAGCTTCTGCTGCGCCAGGCTCTCCTTGAGCGAATCCTTGTAGGTGTCCTCGGTATAGCCGTAGGTCTTGAGGGTCTTCTTAAAGGCCTTGGCACCGCCCGCGCTCTTGCACGCGTCCTTCCAAGCCTTCTCGACCTCCTCGTCCGACACCGTCACGCCGTTCTCCTTCTGTGCCTGTTGAAGCAGAATCTGCTGCGCATAGGAGTCGATGAGTTGCTTGCGGTACTTCTTGGGCGTGAGGTCGTTGTCGACCAGATACTGCGCCCAGTCCTTGTCTTTGGTGTAGCCGTAGGACGTGCGCATGCTCATGATCTGCTTGGTCACGGTGTCCTCGGTGAGGTTGGTGCCGTTGATAGTAGCAGCAACACCGCCGGTCAGCTTGTAGCCCGAGGTGTCCTCGGCCTGCGACATAAGGCCGGAGCACGCCATCGCCGAGACGGAAAGCAGCATCGCCAGCACACCGATGACCACCAGGACGATCTTGACGGTCTTAGACACGTACGTCTTGCGCTGCTTCTTGCGAGAGCTGGAGGCAGCGCGGGCCTGCTGCTCGGGCGTCGGCGCGGCCTCGGAGTTCTTTTTCTTATTTGCCATAGTTGGCCTTTCGCATAACGAATCGAACAAACGCCATTGTGTCACAACGCAGCCCCCGCGGCACGCTTGGTGCATGGGGGACAGGTTAATCTGCACCATTTTGGTGCAAAGGGGACAGCTCTGACACTTGGCAGTTGGGGACGTTCTTTATATGCCGGCACTTCGGGACTGTCCCTTACTGCCGGCAGAAAAGGAACGTCCCCAAGTGCCGGCTCAGCCCCATCCTAGAAGTGGCGGCGAATGGCGTCGACCATGCCCTGGGGCGTGGTCTGGCCGAGCACATCGGCTGCGGCATCGGCATCCATAAAGATATTCATGAGTGCCTGCAGGGCCTCGACCTGGCCGCCCGGCTCGGCTATCCCCAAGTTGATGATGATCTGCGCCGGCACCGGAGCGCCCATGCCAGCCATAGCGTTAAATGTCACGGGCGCGGCGGGCTTCACCACCGCGATATAGGGCTTAGCCACGAACCCCGGATCGGTATGCGGGATGGCGATGTTGGCCGCCGGCATGGCAAGGCCCGTGGGATAGGCATCCTCGCGCGTGCGAACGGCGTCGAGCCAACCGGACGCAATGTAGCCACGCGGGGCAAGCTCGCCCTCGAGCCGCGCAAACACCTCATCCGGCGTTGCACACTCCCAATCAAAAAACACCAGCTCAGGCGTAAACAGCGCTTCGTTATCCGCCATGCACTCACCTCTCTCACCTAGTCACCTGGGACGTTCTTAAACGGCTAGTCGTTTAAGAACGTCCCAGGTGACCACCCAAAACAAAAGGTGGCCACGCGCGCCTTGGCGCCAATGACCACCCTGACTACTCGGCTAAATTGTACTGTGCGTCGCTAGCCGCGAGGCGCGTCAATTACCACCTTGCCGCTCTCCAGCACGTGAACGCGGCCGTCGGCGAGCATCTGCACGACCTCGGGATACAGCACGTGCTCAATCGCATGGATGTGCTCCTCGAGCGTGTCGACATCCCAGCCCTCCTCAACAGCCAGCGCACGCTGGGCGATGATGGGACCGTTGTCGTAGATCTCGTTGGCAAAATGCACGGTCACGCCAGTTACCTTGACGCCGCGCGCAAAGGCGTCGTCAATCGCATGCGCACCGGTAAAGCTCGGCAGCAGCGCCGGATGCAAGTTGACCACGCGGTTGGGAAACGCCGCCAGCAGAGGCGTGTGCACCATGCGCATGTAGCCGGCCATGACCACATACTCGCAGCCGCGTTCGAGCAGCTCGTGCGCGATGACCTCGTCGGCGGCAATAGGGTCGGCATAGACATCCTTGGACAGCGTGAGCGTCTGGATGCCCGCGCGCTCAGCGCGCTGCAAACCCTTAGCCGAAGGACGGCTCGACACCACAAGTTCAATCGAAGCGTTGAGCTTGCCGGCGGCGATCAGATCGATCAGCGCCTGCAGGTTGGTACCCGAACCGCTGATGAGCACACCGATCTTGAGCGGCTCGGCCGTATCGGTGCCGGTCGGACGGGTATAGGACACAAAATCCAGGCCCTCGGCGGCAGCCATCTGCTCGTTAGCGCTCATCGGAGTACACGACCTTACCGGAACCCTCGACGCACTCGCCCACGCGGAACGGCTTCTCGCCCAGCGCGACCAGGGCCTCGGTCACGGCAGCCTCGTCCTCGGGGGCGACAATCAGGCACAGGCCGACGCCCATGTTGAAGGTCTTGCACGCCTCGTTGGGCGCGAGCTCGGCCTGGCGCGACACATAGGTGATGACGGGCGGAACGTCCCAACCCATCTCGGCACCGTTGCGGGTGACCACAGCGTCGACGTCGTCGGCGAGCGCACGGTTGAGGTTCTCGGTAATACCGCCGCCAGTGATGTGGGCGATGGCGTGCACCGGAGCGCCACCGCGCAGCAGCTCCAGAATAGGCTTGACGTAGATGCGCGTGGGAGCCAGCAGGGCGTCGGCCAGCGATGCGCCACCGAGCTCCTCGAGCGGACGGCTCAGCTCCTCGGCCTTAGCGGCGGCCTCGGGCGTGCCCGGCTTAATGCCGTCGACGCCAATGACCTTGCGCACGAGCGAGTAGCCGTTGGAATGCACGCCGGTGGAGGGCAGGCCCAGAATCACGTCGCCGGGGCGGACGTTCGCGGGGTCGAGCATCTTGGGACGGTCGACGACGCCCACGGTAAATCCGGCAAGGTCGTAGTCGGCAGGAGCCATGACGCCGGGGTGCTCGGCCATCTCGCCGCCCACGAGCGCGCAGCCCGCGAGCTTGCAGCCGTCGGCCACACCCTTGATGATCTTTGCCATGTGCTCGGCCTCAATATGGCCGATGGCAACGTAGTCCAGGAAGAACAGCGGCTCGGCGCCCGAAGCCAGAATGTCGTTGACGCACATAGCGACCAGGTCCTGGCCCACCGTCTCGTGACGGTCCATGATCTGGGCGAGCACGAGTTTGGTGCCCACGCCGTCGGTACCGCTAATCAGAATCGGGTCTTCCATATCCTTAAGCGCGGCGGCCGAGAACAGGCCGCCGAAGCCGCCGATGCCGCCGATAACCTCGGGGCGATTGGTGTCCTTGACCATCTGCTTAATCGCGTCGACGGCGCGGCCGCCCTCAGCGGTATCGACGCCGGCATCCTCATACGTCACATGCTTGCTGTCGCTCATCTGAGCCTTCCTCTCCCACTACCGTGGCGCCGCGCGGGCGCCAAACGGTGCTCATAGTTGCGTTCATTTCGGCGCGCGCCATAACAGCACGCGCCGTCATATCAACAAAACAGCAGGTAAAACCTACCAAAATAAACCTGTACCCACATGGCAGGTTTTAGGCCTCGCCGTGCTCCTCTTCCCAGCTGCGGTCGTCGTATTTCTCGACCACGGCGTCGTCGTCAAAGTGCAGCGGCTTGTCCAGGTTACGGGGCTTAAAGCCCTCCATAAACTTGTCGCGGCCAAAGCTCTCGGGAATCGCCACGGGGTAGCGGCCGGTAAAGCACGCATCGCAGTAACCGCCCTTGGGCATGACCTTAAGCAGGCCCTCGACCGAAAGGAAGGCCAACGAATCGGCGCCGATATACTCGCAAATCTCGTCGACCGTCTTGTTGGCGCTGATAAGCTGCGACTGCACGTCGGTATCGATACCGTAGAAGCACGGCCAGATGACCTCGGGCGAGTTGATGCGGATGTGAATCTCCTTGGCGCCGGCGTTGCGCAGCATCTTGACGAGCTGCACCATGGTGGTGCCGCGCACGATGGAGTCGTCGATGACGACCAGGCGCTTGCCCTCGATGTTGTCGCGCAGCGGGTTGAGTTTCATACGCACGCCCATGGCGCGCAACTCCTGCGTAGGCTCGATAAACGTACGGCCCACGTAGCGGTTCTTGATAAGGCCCTCGCCAAAGGGAATACCGCTCTCGTGCGAATACCCCTCCGCAGGCGGCAGGCCGGAGTCGGGCACGCCGATGACCAGGTCGGCCTCGACGGGCTCCTCATGTGCCAGCTGACGACCCATGTCGTAACGGCAGGCATAGACGCTCTTGCCGTTCATGATGGAGTCGGGGCGGGCAAAGTAGACCTGCTCAAAGATGCAGTTGGCGGGCTCTTCGGCTGCAGGCACGCCCTGCTCGGATACCAGGCCCTCGGCGCTGATGCGCAAGATCTCGCCGGGACGGACGTCACGGACGTACTCGGCACCCACGATGTCGAGTGCGCAGGTCTCGGAAGCAACGACCCAGCCGCCGGCGCGCGTGACACGGACGGCGGAGTCGACCGTCGCGGCGCCGTCCTGCGACGGCAGCTGCGAAACGGATGCGGCATCGGCCTGGTCCAGGCCCTCATCCACCAGCTTGCCCAGCACGAGCGGGCGAATGCCGTGCGGATCGCGGAATGCGTAGAGCGCCTGCTCGTTGATGAGCGTCATGGCGTAGCCGCCGCGCACGAGCTCCATGGTCTTGCGAATGCCCTCGCGCAGATGGCCAGTACGCTGAGTAAAGTAGCCGATGAGTTTGGTCGCGACCTCGGAATCCGAGTTGGAGAGGAACGGTACGCCCAGCTCGATCAGCTGGCGACGCAGCTCGTCGGTGTTGACGAGGGTGCCGTTGTGCGCGAGCGCGATAATGACGCTATTGATGGTAGAGAGGTGCGGCTGAGAGGCTTCCCAGCTCTTGGCGCCGGCGGTGCCGTAGCGCACATGACCCACGGCCAGCTGACCGGAGAGCGTCGACAAGTCGGCATTGGAGAACACGCGGTCGAGCAGGCCCAGATCCTTGCGGACCATAACCGTACCGCCGTCACCAACGGCGATTCCCGCCGATTCTTGGCCGCGATGCTGCAGTGCACGCAGGCCAAAGTACGTCAGTCGAGCCACGTCGCGATCGGGCGCCCAGACACCAAAAACGCCGCATTCCTCATGCAGCTGGTCAGAGTCCGGATCATACGTCGACATGGCGTTCACCTGTCCCGCGGCACGCTCGGCCGCGCGGATGGTTTCTTGAGACATGGCATCCCCTCAGAGCCTCGTATTTTGGCGTTACCCGCCTTATTATACGCACGGCGCGACACGCTCCCCCGCGCATGAGCAGCGCTTTTTAAAAGCCCACCGAGCTTATTATCCGTTTTGCGACCAAACATTTTATTGGCTAGTCCACTCTCAGGGGCAACGGCCTCGAAGACTTCCCGTGCGCCGTGTCTCGCCCGCGCTAGGGGCTACATTGTTGCAATTGGGACGTTCGTCCTGTCTTTTAGCTGGTCGTCGGCGTATCCTTGTAGGCTACTACAAGACGAGAAAGGTAGCGTATGGATCGAAATCAACTCGACCCCAGTGTCCCCAGCACCACGGAGGCCAAGAAGATCCCCCTTATCATCAAGGTCTACGCAGTCCTGTGCACCCTATCTGGCGTGGGCACGCTCCCGTCAGTCGCCGTCTTTATGTGGCAGGTCATCACCGCACTCATTAACGGCAACGTCGCCGCTAAGCTCGGTGATAACACCCTGGTCGCGGTTGGCCTTATCGTCGCCGGCATTATGCTCTCGGCGGCAAGCGCGATCATCTTGATCGTCTTTGGCCTGGACCTCATCAAGGACCAGCGGCGCAATGCCGCCCGCCTGTCTTACGCCCTCATCGCATTTACCGTCGTGGAGCTTTTAGTTGACGTGATGCTCCAGGGCATCGGACCCTTCCTGCTGCGCCCCGCCGTCCAGCTTGTCATCCTCATTGCGCTGTCGGCCACCGTCGACCCCACGCTACGCCAGGAGCGCGAACTGCAGCGCCGTCTGCAAGAGATGCTCGACCGCGATGCCGCCGCCGAGGGGATGCTCGGCCGCGACGAAACCGGCGAGGGCTACATCAAGCTCAACTACTTCAACCTGTTCTGGGTATTCTTCGTCTGCAGCGTGTTAGGTCTCATTCTCGAGGAAGTCTGGCATATGGTCGTCGTCGATCCCGGCGTCTATCAGGACCGTGCCGGTATGCTATTTGGCCCCTTTAGCCCCATCTACGGATTTGGCGCGGTGCTCATGACCATGGCGCTCAACCGCTTCTATAAAAAGAATCCTCTGATCATTTTCCTGGTAAGTGCCCTGATCGGCGGCGCTTTCGAGGTGTTTGTAGGCTGGTTTATGCAGACCTCATTTGGCGTGGTGTCGTGGAGCTATTCACACATTAGGCTATTCGGCATGCCCGATCCCATCGCGGTATTGACCGGGGGACGCACATGCACGCCGTTTGCCTGCATGTGGGGCCTGGGTGGCCTCATCTGGATCAAGGTCTTGCTGCCGCGCCTGCTTAAGCTCATCAATATGATTCCATGGAAACGCCGCTACTCTGCTACCGTCATCCTGACCGCCGTCATGTTGATCGACGGCGTCATGACGTTGCAATCGCTCGACTATTGGTATCAGCGCGTCAACGGAACCGTTCGAAATATTCCCGTCGCACAGTTCTATGACAAGCATTTCGATAACGAATATATGGAGAACCGTTTTCAGAGTATGACCATGAGCCCCAAGGACGCCACACGCGTGTAGCAAACGCCAGAGCAAAATAGCTCCAACACATCAAAGCCCGCTGGCAGATCTACATGAACTGCCGGCGGGCTTTCGCTATAGACAGACTCGGATTGCCGACGAGGCCTTACGCCTCGCGCTCGACCTCGCTCACGCACTCGTTCTTGATGGTGCCGACGAGCGACTGCAGCGCATCGACCACATGCGGGCGAATGTCTCCGCCAATGAGCACGAGCATGATGTCGTCGCCCACGGTAAGCTCGCCGCTCGCCAGCCACACGCGCACATAGCCGATACCCGGCATCGTGCGCGTCGCCTCGATAGCGGCCTGCACCTTTTCGGCATCGAAGCCAAACACCATGCCGCCCACCTTGTGGCCTGGCGCCACGCCATCGGTCTCGACTCCGCGCACTTCGGCCTTGGGCGTCGCGCGCACCACGCCGTTGTGTGTCAGGTACATCCCACAATCAGCCGCCGAAACATCGGCCTTGGCTTCGCGCAGCCAAGCATCAACCGAAGGCATCGATTTGCCGTTCTCAAGCATCATTTCTCCTTTTGATTTCCAGGGTAGTCTTTTTGGGACGGGGCCCGGACACTTTATTCCTCGACCGGCGTGAGCACCATGACAGCACGCGTGTTGCTCAGCGATAACGAACGACAGGTCACAAGCGTCACGACCTTGGTTGCCGAAACGGCACGATCGGTGGCATCGCTCGCCACGGCAGAGGCACCGTCGAGCATCTCTGACAGGTAGTTCTTGAGCCCGTCATCGCCCTCAAAATTGGGCGTGCGCGCCTTGGAGTACGTATCCTCAACGACCTTGGTCGCCAGCGGACGCAGCTTATACGTAGCATCCCGTGTGATGTAGTACACATATTCAATGCTATCGAACGTTGCCTGGTCAGTCGTATCCGAAATCACGTTGAACATCGACCCATCGTTCATATGGTGGCCGTAGATCGTGGTCTGCTGGTCAACCATTCCCGGCGCGGTGTCATCGCTATCCAAGAAGATGGCACCGGACGCGTTAGCCGTACCGTCAAACAGCGTGTTGAGGTATTTTGAGTTGTTGTTGGTCTGCACAACGGGATAGTTGATGTTGGTTCCCGGCACATAAATCCAACCCACAATCTCGGGGTTTGTCTGAGCAAGCGCATCGAAGTCGATAATCGGCACGCCGCTGGCGTCCTTATCGCTTACATATTGCT
>CABUCQ010000006.1 GCA_902490095.1 uncultured Collinsella sp.
ACATGGCGATGGCAGAGTTGATGTCTTTGAGCTCGACGGGGTCGTCAGTGAGGTAGGCTGGATAGGATGTGGCGATGGACTGGGCGAACCCCATCACAAAGCCCAGAAGCACCGCGCCGAGCAAGACGATGCCGGTCGCGCCGCCAAAAACGAGGATCGCCGCGCCGGTTGCCAGCGTGCCCACGATGCTCAGCAAGAAATGACGGCGCGGGCCCCAGGCGTCGAGCGCCGCGCCACCCGCGAAGGATCCCAAGATCACGAATACGTTCATAAAAAGGACGGCCAGCGATGTCGCCACGACCGAGGCATCGTCTGCATAGGTGAGCGTTCCGATGACGCCGATAAAGTAGCTGGTCTGAAAACCGGTGTAGATAAGAAAGCGCATCGCCACCAGGCGCCTGGCCTGCACGGACAGCGATGGTTGAGGCTTTGAGAAAAGAGAGGCGAGCATGGAGACTCCTTGTTTCATACGAATGCGGACGGCGGGCATTCGCCACCGTCTGTCAAATCAATCTGTCCGCATGAAACATTAAGGACGCATCAAGCCCCTTCTCTCCGTTTTTCGCCCGTCATGAACTACTTGGTAGATTGTAAGACATGTCCCACACATCTACTAAAGCAAAATCCACCACAAAGGTGCCTGGCCCCTTTGTGGTGGAAGTGACGTTTGCCCATATAAAACCTGCCAAAAGAAACCTGTCCCTTTTTGGCATGTTATGGCAGCGCAGCGAGCCGGTTCCAAGTGCCCCAGGTCGCCCCGAAAGAGGAGCGACGCGTACTTTGGTACGCGAGCGACGGCTTGAGGGGCGAGATGGGGTGCTTGAGGCCGGCGCAGCGTCAAGCCTGAAGGTGGTCTTGGATAAGATCGCAGATGGCTCGGGCGTCGTTGATGTTGATGGCTCGGGTCGCAAAGCCGGCGTCGAAGGCCTGGCGTGCCAGGGCCTCGTTGCAGGCAAGGGCCAGCGTGTGACCGTCGACCAGATCAAGCGAGCTCTTGCCGCGCAAGCGATCGACACCGGAGCGCGCGACGACGATGTTGTCGAAACCCTCGGTCTTGTAGCCCTCGATGATCACCACGTCGACGTCGTTGTAGCGTGACAGCAGCTCGCGCGCGGGCATCTCGTCCTCCTCGCGCGTGTCGGCGTACTCCGCCCAGCGCGTGGCACAAATGAGGCCCACGTGTTTGGATCCGGCCTGGTGATGACGCCAGGTGTCCTTGGCGGGCACGTCGATATCAAAGCCGTGATGCCCATGGTGTTTGAGCGAACCCACACGCAGGCCACGACGGGTAAGCTCGGCGATGACTTTCTCGACAAGTGTGGTCTTGCCCGAGTTCTGGTAACCGATAAACGCGATTGCTGGGGCGGCCGGAGTGGGAGCTGCGGGCACGGCCGGGGCGGATGCGCTCGCGGGCACGGTGCCATCAGTAGCGGCGGCCTCGGCAGCAGCAGCTTGACGTTCCGCGCGATCCCACACGCCCGAGCGTCCGCCCTCCTTGTGCAGCAGGCGCACATCGACGATCTCCATACCTCGATCAACGGCCTTGCACATGTCGTAGATGGTCAGGCATGCGGCACTCGCACCGGTCAACGCCTCCATCTCGATACCCGTCTTGCCCGTCACGCCGGCCGTAACCAGTACGTGAAAGCCAACCTGCCCGTCCGCGCGCGCCGGCGCCCAGCCCTCGGGCACGTTCTCGGCCGGCGTCCCCGCCGCAGCGATGGGCGCAATGTCGCACTTGCTCTTGGTAATGAGCAACGGATGGCACATGGGAATGATGTCGCTCGTGCGTTTGATGGCCATAATGCCCGCCACGCGCGCGCAGGCAAGCACGTCGCCCTTTTTGGCGCGGTCCTGCAGCACCATGGCCTGCGTCTCGGGATGCATGAGGATGGTGCCCTCGGCGATGGCGATGCGATGGGTCTCGGCCTTGTCGGACACGTCGACCATGCGTACTTCGCCCTTGGCGTCCACATGCGTCAGCTCGTCGCGACGGGCGTCACGGACAGGCTCGGTGGCAGCACTGGCAGACGGCTGCGCGGACGCGTCGGCGTTGCCAGCATTCGCCGCAGCCGTGGCTTTATGGGCAGACATCGCGGCCCTGCGAGCGGCCTTGGTAGCATCGGCGTACCTGCTCTTGGCCATATGATCATCCTCCGATTTGGGACATAAATCGTTGCGTGCCCTCAATTATCGCGTGTTCCTGCGGTTTGTGGGCCACGGCATCGCGCCAAATCGAAAGTACCTGCATATCATCACCACGGCGCAGCGCCTCACGCACCGAATATTCGGCATCGCTGAACAGGCACGGACGCACGTTGCCATCGGCCGTCAGACGCAGACGGTTGCAATTCGCGCAAAAATGGTTGGACATAGCGCTGATGAAGCCAACCGTTCCCGCCGCGCCCGGAAAGTGCCAGTAGCGCGCAGGGCCCGCGCCGGCAGGAGCGTCGTTGATGTCGAGCGGCTCAAGCTCGCCCAGTCCCGTCGCAGCGGCCCCGGCATTGATGCGCGCCCGCAGCTCGTCGCTCGGCACGGTATCGCTCGCGTCCCACAGCTCGGGATTGAGTGTGGGCGCATGCGGGTCCACAGCGCAATGCGAACTGGTGCGCTCGTCGCCAATGGGCATGTATTCGATAAAGCGCAGGTGGATGGGGCGGTCGAGCGTGAGCCGTGCGAGGGCTGCCACATCCTGGTTGAGTCGACGCACGACAACGCAGTTGACCTTAACGGGCTCAAAGCCCCAAGCCAGCGCCGCGTCGATGCCAGCCATGGTCTGCTCGAGTCGACCTAGACGCGTGATCTTTCCAAACAGCGTAGGGTCGAGCGTATCGAGCGAAATGTTGACGCGGTTAAGCCCGGCATCTTTGAGCTGCGATGCCAGCTTGGGCAGCAGGGCGCCGTTGGTGGTAAGCGAGATGTCCTCGATCTGCGGAATCGCGCGGATGTCGCGAATGAGCGGAATGATGCGGCGGCTGACCAGCGGCTCGCCGCCCGTCAGGCGCACGCGGCGAATGCCCTCCCCCGCCACCAAGCGCACAAAGCGGGCTATTTCCTCGGCACTGAGCAGCTCGTCGTGCGCGCGGGGTGCCACGCCAACGGCCGGCATGCAGTAAATACAGCGGAAATTGCACTTGTCGGTAACGGCAATGCGCAGGTAGTTGATATCGCGGCCAAAGCCGTCATGTTGCACGCGCTCGTCCACGCAATCCTCCCCTCGCGCGGCGTTTTATTCTTCGGAAAACATAATACCCCACGAGAGAATCATGCCGACACCCGTACGACAGGACAGGTCGCTTCGAGCAAAACCGGCTTCCCAAGCCCATCCTCAGCATACAAACCATCACAACATTCGATGCTTTTCCCGATTTTGGCGAAAACCGTCGAATGTTGTGATGGTTTGCCTGCCCACGGCACCCCGCAGAAGGACCAAAGCGCCCCTAAATGCCGCCGTCCCAGTGCCGAATCACGAATTCTCGCAGGTCGTTCTGACGTTTCTGGAACGCTTCGCTTCGGTCGCACTTGATACCCATAGCGAGCGCAATGGCGTTCATCGCCCGGTGCAATTGCAGCTGGTGGGCAAACTGAGTCCCGGTGAGGACGATCATCCTAAAGCCCAGCGCGCTCAGCACGGTCATACGCTCCGCGTCCGACGCGCTGCGTTGTTTATCAAGATGGTCCGAGCCGTTGTATTCAATCCCCGTACCGCTCGCAGGTGCATATACGTCGATCTCGAAATACCCGGACTTTGCGAGATATTTGAACTCGCTGGGAACATTGACTCGATGGTTGAGCTCGATCTTGACGTATCCCAGCCCTCCCTGGGAACGTTTTGCTACGACCATGATTGCGGTGGCCGTCTCCATGGGCGACCGCGCGCCATCGTGCACGCGTTTGAGAACGGCGGCCGCGCGTATAGCCCCCTGACGAGATCGGTTCTCATTGCAATAGGCAATCAAGTCGGCAACGGTATACCTCTGCCCCATCTCGATATATTCGCCTGTCGACAGATGATTCAAATGGTATCGGGCACAGATTTCGTAGCCATATTCCAGCTGCTCGGGTTCGCTCATCCACGAACCCGCTTGGACAAAGCACATGGCCTCATCAACCACCAGAAGGCCCTCTGCCACCTCGATAAGATGGCCTGGAGGTACCGGCACCCCAAACACGTGGCACCTAAATCCAGCCGGCGTCGAGCGCTCAAAATCAAAGTTGACGAGCGTATCGATATGATCGAGCTCTTCTCGTGGAATACCGAGCGAAACCAGATAGTCGGTAACGATCCCGACTGCCGTTGAAGCCCTCAGTCCCTTGGCATCGAGCTCCAATTTGGGCAGGCCCGCAGTCGGCTCCGCCTCATTAGCAAGCGAGTCCTCATCGTATAGGCTACTTGCTCGCGAGAGCGGCTCGGACGGGCGCGCCACGTTGTGGTACAGCCAGGCAGTCTTATGGGACAGGACGATCGGCAGGTCCATGAGCCCTCCAATGGAGTCGGATAACCAACCTTATTCCCCTGCCCACGGGTCCGCACACCTTCGTGCGCAAGAAAGCGATTCCACCCGATCGAGTGGCAGAAAAACCATCGCAACATTCGATGCTTTTCCCGATTTTGGCAAAAAACGTCGAATGTTGTGATGATTTGAGGCGAGATGGGGGGCACGGAGGGGTCAAAGCATCATGCTCGAACGGGTTAATCCAACTCTTTCAAGCCATGCGCCAACTGCCAGTACTCCCCGTGCAACGCAAGGAGCTCCTCGTGGGTGCCGCGTTCGATGATGCGGCCGTGTTCGAGGACCATGATCGCGTCGGCGTCGCGAACGGTGGACAGGCGGTGCGCGATCATAAACGTGGTGCGCCCGCGCATGATGCGGTCCATGCCGCGCTCGATGAGCTTTTCGGTGCGTGTGTCGATGGAGCTTGTCGCCTCGTCCAGGATGAGCACCGGCGGATCGGCCACGGCGACGCGCGCGATAGCAAGGAGCTGGCGCTGGCCCTGCGACAGGTTGGCACCGTCGGCCGTGACCGGCGTGTCGTAGCCTTGCGGCAGGCGGCGGATAAACGAGTCAGCGCAGGCGGCCTCGGCGGCGGCGCGCACTTCCTCGTCGGTCGCGTCGAGCTTGCCAAAGCGGATATTCTGCGCAATGGTGCCGCTAAACAGGTGTGTATCCTGCAGCACAATGCCGAGCGACCCGCGCAGACTGGCCTTGGCAATGTGCTTGACGTCGATGCCGTCGTACGTGATCTCGCCGTCATCGACCTCGTAGAAGCGGTTGATGAGGTTGGTGATGGTCGTCTTTCCGGCGCCCGTCGAGCCCACAAACGCGATCTTTTGCCCTGGCTTGGCAAACAGGTTGAGATCCGTGAGCACACGGGTGCCCGGCACGTAGGAAAAGTCCACGGCGTGGAAGCGCACGTCGCCGGCAAGCGGAACCAAGCCGCACGTAAGCTCGGTGCCGTCGGCGGCCACCGCGCGGCCCGACTCATCAACGGCTGCCACGTCATGCAGATGCCCATACGCGCCCACGCCCTGGCCCTCGGGAATCTTCCACGCCCACGCGGCGTCGCCCGTCTGCACCAGCTCCACGCAGCCCTCGTCCACCTCGGGCTCAAGGTCCATGGCGGCAAACAGGCGCTCGGCACCGGCCAACGCGTTGAGCAAGAAGTTGCCGAGCTGCGTAAACTGGTTGATGGGCATGGCGGCCTGGCGCACAAAGACCAGGTAGCTCGCGAGCGCACCTACGTCGGCGAGCCCCTTGATGCAGAGCATGCCGCCCGCCACGGCGACGATGGCATAGTTGACGTAGCCAATCACGACGGTCATTGGCACCATGGAGTTGGCATAGCTAACGGCGGCGGTGCCGGTGCGGCGAAGCTCGTCGTTGCGGCAGGTGAAGCCGGCAACATTCGCCGCCTCGCGGTTAAAGACCTTGATGACCTTTTGACCCGAGACCATCTCTTCGATATATCCGTCCAGGTCGCCAAGCGATGCCTGCTGGGCGGCAAAGAAGCGCTTAGAACGCGCGCCCGAGTAGCGCGCATACAGCACAATGGCCACATCGCACACGAGCGTGATAATCGTGAGCTGCCAGTTGAGGATGATGAGCATGGCCGTGGTACCGACCATCTGGATGCTCGCCTGAATCACGTTGGCAAAGCTGTTGTTGAGCGCCTCGGAGACGGTGTCGACGTCGTTGGTAAAGAAGCTCATGATGTCGCCCGAGCGCGTGCTGTCAAAATAACTCAGCGGCAGCGTCTGGATGTGCGCGAACAGGTCGCGGCGAATATCGGACACCACGCGTTGGGCCGCGCGCACCATAATCTGCGAGTAGCCCAGAGCCGAGAGCACGCCCGCGGCGTAGATAGCAGCAGTAAAGATAACCTGCCTGGCGAGCAATTCCTCGCCGCCCGTTGCCAAACCGTTGACGATGGGGCGCACCATGTAGGTACCGGCAAGGCTTGCGATGGCGGCCACAGAGGCAAGCACACCCACTGCGAGCAGCGAGAACTTGGCATGCCCCATGTAGGAGAGCAGGCGGCGCACAGTGCGCTTGAGGTCGGCCGGGCGTGCTTGGGCTGCGGTCTTAGGCATGGCACTCACCCCCTTCCAAGGGTGATCCGCTGGGGACGGAGGAAAACGGATTATTCGCGCTGCCATCGTCGCTGCCGTCACCGGCGTCCGCGTTCCCCGCAAATTCCATCTGCGAGGCGTAAATCTCCTGGTAGATGCTATCGCCCGCCAGCAGTTCCTCGTGCGTGCCCACGCCGTGGACACGACCGTCGTCCAACACAATAATGCGGTCGGCATCCATGACGCTCGCAATGCGCTGTGCGATGACAATCACCGTCGTATTGGGAATCTGAGCAATATGCTCACGAATCTTGGCGTCGGTCGCCATATCGACCGCGCTGGTCGAATCGTCAAAGATGAGCACACGCGGATGTTTGAGCAACGTACGCGCGATGCACAGGCGCTGCTTCTGCCCGCCCGAGACACCGGCACCGCCTTGGCCCAACTCGCCGTCCAGCCCGCCGATGCGATCAAGGAACTCGTCCACGCATGCCGCCCGGCAGGCCGCGAGGAGCTCATCGTCCGACGCCTGCGGATTGCCCCACTGCAGGTTCTCGCGCACGGTACCCGTAAACAGCACGTTCTTTTGCAGCACGATACCCACGGCGTCGCGCAGGGCAACCAGGTCGTAATCGCGCACATCGCGCCCGCCCACGAGTACGGCGCCTTCGGTGGCGTCGTACAGGCGCGCGATCAGCTGTACAAGCGAACTCTTGCCCGAGCCCGTGCCGCCGAGCACGCCCACCGTGGAGCCCGCCTCAATGCAAAGGTCAATATGCTCGAGCACATCCTCGGCAGCATCCGCGCGGTACTTAAACGACACGTCGCGAAACTCGATGCTTCCGTCGGCCACCTCGTGCACGGCAGCGGCAGCGTCGGGCGCTTGAATAAGCGAACGCTCGTCGAGCACCCGCGAGATGCGCTCCACGCTGGCAAGTGCGCGGGTGAGCAGCAAAAACACGTTGGAGATCATCATGAGCGAGTTCATGATCAGCAGCACATAGCTCATAAAGCCCGTGAGCGAGCCCACGCCGAGCTCGCCGGCAAGAATCATGCGACCGCCGATCCAAAGAATGGAAAGCGCCGCCACGTACATCGACAGCTGAAACACCGGCAGGTTGAGTACAGCGTTGCCAAAGGTATTCGTCGCCGTATGCGAAAGCTCGGTATTGACGGCATCGAACTTGGCCTCCTCGTGCTCGGCACGCACGTACGCCTTGACGGCGCGCACGGCGGTGAGGTCCTCCTGCACCACACCGTTGAGATGGTCCATCGAGGTCTGCAGCTGGCGGTAAAGCGGACTGACGCGATAGGTGATAACGCCCAGTACGATCGCCAACACCGGCAGGATGATCGCGAATACCGTAGCAAGCGGACGCGACAGCACCAGCGCATAGACCAAGCCGACGATGAGCGTCACGGGGCCGCGCACCATGGGGCGAAAGCCGTTGCCGATGGCGTTTTGGATGACGGTGATATCGGTGGTCATGCGCGTGACGAGCGAGCTGGCATCGTAGTTGTCCAGATTGCCAAAGGCGAGCGTCTGAATCTTGCGATACTCCGCCTCGCGCAGGTTAGCGCCCAGCCCCGAGGCAACGCGGGCAGACGTGCGCGCATAGCCCAAGCCAAGTACCAGCGAACATGCGGCGCATATCAACATATACGTGCCCTGCAACAGCATATAGTTGATGTCGCCCGCGGGCACGCCCACGTCGATGATATTTGCCATGATGACCGGGATAAACAGCTCGAGCGCCGTCTCGGCCGTCACAAAGAGCACGCCGAGCATGGCATCGCGGCGGTATGCCCCCAGATAGGAAAACAAAATCTTGAGATTGCGCACGCAGGTTCATCCCCCATCAAACGTTGTTCGCAAACCCACGTATTATGGCGCGCCGTGCGGCGGTGTCAAGTGTTCCGAAATCGATTTCTGCAAGGCTAGTGCAGGCACCAAGCTCGCAGGACGCGCCCCTGTATTCAATTGGAAATGAACGCGAGCGTGACTTTTTTCTCCCCGCCGCCAACACAAACCTTGACTCTACAATCGTTATAGGGTTTTCACTACACTGGTACGTAAACAGACCAAGCCAGAAAGCCCCGCCCATGGAACACGACCTCACACGCGGCAATGTCCTCAAGACCATTGCGGTCTTTGCCCTGCCCTATATGCTCTCGTACTTTTTGCAGATGCTCTACGGCATGGCCGACCTGTACATGATGGGGCAGTTTAGCGGCGCCGCCGGCATCACCGCCGTGGGCAATGGCGCGCAGACGCTCTATATCATTACCGTGACGCTCGTGGGCCTGGCCATGGGAACGACGGTTATCGTCGGCCACGCCGTGGGTTCGCGCCGCTTCGATCGCGCCGAGGCCGCCATCGGCAACACCATCACGCTCTTTATGGGCGTCTCGGTGGTACTGGCCGCGCTCCTGCTCGCGCTGTGCCCGCAGATCGTGGCACTCATCGGCACACCGGCCGAAGCCGTCGAGGGCACTGCCGCCTACCTGCGCATCTGCTTTATCGGCATTCCGTGTATCGCCGCGTACAACATCCTCTCGGCCATCTTTCGCGGCCTGGGAGATTCGCGCTCGCCTATGTATGTGATCGGCGTGGCGTGCGTCATCAATATCGCGCTCGACTTTCTGTTCATTGGCCATATGGGGCTCGGCCCCGTGGGCGCGGCGCTCGGCACGGTGATCGCGCAGACGGCAAGCGTGGCCCTCGCACTCGTGTGGCTCAAGAGCCGCCGCACAAACATCCACGTCAAGCGCAGCGACCTGCGTCCGCAGCCCGAGGTACTCGGCAGCATCCTTAAGATTGGCGTGCCCGTGGCCGTGCAGGACGGCTGCATCCAGGTGGCGTTTATGTTCATCACCGTTATCGCCAACCACCGCGGGCTGGTCGACGCCGCCGCCGTGGGCCTGGTCGAGAAGATGATCAGCTTTTTGTTCATCGTGCCGAGCTCCATGGGCGCCACCGTCAGCGCGCTCACGGCGCAAAACGCGGGCGCGGGCAAGGGCGACCGAGCACGTCAGGTGCTCAAGGACGCCATGACCATCTCGGTGGTGTACGGCTGTCTGATCACGGCGCTCATGTGGCTGGTGGCACCGGCGTTTCTCGGCTTTTTTGCCAAGGACGCCGCGGTGGTCGCAGCCGGCACCGGCTATATGCGCAGCTACATTTTCGATGCGATCTTCGCCGGCATTCACATATGCTTTAGCGGCTTTTTTGCCGCGTACGGCAAGAGCTACATCGGCTTTGCGCACAACGTGCTGGCCGTCGCGCTCATTCGCGTGCCGGGCGCATGGCTGTTGTCGAACGCCTATTCCGACACGCTGTTTCCCATGGGCATCGCCTCGCCGTGCGGGTCGATTCTTTCGGCAGCCATTTGCGTGGTGGCGTTTACGGTGCTCAACCGCCGCGGCACTTTTGACAAGCTCGTGGCGTAGCGGGGGCGACGCGCGCCCGGCCCCTCCCCCGCTTTTACCGAAAGGAGCAATCCCGTGACTGACACGTCCAGCGAACATACCGACGGCCTGCTCCGCATTGGCGAGGTGGCGCGCCTGTTTAACCTGAGCGTGGGGACGCTACGTCATTACGAGCAGATGGGCTTGCTGGACCCGGCGCACATCGATCCGGCAAGTGGGTACCGCTACTACGGATCGCGGCAGCTCTCCACCCTCAACACCATCAGCCACCTGCGCGTTCTCAACTTGCCGTTAGCACAAATCCGCGAGTTTGTGACCACGCGCGATGTGAACCTTATGCAGCGGCAGCTGGCTCAGCAGCAGGAGCTCATCGAGCGCAAGCGCCGCGAGCTGGAGCGCGTGTCGCGTAAGATCGATAACCGGCTTGCGCTGCTGCACGATGCCTTGAACACCGAGCTCGATAGCATTTGCACAATCGATGCGCCCGAGCTTCGCTGCGCCGTGTTGCGCGAACGCGTCAACCCTACCGACGCCTATGCGCTGGAGTGGCAGATTCGTCAATTGCAGAAGGGCCAGCACGAGACCTTTGTCTTCCTGGGCAACTTGGGCGTTGGGATTAGCGCCGAACGCCTGGCCGCCGGCGACTTTGATGGCTACGACGAGGTCTTTCTACTGCTCGATGACACCGATGAATACCTGGGCGATGTCGAGGTGCGACCCGCCGCGCGCTGCCTGACCATTAGCTTTCGCGGCACGCACGGGCAAGCGGGTCCGCGCTACGAGCAGCTGCTCGGCTATATGCGCGAGCACGGCCTGACACCCGCCGGCCCCTCGCGTGAGATTGCCCTTATCGACGACATCATCAGCGACGACCCGGGGGCGTATGTGACGAGGATCGCGATACCGGTCCGCTAATCACTACCATTTATCGAGCAATTCCATCCATTTACCTTAATCCGAATTAGATTGTATTATGTAGCAAATAAAATGACAGCATATTGCCCCCCATAGGCAGGAGACATTATGCCCAGAGTTCAATCACGTCGCTCGTTTCTTCTCGGCCTAGCCTCGATCATCGGCTTATCCGCGTCACGCCCAACAAGAGTATTCGCTGCCGACTCAAACTCATCCGTCGCTTTTACATCAGACCTAGCACAAGACTACGCGCTTTCCCTGTTGCCCATCGTCGACGGATCCGCGAACTTAGAGATCGAGCAAATCGTTCCCGTATGCCAACAAATCGGCCTTATCTGTGGCTATGAAATCAGTGTCACAAGGGAAGGAAGCCCCTACGGTTATTTAATACTTGACGCATCATATCCTGGGCTTCTGAAGGAGATAACCCTCGGCGATACCATTCTTCCGATTTCAGCTTCTCTATCAAACGCCATTTCAACTTATTCCGGCCAACAGGCCACAAACCCAACCGTACTAATTTCGTACAACGATATTGAATATGGAACTTTGGTGCCAGGAACTAGAGACTGTGTAACCAACTATAACAATATACGGTCTGTCCCAATTGTCACCGAAAAGGGTATAGCACCTCAAAGCAATAACCCAACTTCATGGGATGCAGTCATTATCAATGAAGATGACTTGATGTTGCATTTCCAAATAGACGATTTAAACGGAATACCGTTCCGAGGAGTCTCGGAATCATTAGTTGAAGCCCGCACTAATAAGTATGCATGCGTCGTTTCTGCCTTGTACGCTGTATCAATGCATTACGGTCTCACCAGTTCAAACGCTAATCAATTTAATCCCGATTATTATAAAGAAATATGGAACGTCACTGGCACAACAACGTATAAGACCAATGATCAGGGCGTCGAGTACGGAAGCACGATCATCCCAGATGGAATTGTTCCGTTTAAAAGTCTTGCCGCTCAAAAGGGTAGAGCACTTAATACTCAATTTTTCGGTTATCAGCCTCAATTCGCTCAGTACAGAGCAACTATCGATCAAGGGAATATCGGCTTGTATCATATGTGGATCAACAGCCGAAACAGTGAAGGATCCGTCGAGCTATCAGGTCATACAGTCACGGTAACTGGCTATTTTACTGGGCATAATGGAAGCTCTGGCATCGAACTGCAGTGGCTCGAAGTATTCGACGGATGGAACACTTATCCCCGAGCGATTAACTATGCAACGCCCAATATGGTCAAATTGAACGGAACAGTCTTTTGGTAGACCGGATGGCACCATCAAAATGCTATGGCACCACGGCCTTTGCCCTGGTTACGATATTGGTGATTTTCGCTATGTTTGCATCCGTTTCTTCATGCACAGATAGAGCCCGCTATAGCGGAGGAGATGATTACCTTGTCTTTGGAGCCGGCAGCGTTCATTCTATTGAGGGAACGGAACTCGTAATCCAAACAGACAACAGTCCCCGCTACACCGACGCTGGAAAGCAAACCCGGATTACATTCCCCTCATCTGGCCGAATCAAAGACAAGCTTTCCCAAATCAAAGTTGGGACAAGAGTTTCCTACTCACGCTTTGAGTCGGTAGACGCATCTGGATCATACGAGGGAAACGATATCGAAATTGAACAGGCAAACACTATAAGGAGATGTTGAGGAACTGAGCCTCTGCGCAGTTCCTCAACAAATCATTATGCCTCCGGGACCCTACCCGTCGCCAAAATCTGTTCAAGTGCCGCCTCATCCAACACGGGCACACCCAGCTGCTCGGCCTTGGTGAGCTTTGAGCCCGCTTTGGGGCCGGCGACCAGATAGCTCGTCTTCTTTGACACGCTGCCCGAAACCTTGGCGCCAAGCACCTTGAGTGCCGCGCCCGCCTCGTCGCGCGTGCGGTTGACGAGCGTGCCGGTGAGCACGAAGGTCAGACCCGCGAGTGGCTGTGCGTCGGCGAGCTCGCCCGCCACGCCAGCGTCGGCTGCGGCTTGCGCGTGCGCGGCGCCCAAGTCGACCTCGAGCGACAGGCCCGCCTGGCGCAGGCGCTCCAGCACGGCAAGGTTCTCGGGCACGGCCAGGAACTGCTTGACGCTCGCCGCAATCTTGGGACCGATGCCCTCGCACTCGGCAATATCCTCTTCGCTCGCCAAGATGAGCTTGTCAATCGACAGGAATCGCTCGGCGATAACCTCGCCCACGCTCTTGCCCACGTGGCGGATACCCAGGGCAAACAGCACGCGACCGAGCGGCTGGCTCTTGGACTTGTTGAGCTCGGCGATGATTTTCTCGGCCGTCTTGAGGCCTACCGGAATGGGGTCGCCCTTCTTGACGCCCTTTTTGCTGTTGGAGCTGGCATAGGTGCGCCCCGTGTCCAGGCCGGCGATATCGTCAACCGTGAGCTGGTAGAAGTCCGCGACGTCGTGAATCAGCCCGGCGGCGATCATCTTGTCGACAATCTCGTCGCCTAGGCCGTCGACGTCCATGCAGCCGCGACTCACCCAGTGGAGCAGGCGCTCCTTGAGCTGCGCGGGGCAGTCGATGGAGACGCAGCGGTAAGCGACCTCGCCGTCCTCGTGGACCACGGGGCTGCCGCACACGGGGCAGACCTCGGGCATGTGCCAGTCGACCGAATCGGCCGGGCGCTTATCGAGCACCGGGCCCACGACCTCGGGGATTACGTCGCCTGCCTTGTGCACGATGATGGTGTCGCCCTCGCGCACGTTTTTGCGGCGGATCTCGTCGATGTTGTGCAGCGTGGCGCGCGCGATGGTGGAGCCGGCGACCGTCACCGGATCGAACTCGGCGACCGGCGTGAGCACACCGGTGCGGCCCACCTGGATGCGAATTTCGCGCAGGACGGTCTGCTTTTCCTCGGGCGGGAACTTAAAGGCAATGGCCCAGCGCGGCGCGCGGGCGGTAAAGCCCAGGTCGAGCTGCTGCTGGAAGCTGTCGACCTTTACGACCACGCCGTCGATGTCGTAGTCCAGGTCGCCGCGATGCTCGAGCGCCTGGGCGCAGAACTCGTGGACCTCGGCGGGTGTGGCACAACGGGCAACGTTAGGGTTGACGCTAAAGCCGGCGCTACGCAGCCAGTCGAGGAACTCGCGCTGGCTGTGGACGTGCAGCGGGTCGGTATCGGCGATGGCATAGATAAAGGTGGCAAGATCGCGGCGCGCCGTGATCTTGGGATCCTTTTGGCGCAGGCTGCCGGCGGCGGCGTTGCGCGGGTTGGCGAAGGGGTCGCGGCCCTCGGCATCGGCCTCTTCATTCAGACGAACAAAGCTGCCCTTGGGCATGTAGACCTCGCCGCGCACCTCGATAGTGCGCTCGCGGTCGGCGCCCATGTGGGCAAGTGCCGGTTCGGACAGGTGCATGGGCACATCCTTGATGGTGCGCACGTTGAGCGACACGTCCTCGCCCGTGGTGCCATCGCCGCGCGTGGCCGCGCGCACGAAGGTGCCGTTTTGGTAGGTAAGCGCCACGCCCAGACCGTCAATCTTAAGCTCACAGGTATAGGTGACGCTGCCGGCGCCGAGCGCATCCTCGGTGCGCTGGAGCCATGCGTCGAGTTCGTCCAGATCCATGGCATCGTCCATGGAATACATGCGTGCCATGTGCGTGACCGGCGTAAACTGCTCGCTCACGTAGCCGCCCACGCGCTGGGTATAGCTGTCGGGCGTCACCAGGTCGGGGTAGGTCGCCTCGATTTCCTGCAGCTCAACGAGCATTTTGTCGAATGCGGCATCCGTGATCTCGGGCGTATCGAGCATGTAGTAGCGATAGGCGTGGTAGTCGAGCTCGTGGCGCAGCTCGGCCGCGCGCGCTGCCGCCTGGGCATGGGCGTCGACCGGTGCGGTGGCATCCGCGCTCGCGGGCGTTTCGGTATCGATGTCCACACCGTCACCAAACAGGCTCGATTGCTCCATAGCGGCACTCCTTCGCTCGATTTCAAACGGATACAAGAGTACCACCGGTCGCAACGGGGCCGAATAGCGGTCTCAAACCGCACCGAATCGGCAGCGGCCGGACCGGGGCGGACAGTTAGTTCAGATACGTATAAATCCTAGAGCTGGATCAGGCACGAACACCCCTGTTTCAACTAATTTGAGCTCCTCGAAACCATGTAAACGTCCCGCTCGCCCTCCCAAGCACCCATTCAAGCCCCATCTCAATCAAAAAATTGCTCAAAACGCATCCCAAGCTGCCCCAGATTTATACGTATCTGAACTAACTGTCCAGACCATTACGAACCAGGCCTCTTGTCAGCCCCAGGTGATCCGTTTTCCTCCGTCCCCAACGGATCAACAAGAAAAGAGGGGCTGTCCCACACTTGGCGGGACAGCCCCTCTGGCTTCGGCATATGCGAAACGGCTCGCTAGTAGCCCTGGCCGTAGCCTTGACCCTGGCCCTGCTGGCCTAACAGCTCCTCCAGGTACTGGCGCAGCTGCTCGTCGGTAATACCGCCATTGCCGGTGTCGGTCGAACTGTCGTCCTGCTGCTGGTTCTGCAGCTCTTCATCGGAACCCAGCTCGACGGTGACCTTCTTCTCTTCCTTGCCGCGCATAAGCGAGATCTCGACCTTCTCGCCCACCTCGTGGCTGCGCAGCGCGATGATCAGGCCATCGGCGCTCGTGATTTCGTCGTCGCCCAGCTTGGTGATGACGTCGCCCTCCTGAATGCCGGCCTTGGCAGCAGGACCGTCCTCGACGACGCTCGCCACATACGCGCCGCTATCGGTGCTCAGCTTGTTGGTGCGGGCGTTGAGCGCATTGACGCTCGAAAGCGTAGCGCCCATGTACGGATGCACCGGCGTCTTGCCGTCGATAATCTGGTCGGCAATGTTCTTGGCGTAGTTAACGGGAATAGCAAAGCCCACGCCTGAGCTGGAGCCCGAGTAGCTCTCGATGAGCGAGTTGATGCCCACGAGCTCGCCGTTGTCATTGACGAGCGCGCCGCCGGAGTTGCCTGGGTTGATGGCGGCATCGGTCTGAATCATGTTGGCATAGATGGTGTTACCGCTGGTAGAGCTCATGGCCGTGGAGCGATACAGCGCCGACACAATGCCCGTAGAGACAGACTGTTCGTTACCGAACGGCGAACCGATTGCCATGACCCACTCGCCCACGTTGAGCTTGGAGGAATCACCCATCTCGATCGACGTGAGCTTGGAAGCGTCGGCGTCCTTGAGCTTGATGACGGCCAGGTCGCTCGAGGCGTCGTTGCCCACGAACTCGGCCTCATAGGTGGTGCCGTCGTCCATGGTCACCACGTACTGGTCGTAACCATCGACCACGTGGTTGTTGGTGAGGATGTGGCCCTCGGTATCGAGCACGACGCCCGAACCGACGCTGCCCGAGCTATCCGACTCATCAGCAGACTGCGAAAGCGAGCCATTCTGACTGCCGCTCGAAGTGGCGGTAATGGAAACGACGGAGGGCAGGGCCTTAGCAGAAACGGCCTCGGCCAGCGTGGTGTCCTCGGAGTCAATGGTGATCTTTTGCGTCGACGAACCCGAAGCACCCGCCGTCACGGCATTCTTGCCGCCACCGATATCGAGCGTGCCGCTCATAATGAGCGCAATGACCAGCAGGGCTCCGCAGGCACAGCCGGCAAGCGCCGTAATAAAGATCGACAGCTTTTTGGTCTTGGTCTTGACCACCGTGTGCTTGTTCACGACCTTCTGGCCACCCAGCGGCTTGCCGGTCTGCGTGTCGTAGGCCTGCACGTAGGGAATGTTACTGCCGGCAGGCGTCGACTCCACCTGCACACGCGGCTGCTGCTGGGTCTCGCCGGCGTTGCCCGCATCCTGGGGACGCTGGGAATCGTACTCGCTCATGGCTGCGATCCTTTCGTCAAATAACCAAAGGCCCGCCAAACATGTGGCGGGCCATCATTGTTCACGTTGAGTTGTACCCCAAGCTGGGCAGTCCCGAGCACTAGATGCCAAGATTTCAGCTTTGCTTAAGTAATGACATGCTTATAAGCCAATTCGTTTTATGCCGTCATGTCTATTCGATATAACAGTCGATAGCAAAACTATATGTTGAATCGTTAATAAAGTCCGTAATCGTCGCACCCATGCCTGATCCGCACGTCCACTTATCTTTCTCCGCGTCGTATGGCGTTGGCCCCCACCCCGTTTCATATGATGCTTCGCTTTCCGTGAAGTTATTCATCACGTATTTATCCTTCTGCATGAGCGCGTACCAAGCGTTTGCATACATCACAAGCGGATCGGTTTGGACTATCGAGTACTTTCCGGAACGAATCTCAATTTCTGTTTTATCGTTAAAATAAGCGACCGTGAGCTCAATCTTGGCAAGCAGCGGCAACGTTTCATCTGATTCCCTCTGGATTGTTATGACATCACCGGCCATAGCGTCCGCAGACACAATTTCGCTCTCTGGCGTGAAAATAGTCTCTCTGCTTCTTGTTCGCGTTTTTTCATTGCCGTTTTCATCTCTGACCACCGTGTCGACCACGAGCGTCAATCGCTTCCGAGCGTCCGGCAACTCCACGGCTTCTGCCATCCCAGCTCGCATCAAAATAGGAGCCCCTGCCATCAGACCTAAAAACTGCTTTCTATCAATCATTCTTCATTCCCCTTGTCTACTTTATTTGACTTTCTCAGCTGAATGGGGATACAGAACAGTCCCGTCAAGTTCCTTATCTTCCACAAATACTAGAATCCATTTATCACCTGCTTTCAACCCTGAGACATATCCGGAACTTGACTTACGGCGCATATCGATTTTCTTACGGCAACCACTTGGCATAAGCGCCTCAAATTGCCCGTTATGAATATCCGACAGCGTCTGTACTTCAACTGAAATATGTTCGTCATCTTTTCCACCAACGACCGAGGGGCTCGGTTGATAGGCCGCGACAACCAATATCCCAAGAAATGCGCAAAGAAGCCCCAGCGTTTTACGTATGCGTTTTCTATCATCTTCGCCGTCACTCTCCACAATACGTCCCTTCATGCGATATATAAATCGTTGTGTCATATGGAAGAAAACGCAGCTGATTGAACCAACCGTCCCAGACAACAAGCATATATTTCTTATCATTTGAATATGTATTATGCATAGCCACATATCCCGCAACAGCCATCGCATGAGCGTCATGGCTTGACCTGAGAGTCCCAGAAAAAATACTGAGATTTCCAGAATCTGCAGTTGCCCTGAAAGAATCCCAAGATGGATACCAAGCAAATGATGTCTCAAGCCTTTTCCCGCGCCTAGCACAGAACTCCTTAATAGCCGGGGCAGCATTTGGAGATGGAGTCCTTCCTTGGGTAAAGTAAAGGCCCGTAGCTTGATCGAATGACTTATTTGGATCGCCGGATGTTCCCGATAACTGCCAAAGCTCATGATATAAGTCTGGCAATTTGAGCCGGTTTAGCGTTACATAATGGCTGCTTACCGCAAACATTGCAGACACATCGCAAGCATAGGTCCCCGTTTCTTTAATAACCTCTGATTGTGTAGGCGTTATCATCCCTGAAATTGTTTTACTTGCGTCAATGACATATCCTTGCTTATACAGGTCTTTGGGCGATACGAAAACATCCTCGAACCTGCCTGGAGATCCGCTGCGGCTATTTCCCACAGAAAACACCGCTGTTGACCGGCATCCCTTCTCATCTAAAACAACGTTATTATCCAGATCTGCAATACCAAAAGACAGCTCGTCAAATTTCAAAGCAACGATGTCATCTTGGGATGCGAGAAGAGCTATTTCATCGCTTGTATTCTCAATGGGCATAGGGGCGTTCGGAGCCAAGCAGTATTCGCTGATCCACCAAGATCGCTCTGAATCAAATACGACGTAGCCATAGTTAACGTCATCCCGCTTCGCGCGAACGATATACCCGATTGATTCCCCATCGGAATTCACCATTTTTACTGGGTCACAAGCGGTCACCGGCTCATCCGATACGTCATCAAAGAAAGCTTGCGCTTGCTCCACAGCTATTTGCGGTGTGACACGAACCAAGTCGTCGTCTCCAAAAACCAACCTTGGAGACATCAGGGCGGCAAGCAATACTATGAATCCGACAATCACCTTTCTCGAATAACGCATTTCTTCCTCCATCCGTGCAGTAGGGAGATACGGTAACTAAATGATATTCGTGAGATAGTGTTATACGTTTGATATTGTTTTTACTGACCCACTTTAAATCGGTGAAAGGTCTTCTTCTCGCCCTAAACGAGAAAAGGGTACTGGAGAAATCTCCGGTACCCTCACATTCCTCTATTTACTTGCTAGTCCTTAAACAGATAGCCCACGCCACGGACGGTGGTGATGTGTGCCGCTATCTGCGGGCCCACCTTGGAGCGGATGCGTCGGATGTGCACGTCGACGGTGCGCGTGCCGCCGCAGTACTCAAAGCCCCACACGCGGTGCAGCAGTACCTCGCGGCTGTAGGCACGGTTGGGATGCGTCGCCAAAAAGCTCAGCAGCGAGTACTCCATCAACGTCAGGTCGATAGGCTCGTTATCGAGCGTCACCTGGTAGGTAGCCAGGTTAATCTCGAGGTTATCGATGTTGAGCACATCGTCGGCGGTGACGGTCTCCTCCTCGCCCATCAGGCGCTGCGCACGAGCCTTGAGTTCGTTGGGCGTCGCCGTGGGGCATACAAAGTCGGCATGCGCATGATTGGGCAGACGCAGGGTGCCAAGGGCCTCGTCGTCGACGATCACCAGCATGGGGACGCCGCCACGATCGTCAAGCCACTTGGCAATCTGATCGATGCGGTCACTGCGGATGCCATCGGAATCGAGAATCAGCAGGTCAAAGTCGTGCGCCGCAGTCGGCGAATCGGGGGTTGCCAGGCTCACCTCGACACCCAGGGTGGTCGTCAAGCTGCGGGCAAACTCGTGGAAGCGCGTCGTGCGCGCCATGAACAGGGCACTCTTTTCGGACATATCGGCCTCCAAAGAAATGAGCTCAATCGTACTGGAACAAGCCAGCGCGATTAGGAGTTCGCCAGGTAGTGCTTGATCTCCCACTCGGTGATCGTAGACTCAAACTTATGCCACTCGTCGCGCTTCTTTTTGAGGAAGAAGCTGTGGATGTGCTCGCCGAGGGCATCCTTCATAAACTGCGAGTCCTCAAACACGTCGAGCGCCTCTTTGAGCGAACGCGGCAGCGGCGTGTAGCCGGCCTCGACCATCTGGCGGTCGGTAAGCTTGAGCGTCTCGGCCGTTGCCTCGGGCGGGAGCTCCAGCTTGCGCTCGATGCCGTCCAGACCAGCCGCCAGCGTGACGGCGTTGACCAGGTACGGGTTGGCCATGGGATCGGGACTGCGCAGCTCGATGCGCGTGGACAGCTGCTTGCCGGGCTTGTAGACCGGGATGCGGACCATACTCGCGCGGTTGCGCAGGCCCCACGTGGCGTACTGCGGCACGGAGTCGCCACCCGTGGTGATGCGCTTGTACGAGTTGACCGTGGGGTTGGTGATGGCGCTGATCTCGCGCGCGTGCGCCAGGATGCCGGCCATGTAGTGCTTGGCGATGTCAGAGAGGTGGTACTTCTCGTCGTCCTCGCCCCAAAAGACATTGTTGCCGTCGTGGTCGAACAGCGACTGGCACAGGAACATGGCGCTGCCGTCCTCGCCTGCCAACGGCTTGGGCATAAAGGATGCGTGGCAACCGCTCTCGTAGGCCTGCTGCTTAATGATGAGTTTGGCCGTGGTGATGGCGTCGGACATGCTCAGGGCCTCGGCGTGGCGCAGGCTCATGCCGTGCTGCGAGCGGCCGGCGGCGTGGAAGGTGTACTCCACGGGCACGGACATCTTCTCGAGCGTAAGGACTGTGTTGCGGCGCAGGTCGCGGGCGGCATCGCTTACCGAAAGATCGAAGTAGCCCACGTTGTCGAGCGGCTCGGGGGTGTGCTCGTCGGGGAAGTAGTAATACTCCAGCTCGGCGCCCACGTTGAGCAGATAGCCGGCCTTTTCGGCCTTGTAGAACATGCGGCGCAGGGCATCGCGCGGGTCGCCGGCAAAGGGCTTGCGGTCGGGGGTACACACGTCGCAGAACACGCGGGCGACGCCGTTGTGGCTCGGGCGCCACGGCAAAATCTGGAAGGTCGAAGCATCGGGAAACGCCAGCATGTCGGCTTCCTCGGGCGTGGCAAAGCCCTCGATGGCGGAGCCGTCAAAGCCAATACCCTCCTCAAAAGCGACCTCGAGGTCCTCGGGGCTAATGGCAAAGTTCTTGAGGCGGCCGAGAATGTCGACAAACCACAGACGCACAAAGCGGATGTCACGCTGCTCTACAGAGCGAAGTACGTAATCGATGTTCTGCTGGTTCATGTCGCTCCCCTTTCTTTCGGGCGGGTTTCGACTGGTCTATATCGCAGATACTATCGCAGAAAAATGTTTCCGCGGGGTTAAAGCGCGTCCGGCGCTCAAAAAACGTGCGCGAGCAGGCGAGTGCTGGTCGGTGGCCTAGCGCGAAGTGGAGGCTCGGGACTCGATGTGGCCGGGGATCTCGATGTGCTTGGGCGCGAGCCTTGCGGCCTCGCCCACCGTGGTGGTGACGACATCGATGCGCTCGGACAGGCGCTCGACAACGCGCTCGGCAATCGCCAGGGTGTCCTGCGCGGCCGTGGTCACGCCGCCAAAGAGCACGTGGTTCCAGGGATAGTCGTCGAACGTCGCGATCTTGAGGCCCGCCGGCAGCGAGGGGCCAAGCTGGGCCAGCGCCTCGGTCAGGCGCAAGAAGACCAAGCCGTTTACGGCGATAAGGCCGAGCTTTTTACCCGCATAATCGCGAATGGCCTCGTCCAGACGGCTGATGCCCTCAGCGCCGCCGTCGGCCAGCGTGACGACCTCGCCGGCAAGACCGCGACGCGAGAGCTCATCGGTAAAGGCCTCGGCACGCTCGCGACGGACGGGGCTGTCGTCGCTTGCCTCGGTGAGCAGGCACAGACGCTCGCTGCCCGCAGCTGCCAAGGCGTCTACCAAGCCGGCGACCAGCTCACGGTTGTTAGATGTCACCAGGTCAACACCGCCGTCGGCAACGTCGCGGTCGAGCAGCACGACGGGCAGACGTCCCGCTGCCGCGGCGATCGCCTCGTCATTGCCTCCGCAGGTGTTGACGACCAGGCCGTCCACGCCGGCATCGATAAGTCTGGTGAGCGACTCCGCTTCCTTAGCGGAGTCGTTGCCACTAATGGCCGTCATGAGCGAGCAGCCGCGCGCGGCGGCGCTGGCGGAAAGCCCTTCGAGCATGGCGCTCGAGAACGGGTTGGCGATGTCGGCCAGGATCACGCCGATGAGGTTGGTGCGCGAGCTGCGCAGATTGCGCGCGGCGGCACGCGGGCGATAGCCGGTGCGCTCGATAACCGCTGCGATGCGAGCACGGGTTTCCTCGGTCATCTGCCCGGGGCGGTTATTGAGATAGCGCGAAACCGTGGCCGGACTCACGCCCGCCTCGGCGGCAATGTCCTTGATTCTCATCTGCGCCATAGCGCACCCCGTTTCCCAATTGTCGGTAGTCTGAGCCATTTTAGGCATTTTTTTAAAAATCTCGGTTGCAAAACGCTGTAGGTGAGTATACTACAACTCGAAACGAAACCGATTTCGTAAACCGATTTCGGCGAGCGTTGGCACGGAGGTGCAAAGATGTACCCTACCGTCTTGGCACCTCCGTGCCAACGCCATATCAAAGGTGTACGCACGAGTAAGAAGGAGCTGCGCGACCATGGGTAAAACGGTTCTTACCTTCGGCGAAATCATGATGAGGCTCTCGCCCAAAGATCACCTGCGTATTGAGCAGGCGACCGAGTTTGACGTTCGCTATGGCGGCGCCGAGGCCAACACCGCGCTTTCCCTGGCCTACCAGGGCGACAAGGCCGCTTACGTCTCCGTTGTTCCAGCCAACCGCCTAGGCGAGTGCGCCCTGCGCTCGCTGAAGGCCTACGGCGTCAACACAACGCGCGTCGTGCGTCAGGGCGATCGCCTGGGCTCCTATGTCTTTGAGGTCGGCGCCTCGCAGCGCGGCAACGGCTGCGTCTACGACCGCAAGTACTCTGCCATCAACATGGCCAAGCGCGACGTCTTTGACTGGGACGAGATTCTCAAGGGCATCGATGTCTTCTATTTCTCCGGCGTGACCCCCGCCGTCTCCGATGAGATGGCCGCCGCCTGCAAGGATGCGCTCACCGCCTGCCGTGCCAAGGGCATCACCACCGTGTGCGACGTGAACTATCGCGGCAAGATGTGGTCGCCCGAGAAGTCGCAGGCCACCATGAAGGAACTCCTGCCGCTCGTCGACATCTGCATCGCCAACGACGAGGACGCGCCTGCCGGCCTCGGCATGACCTGCGTCTCTGGTTCCCTCGCCCACGGCATCGAGGAACGCGACACCTACGTCGAGATGGCCCGTCAGATCTGCGCCGAGTACGGCTGCAAGAAGGTCGCCTCGGTCGTCCGCAACATCTCCTGCGTCGAGCGCTCCGTCTGGATGGGCATGCTCTTTGACGCCGAGAGTCGTGAGCACTGGTTCTCCCCTGCTCACGACGTACACGTGCTCGAGGGCGTTGCTGCCGGCGATGCTTTCAACGCCGGACTCGTCCATGCCCTTATCAACGATTTTGACCCGCAGGCTGCCATCAACTACGCCATTGCGGCCTCGATCCTCAAGCTCACCATCAAGGGCGATTCCAACCTGGTGACTGCTGACGAGATTGCCGCCGTGGCAAACGCCGCCGACGGTGGCACCCGCGTCGCCCGTTAATTCGTTCCCCATTCCGCGGACTGCAGTTTTCCATACCCATACCTCTGCAGCCCGCTCCCCGATTCCTCCGGTCGGGCAAAGCCACCAGTCCCATTCCGGTTTTGCCTGGCATTCCCTACATGACTGGTCGAGCAGCCGGTTTTGGAATTGCTTGTGACCCCAAGCAGTGCCTCCGATAACCAATCCAGAATCGGCTCCTGACCAGCACATTTGGCAACCACGCGCCCGTGCGCGCCACACATCGAAAGGAACATCATGTTCGATCAGTTCTACACCACGCTTGAGTCCCTGGGTATCGTGCCGGTCGTCGTGCTCGACAAGGTCGAGGACGCCGCTCCGCTCGCCCACGCCCTTATGGCAGCCGGCATGAAGTCCGCCGAGGTCACCTTCCGCACCGCCTGCGCCGCCGAGGGCATCGCCGCTATGGCCGAGGCCGAGCCCGAGATGTGCGTCGGCGCCGGCACTGTCCTGACCGTCGAGCAGGTTGAGCAGGCCCGCGCAGCCGGTGCCAAGTTCATCGTCTCTCCGGGTTACAACGAGGACGTCGTGAAGCACTGTATCGACATCGACCTGCCCGTCCTTCCCGGCACCGTGACCCCCTCCGAGGTCACCGCAGCCGAGAACCTGGGCCTCAAGGTCACCAAGTTCTTCCCCGCGTCCCAGTATGGCGGCCTGAACACCATCAAGGCCCTCGCCGCTCCGTTTGTCGGTCACCGCTTTATGCCTACCGGCGGTGTGAGCACCGACAACGTCGAGGAGTACCTGAGCTCCTCTGCCATCATCGCCTGCGGTGGCACCTGGATGGTCAAGCCGGCCCTGTTTGCCGACGGCGACTTCTCCAAGGTCGAGCAGATTGCCCGCGAGGCCATGGACGTCGTCAAGAAGGTCCGCGGCTAGGTTTAGCTCTCTATCGTGAAAGGGGGCGTGCCCTAGACCTCGTCCCCTTTCTTTTAAAGCGGCTCGGAAGCGCGCCGTTTCCGTCACGAACAAGAACCGAAACCGTCTTGTATGCTGATAGAACGTGACGGAAGCGACACGCCCCCGAGCCGCTTTACTTACTCGGTTGGCAACCGCGTCCAACTGAGCCACTTCGGTAAAAGCCGAGCCATCAAAACAGTTGCGGCGCCGTCTGGAGGAATGGACCCTTGCTTCCGGTCTTTTCCTCCAAGCGGCGCCGCAGCTTTTTTGTGCCCCGATAGTGCCCCGGCAGTTGCGGTAAGATACGGACTGCTTACACCATCAGAGCCGCAAAACAATCCCTATTTCACCGCAACTAATGAAGGGGACGAGTTAGATGGCCGAGTCTTTGGACAGCTCAAAATAGTCGGGATGCAAGGCGATAACCGGGCCCTGCTCCTCGGGCATCAGGTGCAAGTGCGTCTCGGCCAGGTAGCTCGCCGTGTCGGTATCGCCCCTCTTAATGGCCTCGAGAATCCGGCGATGCTGCCAACGAATCGGCTCCCAATCCAAATCCTGCGACACCATACGCAACCAGTTGTATCGCTCAAAATGCGTGTTGACGCTCTTCATCCAATCCCACAGCATGTGACGGCCAGCAATCTCAAAACACGTCTCATGGAACAGGTTGTCCAGGTCAAAAAAGCGACGCGTCTCGCTATGGCCGAGTGACTCAGACTCGGCAAGAATCTGCTCGAGCCGATGCTTTTGCTCGGGCGTGGCGGCCGAGCAGCATTTAATGAGCACGCTTCTCTCGAGTTTCTCACGCAAGAAACAGGCGTTCTCGGCGCGCTCCATGCTGATTTTTGAGACATAGGTGCCGCTTTTGGGACGAGTTTCCACCAGTTCCTGCTCACGCAGGCGCACAAAGGACTCGCGAATGGGCGTGCGCCCGATTCCCGTCTCCTTTTCCAGACCAATCGCCGAAAGGCGCGTGCCGGGCTTGAGCTCGGCATAGATAATCTTGGAGCGTAATGCGTTGTATGCCTGATCTTGCAAGCTCTGATAATGCTGGTGTTGTTCCATAAAGCCCTCGGATGAAGCCCACGGTTTGTCGAATATCACCACGTAATACTATCGCATCCCCCGCCCCCCCATAAGTTGCGGTGGAATAGTTCCTGTTCAAAGCCTTCAGCAGCAAAAACAGGAACTATTCCACCGCAACTACAGCCAACGAGTTGTTGCGATTAGGTGAACGGTCACCTTTTTATTGTTTTTCTCTTCGCGAATAAAATCCCGTGCGTATACTTAGGCTCAAACGAAACCGATTTCGTTGAGCGTGGGCAATAGGATGCTAAGACGCACCCTACCATCTTGGCATCTTATCGCCCACGCAATGCCATTTGCTTTCTTCCCGTCTCGTTGGACCTTTAGTCCCATTCCGGCACAGCGAGACACTTCCTAGACGACTGACCGTGGGGCCGGCTTTTCTGCTTTTGCAGCAGTGCCTCCGATAACCCTCTTTTGCCGGCCCGGGTCAGCTTTTTCACACAACCGAAAGGACGGGTAGCAACATGCGACCGCTCATCATCATGCATGGCGAGAACATCGACTGGTGCCATACCGTCATCAGAATGCTGATGTATCTGGTGGGCGTTGCAGTACTGGCACTCGGTATGAGTCTCCAGACGGCATCCGGCCTGGGCGTCGCCGCGCTCACGTGCTTTGCCACAACCCTATCCATGCTCACTGGCGAGACGCTCGGCTTTTGGATCACCGCAACCTACGTCGCCTACATCGTGGCGCAATTAGCCATCTTGCGAAGCGAGTTCCAGCCGCGCATTTTGCTCGAGCTCTTTTTCTCAACGCTGATCGGCGGCTTTACCGATTTCTTTATGAACGTTAACCCTCTGCACCCCACCGCGCTGCCGGCACAGGTCGTAACCATGCTGCTCTCGCTTGCCATCACCGCGTTTGGCGTAAGCCTCGTCGTCAATATGGGCGTCGTTCCCAACGCACCCGACGGCTTGGTACAGGTCATTGCCGAAAAGCTCAAATGCCGCTTTGGCGATGTGAAGGTCGTATTCGATTGCTCGCACGTCGCCGCCTCGCTCGCGCTGTCGCTGGTCTTTATGCACAACCTGGGCGGCTTTGGCGTCACGACCGCCATCTCGGCACTGTTCCTGGGCCATGTCATCAACGTCGCCAATAAGCTCTTCGCCCAGCGCTTTATCCGCGTGGCCTTTGGAAAATAGCGCCACCGCAAGAACCCGCGAGCAGCGCTATACGTTGCTATATCTCACTATACTTTGCTATATCTTGCTATACTTTGCTATATCTTGCTATATTTTGAGCAAAGGTGGCTCGCATGCAAACAAACCCTTTTAAGCCCACAGCAGGCAAAACACCTCCCACGATTATCGGCCGCGAAGATGTCCTCGAGGAATTCAATGAAGGCCTCGTCAACGGGCCTGGCGCCCCGGGACGCCTTATGCGCATAGCCGGCGTCCGCGGAACGGGCAAGACGGTCCTCCTTGACGAGTGCTCACGTTTGGCGCAAAGCCATGGCTGGACGGTCATAAAAGAAGTCGCAACCGAAGGACTTTGTCAGCGCATTCTCGAGCAGCTGCAGCCCAAATTCCAGGCCAAACACGCCAGATTTGAGCCAAGCGTAGCTGGCATATCCATCGGCAGCATAGACATTGAGCGAATCGGCCCATCGCTGCGTGACGCCATGAGGCAGGCAATATCAAAGAACGGCAATGGTCTGCTCATCACCCTCGATGAGGTCCAAGACGCAGAGCTCGAAGAGGTCCGAACGCTCTCCATTGCGATTCAGCAGGTTATCGGCGAAGACCTTGATATCGCCTTTGTTTTTGCGGGGCTGCCTTCGATGATAGAAAGCGTCATCAACGGAAAGACACTTACGTTTTTGCGCCGTGCCCTCCCCTTTGATCTGAAGGCTGTGGCAGTAACCGAAGTGTCGTACTCCCTCGAAGAAACCATTGAAGCGTCTGGCATGGAGCTGCAACCAGGTATTGCCGGCCAACTTGCCGAGGCAACGCAAGGCTATCCCTTTATGATTCAGCTCGTTGGATATTACGCATGGCAACTGGCACGACGCGCCCATACAACTGTAATTGGAGAGGAAGAGGCAAAGCGAGGCATCGCAACAGCACGCGAACGCTTCTGCGCAATGGTGATTGAGCCCGCGCTGCAGCGCATTCCGCCCACGTGCATCGCTTATCTGCTGAGCATGGCGTCCTTAGGGCAGACGAGCTCGACCAGCATGGTTGCCGATGACTTAAACAAGACACCTCAACAGGTAAGTTCCATCCGCAGTCGTCTGCTGAGAGAGTCGATCATTGAGGCGCCCTCGTACGGCAAGGTCTCATTTGCCATCCCCTACATGCGCGACTACCTCAACGAACACAAAGCCGAACTGGAAGCTGAACTGTAGAGGCGCCAATATCCCAGAGGACAGCAGGCCCCAAGCCGGTGTAGGCTTGGGGCCTGTTTTGTAGCTTTGCTCTTTTGAGCTATGCGCGCTCGTATTTCGTGGCGCGTCCTGTCCCCCGCCTTACGATCGAGTTTCGGTTGAGCAAAGATTCAAGCGCCGTCAACGTGCGCGTGCGGCTCAATCCTGTCTGTTGCTCAATCTCGCCCCGCGACAGTATTCGTCCGCCTGACAAAGCCTTGAGAACCTGGACCTCTTCCTCAGACCCTTCAAAGGCATCGATAACGGGCAATGTGACGGCCACCATGCCGCCGCGAACATCAAATACCGGCTGGCTCAAAGAATCTCGATACGCACGCCTGATTCGCGCGATTCCCGTACCAAATTTCTCGATGTAATCCAGCTTTAGAAAGACCTCAGCGACAATTGGGTTTCTGAGCACGGATATCTGCCCATACAGGTATTGTTCCGTCGTCAAACCGGCGGGCAGCGGTCCGGGTGAAGTCACAACGACGCGATCGTCGTACAGGGCAATTTGAACGTTCGCCCGAACGTCCCATGTCCGATGCACCAAAGCGTTTGCGACAGCTTCGCGGAACGCCTCAAGAGGAATTCGATCGGTTTGGACGCGTTCCATCCCCTCGATACGTTCATAACGGTAGTAGCGTGCAAACATAGCAACCGCCCTGTCCACCTGCTCAATTGCGGATAGACCTGTCGCCGTCTCGCGATCCAAGATCACATCCTCGGTATCGCCAAAACGGACGCAGTCAATGCCCGGAAAATCATTCTTATCCGCCAAAATCGCCGCGGCATTGGTATAGCCATCCTTGCCGAGCAAGCGGAGCGTACGCATGATATCCGGCGTTAGCTCGGAAATGCCGAGGTGTTCAACACACTTATGCTCAAGCGTGTGAAAACTCAAGTCCTGGCGAGCCGACGCGAGCGCGTCGAACGTTACGTTGCTGCCTTCGAGCGTCAGCCTGCCATACTCAAACCGGTCGACCTCCACCGTCGCCGAATCGTTTCGTCTGTAGGCCTTTCCCTTGCTTCGATAGGGTTTGTCCTGGCCCTCATAAACCGTAAGGATTACGGTCCCGTGTTTCTCATCGGGCTCAAGCGAGTAACGGGGCGCGGGATCCAAGCTGTCATTAATCATATTTTCGATGCGCAGACATTCAGCAACCGGATCTGCAAGACCGACGGCAATACCCTCGTCATTAACGCCAAACTCAATCTTGCCCGTCCCGTAGTTTGCATAGGCGCTCACCGTTTTAAGAAACGTCGGCGTAACGCTTTCCTTGTATTCGACTGTAGGGCCCTCTCTAACAACCATATGCATAACCCCTTCGTTTCGTACTTTTCACGACCGTATTATAAGACGAAAACCGTTTGCGTACGGATTTAAGCCAGACGTAAACGGTTTTCGTCTTGATTTGCGTCCTGGTTTAAGACGCAAATTGCGCTTTCGTACGATTTTACCCCAGACGCAACACGCTTTCGTCTGGCAATACGTCTGCAATCCAAACGAAAAGAGCCCCGAGCTCGTATGAACTCGGGGCTCTTTGTGCCACGCATCTATGAGAGGAAAAATTCGATGCGCACGGGCGCTACTCCATGTAGCCACCCTGGATGGCGGAAACTGCATGCTCGGTAAAGAACTTGAGCGTGCCGAAGGTATAGCGGTTAGCCTTGGGCTTCCAAGCGGCGCGGCGCTCGGCCAGAACGGCGTCGACCTCGGTCGGCTCCATCTCCTTACCGGCGATGCCCACGATGGACAGCGAGCGCTCGGGGATGTTGATCTGGATAAGGTCGCCCTCCTCGATCAGGGCAATCGGACCGCCCACGGCAGCCTCGGGCGAAACGTGACCGATAGCCGGGCCCTTGGAGGCACCGGAGAAGCGGCCGTCGGTGATCAGGGCAATGGAAGCGCCGAGTTCGGGGTCGCTGGCGATAGCCTCGGTGGTGTAGAACATCTCGGGCATGCCGGAACCCTTGGGGCCCTCGTAGCGAATGATGACGGCGTCGCCGGGCTTGACCTCGTGCGTCAGAACGGCGTGGATAGCGTCCTCCTCACAGTCGAACGGACGGGCCTTGAGCGTAGCCTGGAACATCTCACGCGGAACGACCGTGTGCTTGACGACGGCGCCCTCGGGGGCAAGGTTGCCGTGAAGGATGGCGATGGAACCATCGGTGCCGAAAGCCTGGTCGAACGGGCGGATGATGTCCTCACGCTTGAGGTTCCACTTCTCCAGGTAGCGGCCGCACTTTTCGTAGTAACCGTTGTTCTTGAGGTCCTCGAGGTTCTCGCCGAGGGTCTTGCCGGTGACGGTCATGACGTCGAGGTGGAGCATCGACTTGATCTCCTCCATGATGCGCGGCACGCCGCCCGCATAGTAGAAGAACTGCGCCGGCCACTCGCCTGCGGGACGAACGTTGAGCAGGTAGTGGGCGCCACGGTGCAGACGATCGAAATCGTCAGCGGACATCTCGATGCCAAACTCACGGGCGATCGCGGGTATGTGCAGCAGCGAGTTGGTGGAGCCGGAGATGGCACCGTGGACCATGATGAGGTTCTCGAAGGACTCCTTGGTCACGATATCGCGCGGGCACAGGTTATGCTCGGAGAGCCACACGGACTGACGGCCGGCCTCGCGGGCGAACTCGCGCAGGTCGGAGCTGGTGGCTGGCAGCAGAGCCGTGCCGGGAAGCATGAGGCCCAAGGCCTCGGCCGTGACCTGCATGGTCGAGGCGGTGCCCATAAAGGAGCAGGCACCGCAGCTGGGGCAGGCGTTGTGCTTGGCGAACTCGAGCTCCTCGCGGGAAATCTCACCGCGCTCGTAGCGGGCCGAGATAGCGCCGAGCTGCTCCAAGGTCAGCAGGTCGGGGCCGGCGTCCATGACGCCGCCGGTGACGACGATGGAGGGGATGTTGATGCGACCCATGGCCATGAGGTTTGCGGGCAGGCCCTTATCGCAGCTGGCGACAAAGACGCCGGCGTCGAACGGGGTGGCCTTGGCATGGATCTCGATCATGTTGGCGATCATGTCGCGGCTGGGCAGCGAGTAGTTGATGCCGTCGTGGCCCTGGGCCTCACCGTCGCAAATGTCGGTGCAGAAGTAACGGGCGCCGTGGCCACCAGCCTCGGCAACGCCAGCGCGCACCTCCTCGACCAGCTCGAACAGGCCGGCGGAACCCGGGTGCGAGTCA
>CABUCQ010000007.1 GCA_902490095.1 uncultured Collinsella sp.
AACCAAGTTGCTATGTTGCGATCGCAAGTTGCGGTGTCCATGGGGCTCCTTTATGGCAGATGCTCTGTTGGCATCTATTGTAAAGGCGCACCGGTTGCCTTTATGCCACGGCTGTATGAAGAGCGGGGTCTACGAGACGTGCTCAGGCGCTCCTGCCATGCGAGCCTGTTCATGTGCGCGGAGGCGCGGAAGCTCGACGGTTGCCACCATGACGCCGGTTAGGATGAGGGCGGCGCCAAAGAAGGCGATGGGGCTCAGGACCTCGCCAACCAAGAAGAACGAAAAGACAGCGGAGCAGACCGGCTCAAGCGAGAAGGCGAAGCCGGTGGTCTCGGCGGGTACGTGGGGCTGCACGAGCGTCTGGGTGATAAAGCCGTAGGCAGAGCAGATGAGCGCGAGGGCAACGACGACCACGATCTCGCTGGGCGTACTGGGAAGTGCGAAACCGCCAAAGACGCATGCGGCAATGCCCGAGAACAGGCCGCCAAAGCCCAGCTGCCAAACGCCCAGGGACAGCGGATCGACTTCTTCGACAAAGCGCTTGGCCACGATAATGTGGCTGGCATAGATAAAGGCCGAGAGCAGCATGATGATCGCGCCGGGATTCAGGCTGGTAAAGTCGGCGCCCGAGAGCAGCAGCATGCCGCAGGTGACGATAGCCGTGCCGATGAGCACCTTGCGCTCGGGGGCGCGGCGCAGCAGGGCGGCGTTGGCAAACGGCACGATCACGACCGTCAGGCTCTGCAAAAAGCCGGCAGTGGAGGCAGAAGTGAGGCTGGAGCCCAAGCACATGCAGGTGAGCTCGGTTGCCATAATGGCGCCGATGATAGCGGCACGAACCATAAGGTCGCGGTTGATGCGGAACGCGCGCTTGTGGAAGAGCAGCAGACAGGCCACAAAGGCGATGATGCAGCGCAACGCGACGATGCTCGTGGCGTTCATGCTGTCCATGCCGATCTTCATGAGGGGATACGAAAAGCCCCATGCGACGGGAACGGAAAATGAGAGCGCGATTGCTTTTTTGCGATCCATGGGACTCCTTTTGTTACAGAACGGTTTCGCACAAAGGATTCTGCTCTCAGATGTTGATGTAGTAAAGCGAATGTATCTTCAGTATGATTAAGAAACGCTAAAGTAGGCGCGAAAAGCGCTGGCAAAACGTTTTACGGCTGCATTGATGTGGAGGCACGATGGCATCGCGGTATCAGATTGTTTGTATGGTGGTCGACCGCGGCAGCCTTAAAGGCGCGGCGGACGAGTTGGGCTATACGCAAAGTGCGGTGAGCCAGGCCGTCAAGGCGCTCGAGCGCGAGCTGGGCACCACGCTTATCGAGCGCGGAAAGCAGGGCGTTTCGCTTACGCGCGACGGTAAACAATATCTGCCGTACCTGCGCCAGATTGTGACCGCCGAGCTCGAGCTCGAGGGCAAGCGGCAGGAGCTGCTGGGGCTTTCGTCGACTGATATTCGCATCGCGACGTTTACCAACGTGAGTCGAACCGTGTTGCCGCGCGTGATCCGCGATTTTGGAGCCCTGCACCCGGGCGTACGCTTTACCCTCAAGCAGGGCGATTACACGCGCAACGCCCAGTGGGTGCACGATGGCGTGGTTGATTTTTGCTTTACGGCACGCGGATTTACCGCTGGGCTCGAGAAGCGCGTGGTCTATCACGACGAGTTGGTGGCATTGTTGCCGGCCGCGCATCCGCTGACGGCAAAGGAAAAGGTGACACTCGCCGACCTGGCGTCCGAGCCGTTTGTACTGCTGGATGAGGGCGAACAGAGCCTGGTGCTCGATGCATTTGCGGCGCATGGGCTGTCGCCGCACGTGACGAGCGAGGTGACTGACGACTACACCATCATGGCGATGGTGGAGGAGGGCCTAGGCGTGAGCATGCTCTACCGTCGTACTGTGGAGGGCATGCGAGCCGATATTCGTGTGCGGCCCATCGTGCATGCCCCCTCGCGCGACGTGGTGGCCGCCTGGCGCAGCTGGGACACCATGCCTATCGCCACGAGGCGCTTTATCGACTATATGAGCTCGCATATTGTCAATTAATGACTGTCGTGGCGTTGAGTGCGGTGTTTAGCGGGCTGTCGCTTTGGCTTGGGTGGCGCGATAGGTGCGTGCCGGGTGGCAGAGTAGCACCGCCACGACCATAAAGAACGCCGTGGTGCCCAGGCTGATGGGGTAGACCATCATGATGTTCGCAAAGGTGCGGAAGTGCGGGAACACGCAGAACACCCAGTAGAAGCGGATGCCGCAGACGCAGATCATGGTGATGAGGGCGGGTGTGAGCGAGATGCCAAAGCCGCGCAGGTAGCCTGACATGTTTTCGTAGAACATGCTAAAGGCGTACGCCGGGAAGATCGAGCACACGCGGATATAGCCGATCGAGACGATGTTGGGATCGCTGTTGAACAGCGACAAGATCTCGCGCCCCAGGCCGACAATAACGATGATCGTGGTGAGCGCGACGATACCGCCTTCGACCAGGCAGACCTTGAGCGTTTTGGTGCAGCGGTCGATCTGGCGGGCACCGTGGTTTTGTCCCACAAAGGTGGTGCACGCCTGGCTAAAGCTGTTGAGCAGGTTGTAGCATACGTACTCCAAGCTCATGGCGGCGCTCGATGCCGCCATGACCTCGGTGCCCAGGCTGTTGATGGCGGACTGGATGATGATGTTGGCTACGGCAAAGACGGCGCTTTGGATGCCGGCTGGCAGGCCGATCTTGACGATGCGCTTGAGGGCGACGGGGTCGATAGCCAGGTCGCGTGGGGTGACGCGGACGACGGAGTCGGTCTTGAGCAGGCGGATAAAGAGTGTGGCGGCGCTGACGGTGTAGGCGATGGCGGTGGCGATGGCGACGCCCGCGACACCCCAGTGGAGTACGGGGACAAAGATGAGGTCCAGGCCAATGTTGAGGACGGTGGACACGGCAAGCGCCTGCAGCGGCATGCGGGTGATGCCGACGGAGCGGAAGATCGCAGCCTCAAAGTTGTAGAGCAAGATCGAGGGCATGCTCAGCAAAAAGACGCGCAGGTAGAGCGAAGCGAGCGGCATGGTTTCGGCGGGAACGTTGAGGGCGGCGAGCATGGGCTCGGCAAAGATCTCGCCCAGCGCGATGACGATAAAGCCCACGAGCGCCATTAAGATCGAGGTATGGACGGCGCGTTTGACCATGCTCTGATCGTCGCGGCCGATAGCGTTGGCGATGACCACGTTGGAGCCAAGCGACATGCCAATAAACAGGTTGAGCATAAGACTGGTAAGCGGAACATTGGAGCCGACCGCCGCCATGGCGAGGGTTCCCTGGTCGCCCGAGAAGTTACCGATGATGACCGTGGCGATGAGGTTCGACAGCTGCTCCAAGATGCTCGTGGCGGCCACGGGGAAGGCGAACAGGGGAATATTGCGCCACAGCGAACCGGTGGTCATGTCAATGTGCTTAGATGCGGTATCAGCCATACGCTCTCAATCTCTAATATGCTTTTCCGTGCTTATTTGCGCAGATGATGATACTCCTAATGCATTCAGTCGGCACTTGGGGGCGTTCCTTTTCTGCCGGCAGTTGGGGACACTCCTTGTCTCTTCTATGACTAGGTTGGGAAGGCGTGCGACAATGGTGGGCGTTGTGTTGTTCGCGCTAAGGAGTAGCCATGTTGTTGTGTCCCGTTTGCCATGAGCCGTTGGTGGACAATGAGCGCGGTGCTGCATGCGCGGGAGGACACCGGTTTGACCGTGCGCGCGAGGGCTATCTATATCTACTGCGCTCATCCAAGAGCGGCGACTCCATGGGTGATCCTAAGTCGCAGGCACGCAGCCGTCGCGACTTTCTGAACCGCGGTTACTATGCGCCGTTGCGCGATGCGATGGTTGAGCTGGCGCGCGAACGGGTGTCTGGGCGCGCCACGTCTGCGAACGGACCCATGACGCTGCTCGATATTTGCTGCGGCGAGGGCTATTACACCAGCGCCATGGGCGCGGTGCCGGGCGTGGATGCTTACGGTTTCGACCTGGGCAAAGAGATGGTGCGCCTTGCCGCCAAGCGCGGCGATGCGACCTACTTCGTGGCCAACATGAAGGACATCCCCGTGGCCGATGGCGCCTTCGATATGGTGACCGAGCTCTTCGCTCCCTTTAACGAGCGCGAATTTGCCCGCGTGCTGGCTCCAGAGGGCTCACTCTATACCGTGGTGCCGGGTGCCCGTCATCTCTTTGGGCTCAAGGAGGTGCTCTACGATACGCCGTACCTTAACGATGAGAAGCTGCCGAAGACCACCGAGCTCGAGTTGGTCGGAACGCAGCGGGTGTCTGCGAACATTACGCTCCAGACCCAGGCAGACATCGAGGCGGTGTTCCAGATGACGCCGTACTACTACCGCACGCGCCCCGCCGACAAAGAGCGTCTGGCAAACTTGGACACGCTCCAGACCGATATCGACTTCATCATCGCCGAGTACCGCCACAGCTAACAACCTGCCAAAAAGGGACAGGTTTGTTTCGGTAGGTTTTATCTGGGCAAACGTAAAGGGCCGACCGCGGAGATGCGCGATCGGCCCTTTTTAGCTGCTTGGCTGCAGAGGTTATGAGAAGCGAGCGCTTACAGGCGGTCCTTGTTCTCGGCCTTAACGGCGTGCGCCTGCTGAACAAAGAACAGATCGTACACCACGATGACAAAGGCACCATAGTTGATGGCGTCGCCGCCGAACGCGGGGAGCGTGAGCACGGCCTGCGCAATCGTGGCGACCGCGGCGATGATGCCGAGCTTAAACGCGCCATCCACCTGCGAAGGCTTGTTGGCGCCCTTGATGCCCGCAACGCCCGCGGCGAGGTCGATGAGACCCTTGGCGATAAGCACGACCGCGGCGAGCATGGCGTTCGGTCCGTAGGTGGACTCGAGCTTGCCGGTCGCGATGCCGGCGATTCCAATGACGAGACTGGCGATGCCCAAAACAAAATAGATGAGGGCAAGGATTTTGAGTGTCTTGCGAGTGAAGCTCATGGCTGGTCCTTTCGATACGAGTACGCCAACCTGGCGCACCCAATGTGCTGCACATATGGTGAAGCACATTGTAGTTCAACGGGGCGATGCATGCGTTTGAAAGCGTCTCTTGCCTGCACGGTCCAACCTTTCAAAAAGGAAAGCCAGCTGTAAGGCAAATCGATGGCAGCCCATGTGCGGCGCTGCGATGATGAGGTCGTAACAAGGAGCTGGTCTCAAGGAGGAGTCATGATGTACGGAGCAGGGCAAGTGCGTGAGCCGCGGTCGTTGGGAAGGCGCATGGGTGATTCTGTGATCGCTGCCGTGTGCACGGGATTGATGGCGGTGCTTTGCATTGGGATGCTGTGGACTATGTCGCATGTGGGACAATAACGGACGGTTGGGTGCCGACATGAATGGCGCCCATGTATTCGTTTTGTTTGCTAAGGAGTGCCCATGGGCGTCGTCGATCCCTTTTCTGTTGCTCGGGCCGCGGGGCTCGAGTTAACCAGGACGCCCGAGGGCCTCACGCTCACCGATGGCACGATGGAGCTGCGAGCCGATTTTGCCCGCATGCTTCCACGACTCAAGCAGGGCCGCCTGCAACAGGAGCTGCTGGTGAAGGCCGCACGCGCGAAAGGCGTCGAACAGCCGTGGGCAATCGATGCCACGGCAGGTTTTGGCGAGGATTCGCTGCTGCTTGCTGCCGCGGGCTTTACGGTCGATTTGTATGAGCAGGACTGTGTAATCGCGGCGCTGCTGCAGGATGCCTTGGACCGTGCGGCGGACGATCCGGCGCTTGCGGATGCCGTGGCGCGCATGCGCCTGCATGCGGGCGAGGACAGCATCGCCGGTCTTCGCCATGCGGCTGAGCTGGTCGAGCAGGGCGAGCTCGTCGCGCCCGATGTGGTATATCTAGACCCCATGTTCCCCGAGCGCACCAAGAGCGCGGCGGTCAAAAAGAAGTTTCAACTGCTGCATCATTTGGAGCAGCCGTGCGCCGATGAGGAGACGCTGGTCGAGGCGGCGCTCGCGGTGCGTCCGCGCAAGGTCGTTATCAAGCGGCCGGTAAAGGGGCCACTGCTTGCCGGCGTTAAGCCGAGCTATCAACTTGCGGGCAAGGCCGTTCGTTACGATGTTTTGGTGCCGCCACGTCCGTCGTTTGCCGAATAGCGCTCAACGCGCGGGTGCAGCGCGACCTATTTCCAAGGGTGCGACGTCAAATGCCAGCCGCCGCAGTATTCGCATTTGTAGCAGGCCAAACCACGTCGCCCGCGGTTTTCGCAGTCGGCCATAACGGCCTCGGCCTCGGCGCGCGTGTCGTAACGGTTTTTGCGCTCGCACGACTTGTAGCGCCAGGCCTCATCGCGCTCGGCGTCCAGGGTGTTTCGCCGCTCGTCCTCGCGCGCAAACAGGTCGCTCATATCGCCGCCGGTGGCAGCGCCCAAAAACTCGCTTTTGGCCTTTGACCAAGCGGCTCGCTTTTTGCTCCCCATCTGCATCGCGCCCCTCTCCAAACGCTGGTATCATTGCCCAATCAAAGTGATACCAATAAACGTGAGGTCGCCGCGTGATGATCAGAAAAACCCTCGATACCGACATTCCCGCCGTCATGGCTATCTATGACGCGGCCCGCGCCTTTATGCGCGCGCATGGCAACGCCACGCAGTGGCCCGAGGGCACGCCTTCTGCCGAGCAGCTGGCTGCCGATATCGCTGCTGGTGGCAGCTATGTGTGTGAAGTCGACGGCCGCGTGGTGGCGACGTTTGCCTTTTTACCGGGCCCGGACGAGTGCTATGACGTAATTGAGGACGGTCAATGGCGTAGCGACACTCCGTACGCCGTGCTGCACCGTGTGGCATCCGACGGCACCGTGCACGGTATCGCGGCTGCGATGTTTGCCTTTGCCAAGGAGCGTGCCGATCACCTGCGCATCGACACGCATCAGGACAACCTGCCCATGCAGGGCGCGAGCCTCAAGGCGGGGTTTGAGCGCGCCGGCATCGTGTATGTGTCCGACGGTACCCCGCGCGTGGCGTTTGACTGGCTGCGCGAGGCGTAAGAGCAGGGGCGCGTGTCAACAATTTGCACGAACGAAAATGGCCCCGGGTGGGGCCATTTTCGTTCGCTGGCTGTTTTGCAAGCCGGCTTTCGCAAGGCGCGAACCTACGAAAATCGCCGCGCGGCAACGCAGGGCGATGAGCTCGGTCGGGGGATAGGGCCCGCTTCGCCCGCCGGCCCGTAAATTGTATCATCCAGTGTAGAACGAGGACGCCCGTTGCCGCGTGCGATGGGCTTGCAATAAGAGGAGAGCCATGTCGAAGCAAGCGGTCGTTGGAATCTTGGCGCATGTCGATGCCGGCAAGACCACGTTGGCCGAGGCCATGCTATTCAACGCGGGCCGCATTCGCAAGCGCGGCCGCGTGGACAATGGCGATTCGCATCTGGATACGAACGAGATTGAGCGAGAGCGCGGTATTACGATCTTCTCGTCGCAGGCTGTGCTCGACCATGGCGATACTCACGTCATGCTCGTGGATGCGCCGGGACATGTCGATTTTTCTGCCGAGGCGGAGCGCACGCTGCGCGCACTCGACTACGCGATTTTGGTTGTGGGCGCCAACGACGGCGTGCAGGGGCATACCGAAACCCTGTGGCGCCTGCTTGCGCGCTATGACATCCCGACATTCATCTTTATCAATAAGATCGATCTTGAGAACCCTGGTCGCGATGCGCTGCTGACGCAGCTCGGCCAGCGTCTTTCCGAGGGCTGTCTGGATGCCGAAGATTTGCTGGCGGGCGGCGCTGTGCAAGAGGATGCTGCGGCGTTGGACGAGGTGGCGCTCGATGAGTTTCTTGAAGTAGGCGAGTTGTCTGCCGAAACGTTGTCGCGGCTCGTCGCGGAGCGCAAGCTGTTCCCCTGCTTTGCCGGCTCGGCGCTCAAAGACCAAGGCGTGGCGGAGTTACTCGACGGTATGTGTGCTTTGATGCGCGAGCGGGTATGGTCCCAGGAGTTCGCCGCGCGCGTCTATCGCGTGAGTCGTGGAGACCGTGGTGAGCGCCTTGCCTGGGTTAAGGTGACGGGCGGTGTGCTGCGTGCAAAACAGGTGATTGAGGGGCGCTCCGGTGTCGAGGCATGGGAGCAAAAGATCGATCAGGTCCGTATCTATAACGGCGAGAAGTACGAGCTTGTCCAAGAAGTTGCTGCTGGCGGCATCTGCGCTGTGACGGGCCTTGCGCACGTTCACCCGGGTGATGCCTTGGGCGCGGAGCCCGCGGGCGATGCGCCTGTCATAGCGCCGGTTCTCACCTATACGGTGCTGCCGGGCGAGCACGATGTCCATACGGTGTTCCAAGCGCTGACCGAGCTTGCCGATGAGGACCCCATGCTCGGCGTAAGCTGGAACACGCATCTTGAGCAGATTCATCTGCAGTTGATGGGTGCGGTGCAGCTCGAGGTCGTGCAGCGCGTGCTAGCCGATCGCTTTGGCCTCGTGGTTGCGTTTGAGCCCGGCGGCATTCTCTATAAGGAGACTATTTCGCAGCCGGTCGAGGGCGTGGGCCACTTTGAACCACTGCGCCACTATGCCGAGGTGCATCTGCGTCTGGAGCCGTTGCCGGCGGGCTCGGGCGTGCAATTTGGCACTGTGACCTCGACCGACGAGCTCGACTTGAACTGGCAGCGTCTGGCGCTCACCAACGCTATGGAGCGCGACCACCTGGGCGTGCTGACCGGCTCGCCCATCACCGATGTACGCATTACGCTCACGGGCGGCCGCGCGCATGCCAAACACACCGAGGGCGGCGACTTTCGCCAGGCCACGTACCGCGCGATTCGCCAGGGGCTCATGCAGGCACGTGAGGCCGGCGCGGCGGTGCTGTTGGAGCCGTGGTACCACTTTGAGCTCGAGGTGCCGGGGGAGTGCGTGGGTCGTTCGTTGTCGGATGCCACGCGTATGGGTGCCGAGTACGAGCCGCCGACGATGGCGGGCGACCGGGCGAAGCTTGGGGGCCGCGTGCCGGCATCCGAAGTGCAGGATTACGCGCTGGAGGTGGCTGCCTACACGAGCGGTCGCGGACATCTGTACCTAGAGTTTGCCGGCTATTCGGCTTGCCATGATGCCGAGCGCGTAATCGAGACGGCCGCCTATGAGCCCGAGGCCGATCTGCCCAACACGCCCGACTCGGTCTTTTGCTCTCACGGCGCTGGCTACACCGTTAAGTGGTATGACGTCCCCGAGGCAGCCCACGTAAAGGTCGATCCCGCCACCTTCCGCCCCTGGCGAGCAGCAGACGCCGAGTTTTTCGGCCACATGTGACAAAGGGACAGTTCCTTTGTCACATGCTATTGGTATAACTCGGTACAAGTTGGTATAACTATTGCCAAGGTTTGCCAATCCGAGGAGGCCGACATGAATCCAAATCCCTTTAAGCCCACGGCTGGCAAGCGGCCTCCGATACTCATCGGTCGCGAGTCGGTCATCGAAGATTTCGAGGAAGGGCTCGATAACGGCGCCGGAGCGCCGGGCAGGCTCATGCTCATTACGGGAAACCGCGGTTGCGGCAAGACGGTTCTCCTGCGGGAGCTGCAACGTCTAGCCAATGAGCGCGGATGGGCGGTTGTCTCCGATTCCGCTTCGCTTGGCTTATGCGACCGCTTAGCCGATGCGCTTCGCTCGAATAAACCCGTTGTGACGTCAATGGAACTCGGTCCATCATTCGGGCGCATGTCGGTCGAGGCGGCGCGTGCAAAGGGTGAAACGCTGCGCGGGCTGGTCAACGAGCGCCTTAAGAAGCTCGATCCAGGCAAAGGCATGCTGTTTGCGATTGACGAGGCGCAATCGGCGTCTATCGAGGAGCTGGCGGCCCTTGCCGTTCTCTATCAGCAGGTGCTCGGAGACCAGGATGCTACGGGCTTGCCCGATAGCGACCAGCGCGGTCTTGCGCTGGTGTTCGCCGGCTTACCCAGTATGGTTGACGATCTGCTCGAAGAGCCGAGCGTGACGTTTTTGCGCCGCGCCCAGCAGCGTACGCTGGGGGCGATATCTTTGCCCAAGGTGCGCGATTCGTATATCCAAACGGTCAAGGACGCTGGTCTTTACGTTGACGCGGAGGCAGCGGACCTTGCGGCGCGCAAGAGCATGGGGCATCCCTATATGGTTCAGCTGGTGGGATATTACATGTGGCGCTCTGCTGTCCGACGCAACTCGCAGGTCATCGAAAGGCGCGATGTCGAGAATGGCCATGCGGATGCCGTCTCCGAGTTCTACGAAGCGGTTGACGCGCCCCTGTATTACGGGCTGCGCAGTCCACAGCGCCTCTTTATCGAGGCCATGGCGGTTGACGAGGACAAACCGACGCGCATGGCGGATATCATTGAGCGCTGTGATCGTACCCAGAGCTGGGCGAGTAAATATCGCGCAAGCCTGATTCGCGAGCGCGTCATCGAGGCTGCCGGATACGGTCTCGTCCGGTTTACTGTGCCCATGCTGGGCGAGTACATCCGCGACCGCGTTTTATGGCATAAGTAGGGTGATAAAGGTGACAGAACAGAAGATGAGCCCGCAGGCTATCGGGGTGCGTGGCGCACGTGTACACAACCTCAAGGACATCGATATCGATATTCCACTGGGAAAGCTCGTGGGTATTGCCGGCGTGTCGGGTTCGGGCAAGAGTTCGCTGGCGCTGGGAGTTCTTTATGCCGAGGGCTCGCGCCGCTATCTGGAGGCGCTCAGCACCTATACCCGCCGTCGTCTGACGCAGGCCGAGCACGCCCAGGTGGACGAGGTGCTGCATGTGCCGGCGGCACTCGCATTGCACCAGCGCCCCAGCGTACCGGGCGTGCGCTCGACCTTTGGCACCATGACCGAGCTCAACAATAGTCTGCGTCTGCTCTTTAGCCGTTGCGCCCATCACGTGTGCCCGCACTGCGGGGCGCGTGTGGAGCCGAGCCTTAACGTGGCTGCGGGCCTGTCGCTCACGTGTCCGACATGCGGCCGCGAGTTCTACGCGCCGAGTGCCGAGGATTTGGCTTTCAATAGCGGTGGTGCATGTCCCACCTGCGGCGGCACTGGCGTTATGCATGAGGTGGACGAGGCGAGCTTGGTGCCCGACGAGTCAAAGACTATCAACGAGGGCGCGGTGCTTCCTTGGGGCACGCTCATGTGGGATCTGATGAAGCAGGTGGCCGGCGAGATGGGCGTGCGCACCGACGTGCCGTTTAACCAGCTCACGCCTCAAGAGCGCGACATCGTGTTTCATGGTCCGGCGGTTAAGAAGCACATCCTCTACGTGCCCAAAAACGGCGAGGGCGCTACGCCACTCGACTTTACCTATTACAACGCCATCTATACCGTCGAGAATGCGCTCGCCAAGGTCAAGGACGATAAGGGCTTAAAACGCGTTGCGCGCTTTTTGCGCGAGGGCCCATGCCGCGATTGCGGCGGCACGCGTCTCTCCGAGGCTGCGCGCCAGCCCCAGGTGCGCGGTATCAATCTGGCGCAGGCGGCGGCTATGACGCTGGGCGAGGCGATTGAGTGGGTGCGCGGGGTGCCCGCATTCTTGCCGCCCGAGATGCGGCCCATGGCGACGGATATCTGCGATTCGTTTTTGAGCGCGGCCCGTCGTCTGGTCGACTTGGGTCTCGATTACCTTTCACTCGACCGCGCCGGCGCCACGCTTTCCACGGGTGAGCGCCAACGCGTGCAGCTTGCTCGCGTGGTGCGTAACCGATCGACAGGCGTGCTTTATGTGCTGGACGAGCCTTCGATCGGCTTGCATCCTGCCAATGTCGACGGCCTGGTAGGCGTGATGCGAGATCTGGTGGATGACGGTAACACCGTGGTTGTTGTCGACCACGATACGCGCGTACTGGCGGATGCCGACTATCTGGTCGAGATGGGTCCCGTTGCCGGAGCAGGCGGCGGCAATGTGATCGCCGCTGGTACGGTAGACGAGGTCGAGCAATCGCAGGGCAGTCGCATCGCGCCGTTTTTGCGCTCAGAGTCCAAGCGCTTGCGTCCGCAGGTGACTGATGAGGAAATGTTCGACCAGGGCCATATCCGCATGGCAACCGAGGCCATCCATACCGTCAAACCGCTCGAAGTCGATATCCCGCGCGGCCGCCTTGTCGCGGTGACGGGCGTTTCGGGTTCGGGCAAGACGACGTTGGTGCTCGAGACGCTCATCCCGGCGCTCAAGGCGCAGGCAGCCGGCGAACGCTTGCCGGGGCACGTGCGTTGGGTCGATGCCGAGGGCATTGCCCGTGCCAACCTGATTGACGCCACGCCCATCGGTGCCAACGTGCGCTCGACGGTAGCGACCTATGCCGACATCCATGATGAGTTGCGCCGTGCCTTCGCCCGTACGTCCGAGGCCAAGGCAGCCGGCTACAAGGCAGGTGCCTTTAGCTACAACACCGGTGCCTTGCGCTGCCCCACGTGCGATGGCACGGGCTCGATATCGCTCGACGTGCAGTTTTTGCCCGATGTCGAAATCGTCTGCCCGGCATGTCGCGGCTCACGTTATGCAGACGCGGCTTCGCATGTCCATCGCGAGGGCAAGGACGGGAGCCTGCTTACGTTGCCGCAGCTCATGGACATGAGTGTGGATGAGGCGCTCGACGCCACGGTGGGACTCAAGAAGGTTCAGGCGCGCTTGCAGACCTTACACGACCTGGGCTTGGGCTATCTCACCTTGGGTGAGCCCACACCGGCGCTTTCGGGCGGTGAGGCACAGCGCCTTAAGCTCGCGAGCGAGATGGGCCGCGTGCAGGACGACGCCGTATTCGTATTCGACGAGCCTACGATCGGCCTACATCCGCTCGATGTTCAGGTGCTGCTGAGTGTGTTCGACGGCCTTGTTGCCAAGGGCGCCACGGTTATCGTGATCGAACACGATCTCGACCTTATCCGTAACGCCGATTATGTGATCGACATGGGCCCGGGCGGTGGCGACGCCGGCGGGCAAATCGTCTGCGCCGGCACGCCGGCGGATATCGTCGCTTGCTCCAAGAGCATTACCGGTCGCTACCTATAACCGAATGTGATAAAGGGACTGTCCCTTTGTTACATTCCCGGAAAGCCTGTTTGGCGCAGGGCCTCGTAGAGGACGATGGCGGCGCTGTTGGAGAGGTTGAGTGCACTGATGCGGTAGTCGTCCGGGTTGACGAAGTTGCCGCAGATGTCCTGTTGAAGGATGGCCTCGTGGCTGTCCTCGGTATGCCCGAGTGATTCCTCGTGGGCTTCCCATGCCTCGGCGTTATCGAGTGAGTCACAATCGCGCAGCATCGGGATGCGCTCGCAGCGCTCGGGCGCCGCGGCAAGCAGTGGCTCGGGAATGCCCGAGCTCTCGCTGCCAAAGACCAGGTAGTCGCCATCGCGGTAGGTACTCTGCGCATAGGTTCGGCGCGCCTTTTTGGTCAGCAGATGCAGGCGCTCGTCGGCGGGGGAGAGGCCGTTGCGCGCAAGGAAATCCTCCCAGCCGGCATAGGTCGTCACGTCCAAGTTTTGCCAGTAGCCCAGACCGGCGCGACGTACCGTCTTGTCATCGAGCGAAAAGCCCAGTGGCTCCACCAGATGCAGATGGGCGCCGGTGACCACGCAGGTACGGCCGATATTGCCCGTATTGGCCGGAATCTCGGGTGCATACAGCACGATATTGAACATGAATCTCCTTGGCTCAGAACGAAAAACCACCACGAAGGGTACCTTCGTGGTGGTTAGGCGGTTACGTGGGCGGAAAAATGCCCGCTTGGATAAACCTAGGCGCGGTGCCAGTCGGTCAGGCAGGCATCGAGGGAGGCGATGAGCGCATCCTTGTCCATGTGACGGCCAATGATGCACAGGCTCGTCATGCGGTCGCCCGTCTCGTCGTCCCAAATCTGCATGATCTCGGGGTTCTCGTCGATGATCTTCTGCTTCTCGCCCTCGGGCGCCGAATCGACAAACAGGCCGTTCTCCATCAGGCGCATCTGGTGGCCGGCCTGCTCAAACATGTAGCACATGTCCGGATCGCCGGTCTGCCACAGCGGACCCTTGACGCGGATGACCTCGTCGGGCCACTCCTGCTCAACAAAATCGGTGAACTTCTGCAGGTCAAACGGCTTGCGGCGCGAGTACACAAAGGTCTCGATGTCGTACTCGAGCACCTCGGGGTCGTCGTGCTCCTCGGGATGCTCCATGGCCTCGATCCAGGCGGCGGAGTTGTAGGCGCGCATAAAGTCGAAGCGGTCGGTATCGAGCAGCTCCTCCATGGGGACCTCGCCGTTTTGGGCCTCGACAATTACGGCGTCTTTCTGCAGGCTGCGCACGATGGCCTTGAGCTCGGCAATCTGCTCAGGCGTCACGGTGTCGGTCTTGTTGAGGATCAGCGTGGAGCAGAACTCGATCTGCTGGATGAGCAGGCTCTCGATGTCGTCCTCGTCGATATCCTCGGCCAGCAGGTCGCGACCGCCGTTGAACTCGTCGTACATGCGGGCGCAGTCGACCACAGCCACGATGTTGTCGAGCGCGAGCTTGGGCTCGCCGCCCACCTTAGCCTCATCGCAGAAGCTCGAGATGGTGTAGGCGATGGGGATGGGCTCGCAAATGCCCGATGCCTCGATGATGATGTAGTCGAAGTTGCCCGAATCGGCGATGCCCTGCAGCTGGTTGGCCAGGTCATCCGAAAGCGTGCAGCAGATGCAGCCGTTGGTGAGCGGGATGAGGTCGTCGGTCTCGGAAAGGCCGCCGTCGGCGATGAGGCTGGCATCGACGTTGATCTCGCCGATATCGTTGACGATCACGGCGGCGCGGATGCCGCCGTCGTTAGCGAGGATGTGGTTGAGCAGCGTGGTCTTGCCGGCACCGAGGTATCCGGTAAGCATGATGATCTTCACGGGTTTGTTGGGCATGTGCCCTCCTTTGTTAGACATGGCTTACAGTTGAATCATATGCCAAACGCCTGCTCTTATACCCACGCGCTGGCAAATAACACAGGCTACTCCCAGGCTCCCCATACATCGGGGCAATAACCGACGGTGGCCTTTTTGCCGTTGCGCACGATGGGCTCGGCTAGAACCTGCTGGTTCTCGAGCAGCTTGTCGAAGCGCTGGCTAGGGGTGAGGTGCTGGATGAGCGCGAGCATCTCCTCGTCCTTGGCCTTGGGGTTGAGCAGCTTGTCGATGCCGCCGACCGCCTGCATCACGCTCGTGAGCTCGCCCTTGCTCATCTCCTTTTCCTTAAGGTCGATAAACTGCACCTTAATGCGGCGCTCCTTAAAATAGCGCTGGGCCTTCTTGGTATCGAACGACTTCTTAGTCCCGAAGATTTGAATATTCATGGCCCCGCCGCTCTATCGAATGAAGTTGGTCGTTGCGCGATCTGCCTCGGGCGCGTTGATACCGGCGGCTTGTCCCGCCTCGATGCAGCGCAGGAGCCAAGCCATGTTTTTGCCGATGTTTCGCATGGTGGCAAGGCCCTCGGCATCCCCATCGGCGTCGCCGGGCACGCGGCCAAACACGTTGTTCCAGTAGGTGGAAGCAACCACGGGCATTTGGTTGATGGTGAAGTACTTGTTGAGCACGTCGAAGGTCGTCGACGTACCGCCGCGACGGGCGACGGCGACGGCAGCGCCCGGCTTGTGTGCAAAGGCTTTGCCTCCGGCATAGAATACGCGATCGAGGGCCGAGAGGATGCGTCCGCTGGGATGCGCATAGTAGACAGGTGAGCCAAAGACAAAGCCATCTGCCTGCTCGGCGGCAGCGATGAGCTCGTTCACCACGTCGTCGTCAAAGGTGCAGCGACCGCCAAGTTTGCCACACTGGCCGCAACCGATGCAATCGCGAATGGGCTTGGCGCCCAGCTGAAACGCCTCGGTATCAATGCCTTCGGCAATGAGCTGCTCGGCGACTTCGGCGAGTGCGCGGGCGGTGTTGCCGTTTGCCTTGGGGCTGCCATTGACCAAAAGAACCTTCATCACAAACTCCCTCTGCTTTTGGTGACTTCTGCAGAGGATTATCGCACGATGGGGGAGGCGGCGCGGGCGCGGCGCTAATCCAGTTTGGTACCTGGCACCTGCACGGCTTTCCCGAGCAACGCTTTGAGCTCGTTCAAAATGGAAACGGGCTGACGGTCGACGCCGTCCAGATGGAGCGTGGCCACGCGAATGGGCGGCTGATATTCAAGCGAGCCGATGAGCACGGGAGTACCCAGGAACCGTTCGATGTCGCTTGCGATCTCGTCGATTGCCTCGGGGCCGAGCTCATCGAAGAGTGCCACGAACATCGGCCCCGTTGAGCGGAACAGGCGGCCCTTGCCGCGCGAACAATCCATGAGGCAGGCGGCGCTTTCGGCGAGCACGCGGTCGCCTGCATCGAATCCAAAGCGGGCATTGACCTCGGCGATATCGTCGACCTTAATGGCAATAAAACCTGCCTCGTGCGGCACGTGGCGCATCTCTCCAATAGCGTTGACCAGTGCGTGGACATCGCCCAGGCCCGTTACTGAGTCGGTCGTATCCGCTAGGCTTCGGTTGATGATAATGCCCACGTACATGTTGGGCTCGGTATCGGTGCCGTCCAAGCGGTAGCCCGTGCAGTCGCAAAGCGCGTATTTTCCGGTGGCATCCATTACGCGATACTGCATGTAGTGGAAGTGCCACGTGCTGTTTATCACCATATCGAGCTCGGCGCGTACGTTGTCGCGGTCCTCGGGGTGGACGCGGGCGAGCCACATGTCGAGTGAGTTAAAAGGGTGCTGGGAGGGCAGGTCAAAATCGCGCACGGCGTTAACCGACCATTGCGATTCTCCAGTATCGAGGTTAAGGATGACCGGATAGCGCGTCTCGGAGCTCATGGAGATCGCTTGGAACACCCGGTCGTTGCAGGGAAGCTGATCGACGATTGGGCGTTGCGGCGCGTCATCGTCTTTCGGTTGCTGCACACGATGCATAAGCTTATAGCGATACATCTTGCGATCGGCATCCATCGTCATCTGGCGACGCGTGTCGCCAGCAAGTGGATCGACGCGCGAGCAGCCAAAGCTAAAGCTGCTGATCATGGGCGCCTTGCCTCCTGAGCTCGCCTCGATCAGCCCGGTACGTACCTGCTCCAAGCGCTGCTCGAGTTCAGTCTCGTTTGCGGAGAGCGAGATGAGCACAAACTCGTCTCCACCGATACGGAACAGCATCTCATCGTGTTCCATGGTTTCGGAGAGCGTGCGGCAGATGCTCAGAATATAGCGATTGCCTTCGGCGTGGCCAAACTTATCATTGCAATGCTTGAGATGGTCGATGTCAATATAGGCGCAGGTGAAGGGGTCGCCTTTGCGCCAGAGCTGCTCGACGTGACGGTCGAGTCCGCCGCGGTTGCCCAAGTTGGTGAGCGGATCGATATAGGCGTTGCACTCAAGCAGCTGGCGCTCTTGTTGCAGGATGGCATGCGTCTTTTGCAGTTGCTCACCAACGGCGCGTAGCTCAGCAGGCAGCGCGGAAACATCGAGTTCGGCGGTCGAGACACCATTCGCAAGTCGCTGAAGATAGGCAATAATCGATTGCTCGCCCAGGCGATATGACTCGTTCATGATGGATAACCTCCTTGGGCGGAACAACGGTTTGTATCATATCCCCAATTCGGTTTGAATTGGGGATATAAGTTAGCTAATGGAGACAAATGCCCCCTTCGACGGTGGCGTTTTGCGCGCGAGCGTATCAGTTGTTATTGCCACCATCGAGCAATGCCTCAAAATCCTTCACCGGCATGGGGCGGTAGTAGAGGAAGCCCTGAGCGTAGCGGGCGCCCATTTGTCGTAGCATGTTCGCCTGCTCATTTGTCTCGACGCCTTCGACCACGACGGGCAGATGGAGCGACTGCGCCATTTCGAGCATCGATGAAATGATTTGCGTGCTGCGGCCTTGATCGCGGTCGGTGGGCGCAATCTGCCAAATGTGCTTGTCGAGCGTCACCATAAAGCCGCTTTCCTCGAGTGCGGGGATATGGGTGCGCATACTGTGGGCGGCTATTATTCGACAAACGGTAGCGCGGCGATGCGATGCTCGATAAAAATGCGACTGGGACGATATATGTTGACGGGTATACTTGTCCCGTTTTAAAACGCAGGAACGGAGATGGTCGCATGGCACAGTCAAATACGACGCGCACGGTGGGGCTGGCGCTCGAGGGAGGCGGCTACCGCGGTATGTATACAGCGGGCGTGCTCGATGTATGGATGGAGCACGGTTTGACCTGCGACCATATGGTGGGCGTCTCGGCGGGCGCGGCGTTTGGCTACAACTTTAAATCGCGCCAGATCGGCCGCGCCATTCGCTATAACAAGGCCTATTGCGCCGACAAGCGCTATGCGAGCATGACCAGCTGGCTGCGAACCGGCGATATGTACAATGCCGACTTTGCTTATCACGAGGTGCCTATCGAGCGCGATCCCATCGACTTGGAGGCGTATCGCACCTGTCCCATGCGATTTACGTGCGTGTGTACCGATATCGAGACGGGCAAGGCTGTCTATCACGATTTGCCGTATGGCGACGAGCGCGATATCGAGTGGATCCGGGCGTCGTCTGCTATTCCTGTGGCGACGCGTCCCGTTGCTATTGGCGGGCATAAGTATCTGGATGGTGGCGTGGCTGATTCTATCCCCAGCGCATGGCTGTTTGCGCAGGGGTATGACCGCAATATCGTGGTGCTCACGCAGCCGGCGGGCTTTGTGAAGCAGCCTAACAGCGTGATGCCCATGCTGCGGCGCGTGTTCCGTCACTACCCGGAGTTTGTTGCAGCGCTTGAGCATCGGCATGAGGTCTACAATGCCACGCTCGATGACCTGGCACGTCGCGAGGCTGCCGGCGAAATCTTTGTGGTGCGGCCGAGCGAGTCGGTGAAGGTGCCGTCGCTGTGCCGCGAACCGGATGAGCTCGAGCGCATCTACCAGGTCGGCCGCCACGATGCGGAGGCGACTTTGCCGGCGCTGGAAGCGTATCTGGCGGGGTAAGGGTCGCATGCGGAAAGCGCATCCCGGAATGGGCGTTCGAACCGGGATGCGCTTTCCATTGCTGAAGATATGAGGCTGCGAATCAGCTGCTCGGCCTAGACTTACGCCTGCTGCCAGGTGTCGACAAGTTCCTTGGCTGCGGCGTGGGGGTCGTCGGCACTGCAGACGGCGCTCACCACAAAGAAGCCGTCGACGCCGGTTGCCTTAAGCTGCGGCAAGTCGGCCGTCTTAACGCCGCCGCCCACCACGATGGGCACGGGGCTTGCCATGTGGAGTGCGGCCAGGTCCTCAAAGCTCTTGGTGATGATGGAGCCGTCGGCCGCGCGTCCGCAATCGCGCTTGGTCTCGGTCTCGTGGAGCGGGCCGATGCCCAGGTAGTCGACCAGACTCATGTCGGCGGTCTTGACGTACTCGAGCATCTCCTCGCAGCGGGCCGAAAGGCCCACGATGGCATCGGGGCCCAAAAGTTTGCGGCAGACCTCGACGGGAATATCGCTCTGGCCTACATGCACGCCATCGACAGCAATACCCTGCTCGCGCGCGGCGAGTACGCAGTCCAGGCGGTCGTCGATTAACAGGGCGACCTGACCGGTCTTGCCGGCCTGTGCGATTGCCTGCGCGGCGTCGCCGGTCAGTGCGATGATCTCGCGGGCGCTTGCCACCTTGGAGCGCACCTGGATGCAGGTAAAGCCGGCATCGAGCGCCTGGGCCACCACATTGCCCACGGGACGTCCCAGCGTGTTTTCGGGGCCGAGTACCAGATAGGCCGAGATATCAAGGTTGTCGCGGATGCTCATCGTGCTTCCTCCTGCTTTTTGATCTGTGCTTCCATGCGCTCGAGTTTGCCGGTCATGGTGTCGGTAAATCCGGGTCGAATATCGGCTTTGAGCACGACTTCGGTGCGGATGCCCTTGCTCGCCAACACAAAGGTTGCGTCGCGCACGACCTGCATGACCTCGTCCCAGTCGCCCTCGATCTCGGTGAACATCGAGGTGGTGCGGTTGGGAAGGCCGCTCTCGCGAATAACACGCACGACCTCGGCGACCTCGGCGGAGAGTTCATCGCCGGTGCCGCACGGGGCGATGGCCACAGCGACGAGCGTGTTCATGCCGGTATTGGTTGCGGGCTCGGACATGGCCTATGCCTCCTCGAGCTCGAGCTGGTTGTTGGCGATGTCTTGGGCGGTCGCGCGGTAGAGCTCGTCGATAAAGGCGACCTTAAAGCTTGCCGGGGCATCGGCGACAGCGGCGGCACGCGTGCCGGCCACGTTGTAGACAGCGGTGCCGCAGACGGCGGCCGTAAACGGGTCGGCGGCACAGGCGTACACGGCTAGCACGCCGCCCTGCGAGCAGCCGCAACCGGTGATCTTGGACATGAGCGGGCTGCCGCCGTGGGACTTGGCCACGGTCGTGCCGTCGGTGATCAGGTCGACTTCGCCCGAGACCACTACGGCGCCACCGGGGGCGGCGTCGACCGTGTCGGTGGTATCGACACCGCGCACGCGGCTCAGATCGGCCGCCTCGCCCTCAAGACCCCACAGGCCGGCGAGCGCGATAATCTCGGAGGCGTTGCCGCGCACGATGGCGGGCTTGTACTGCTTGAGCTCGTTGACCAGCTGGGTGCGCAGGCTACCGATACCCAGGCCCACCGGATCGAGCACCCAGGGCTTACCGGCGTCGTGTGCCGCCTTGGCCGCGCGGGGAATCGTTTGCTCGTAAATGGGGAAGAGCGTGCCCATGTTGAGATAGATGGCGCCGCCGCCGGCAACGAGTGCCTCGCCCTCGTCGGGCAGATAGACCATGGCGGCCGATCCGCCCACGGCGAGCTGCGCGTTGGCGACAAAGTCGATCGTCACCGTGTTGGTGATGGAACCGGCCATCGGATTGGTAGCGCGAATCTCCTCCACGGCCTTGACCATATGTTGCTTAAGCTGTTCCGAATCAATCACTGCACATGCCTCCTTGGCATAGAAAAGGGGCGCTGTGCATAGACAGCGCCCCTGTAAAGGCGGCATGCTCCCTACGCCAGCATTAACTGACAGGTTCAAAGGATTGGGCCCATTGCCCTCTCAGCCTTGTGGTTTGCACCGCCGGCACTCCCGCATCGAATCTGTTGTTCCCTATACTAGCGCACCTGCCAAAAAGGGACAGGTTTATTTTGGCAGGTAACAACTGGGACTTTGCGTTTTCCCAGATGAAACCTGCCGAAATAAACCTGTCCCTTTTTGGCAGGTCGGTACAATAGATGGGATTAAGAATGACCGAGGGGACCTTATGATCAAACTTGTGCTGACCGATATGGACGATACACTGATTCCAGCCGGGCATGACGGCGCCAGCGACTACGCCATTGAGGGTATTCATGCCATGCAGGCGGCGGGTTTGCACTTTGGGCCGGTTTCGGGTCGTCAGCCGTCCGCGGTGGGCTGGATGTTCCGCAATCGCTCCGAGTGCTTCTCGACCGGTGCGTTTTGCAACGGCCAGGTGATGTTTGTCGATGGCGAAGTAGTCGCTTCGCGCGCAATCGATAACGATGTCCTTATGCGCTTAGCCGATTATTTTGAACAGGAGACCGACGATACGTATTTGAAGGTCTACCGTCTGGGTGATGACTTTTGGAATAACGATGCCTATTGCGTGACAAGCGATCCCGAGCGTGTGCGTCGCGCCATGAAGTCAGGCGGCAACGCGTGGCTCAAGGGCGAAGAGGCTCCCTGTCGTCCTGTCGTTGACGATGCCCCGGTATACAAGGCGAATATCTGGAGTGCCCGTTCGCGCGAGGAGCTCGCCGAGCTGCGCGAGCGTGTTGCCGCTGAGGTGCCGGAGCTCTCACTCGTGTTTCCCAACAACCGCGTGCGCCTGTTCGACGTTCTTCCGACCGGCTGGGACAAGGGCTGCGCTGCGCTGGAGCTGGCGCGCGCTTTGGGCCTGACGCCCGACGAGGTGGCCGTATTTGGCGATTCCGATAACGATTTGCCCATGATCGATGCCGTTCCTAACTCCGTTGCAGTCGCCAATGCCAACGAGGCCGTCACGGCTGCCGCACGCTGGCATATTGGCGCTGCGGCAGATGATGCGGTTGCCGGGGCTCTGCATCAGATTGCCGCCTGCGCCGCGACGGGGGAGATGCCGTCGTTTATGAGCCAAATGGACACGGCGGGTTTTGACGTCACGAACGTCTAGGGAGAAAGCCATGAAGCTCCAGCAACTCAGATATGTCGTCAAAGTTGCCGAATGCGGCAGCATCACCGAGGCCTCGCGCCGGCTCTTTGTGTCGCAGCCTTCGATTACCGCGTCGATCCGCGATCTCGAAAACGAGATGGGTGTGCATATCTTTGAGCGCACCAACAAGGGTGTCATTGTGTCCGAGGAAGGCGAGACCTTCTTGGGGTACGCGCGCCAGGTGCTCGACCAGGCCGACCTGCTCGAGGGCAAGTACAAAGGTACGTCCGAGCAGGTGCCGCACTTTAGTGTGAGCTGCCAGCATTATTCCTTTGCCGTTAATGCGTTTGTCGATGTGATCCGCGAGTTCGATGCCGCGCGCTACGACTTTACCCTGCGCGAGGAGCAGACCCACGAGATTATCGAGGATGTCGCGCATATGAAAAGCGAGCTGGGCATCCTGTATCTGTCGGAGCACAATCGCGAGGTCATCGAGCGCATGCTGGTGGCCAACGAGCTCGTGTTCGAAGGGCTCTTCTGCGCCACGCCGCATGTCTTCGTCTGCGCCGACCATCCGCTGGCGGGCCGCTCCAGCGTGACGCTCGAGGATCTGGAAGACTACCCGTTCCTGTCCTACGAGCAGGGCAGCTATAACTCGTTTTATTATTCCGAGGAGCTGACCTCGACCTTTGAGCGTCGCAAGAATATCCGCGTGCGTGACCGTGCGACGCTGTTCAATTTGGCCATGGGCCTCAACGGCTACACGGTATGCTCGGGCGTGATCAGCCACGAGCTCAACGGCCCCGGCATTATCTCGATTCCGCTCGACGTGGACGAGTACATGGAGATCGGCATTATTACGCGCAAGAACACGACGCTCACGCGCTACGGTCGGGCCTATATCGACGCGATTCGTCAGCATATCTAGGCTGCTGTGCTCCGCACGGTTCAAGTCTCTTTATGACAGTCCAGACTGATATAGGAAGCATCTATATCAAACTGTTATAAACGTATATTTTACGATGGCCATATGAGCGCTCATACTCTGTCCCAGTAAAGCAACCAATGCAAAGGGAGATATCTATGAGCACTTCGATTCAACCGAACGCGCCGTTTCGCGCCGATATCGTCGGCAGTTTTCTTCGTCCGCAGGCTGTAAAGGATGCCCGTGCCGCCTATGTCGCGGGTAAACTTGACGCTTCCGGCCTTAAGGCCGTCGAGGACGATGCTATTCGCGATTTGGTGGCAAAGCAGAAGGCCGCCGGCCTGCAGGTCATCACCGATGGCGAGTTTCGCCGCAGCTACTGGCACCTCGATTTTATGTGGGGGCTGAACGGCGTCGAGCGTCGCACCTCGCGTACGGGATATATGTTCCACGACGAGGAGACCACGGCCGATACCGCCGTGGTGACTGGCTCCATCAGCGGCGAGAACCACCCCTTCGTCGAGCACTTTAAGTTTGTCAAGGCACTTGAGGGCGAGGACCACGTTGCACGCCAGACCATCCCGGCGCCTATCCAGACGTTCTCTGAGGTCACGCTCGACCGCTGCGATGGCCAGCAGGAGAGCCTGCGCGCTGTCTATAAGACCGATGAGGAACTTGCCGACGCCATCGCAGCCGCTTATCGCACGGTGATCGCCGACCTGTACGCAGCAGGCTGCCGCAACATCCAGTTTGATGACTGCACCTGGGGCATCTACTGCGACACCGATTTTGTCGCCAAAACCGGCATGAGCCCGGTCGACCTGCAAAAGGTAAGCGAGCTGGGCGTGGCGCTCAACAATGCCGCCATCGCGGACAAGCCCGACGATCTGGTCATCAACACGCATGTGTGCCGCGGCAACTACCACTCCACCTATGCCTTCGAGGGCGGCTATGACCCCATCGCGCCGTACCTGTTCGCAAACGAGGATGTCGATGCATTTTACCTGGAGTTCGATACGCCGCGCGCCGGCGGTTTTGAGCCGCTCAAGTACGTTGCCCCGGGCAAGAAGGTCGTGCTGGGCTTGGTAACCACCAAGGCGGCAGAGCTCGAGAACGAGGATGTTATCGTCGAGCGCATCCGTGAAGCCGCAAAGTACGTGCCGCTCGAGAACCTGTATCTGTCGCCTCAGTGCGGCTTTGCCAGCTGCGAGATTGGCAACAAGCTGACCGAGGATGAGCAATGGGCAAAGATCACGCTGGTCAAGCGCATTGCCGAGCGCGTTTGGAAATAGCGCTAGTGTTTGCAGGTGGCGGCGCGTGCGAGGCATAGTGTATCGCGTACAATGGTTCGGATCGTATCGTTCGGGCAGGTTATCCGATATGCCTGATCGCCCTTCCATTCGAAAGGACATCCATGTCCCAGTCCTCGACGCCCGCCGTCAGCGATGCCATCTACGACGCATCGTCGCTCGGCCGCCCGCGCATGTTCCTGCTCGGCCTACAGCACCTGTTTGCCATGTTTGGCGCCACCGTGCTGGTGCCCGTGCTCACCGGCCTCTCGGTATCGGCAACGCTTTTGTTTGCCGGCTTGGGCACGCTGCTGTTCCACTTCCTGTCGCGCGGTAAGGTGCCGGCATTTTTGGGCTCATCGTTTGCCTTTATTGCCGGTTATGCCGCAATCGCGCCCAACGGCGAGACCGAGCTTTTGCCCTACGCCTGCCTGGGCGTAGCTTGTGCCGGTCTGCTCTATCCGGTGCTGGCGGCGCTCTTCCGCGCGTTTGGCGCCAAGCGTGTCATGCGTTTCTTTCCGCCGGTGGTGACTGGCCCCATCGTCATTTCCATCGGCTTGATCCTGGCAAGTTCCGCTATTGCTAACTGCCAGACCAACTGGCTTGTGGCTGTCATTGGCGTTGCCGTTATCGTCATCTGCAACATCTGGGGCCGTGGCATGGTCAAGATCGTGCCGATTTTGCTGGGCGTTGTGGTGAGCTATGCCGTTGCGGCTGCGCTCGGCGAGGTTGATTTCTCGGGCGTTGCCGCCGCTCCGTGGGTCGGTCTACCCATCGTGTGGGACAACACCGTGTTTGCACTCTTTGGGCCGCAGTTCGATAGCGGTCTTGCCACGACGGCCATCATCACCATCATGTCGCTGGCCTTCGCGACCATGATCGAGCATATCGGCGATATCTCTGCTATCGGTTCGACTTGCGAGCGCAACTACATTGCCGATCCCGGTCTGCATCGCACGCTGCTCGGCGACGGCCTTGCCACGATTCTGGCTTCGCTCTTTGGCGCTCCGGCCAACACTACGTATGGTGAGAACACCGGCGTGCTCGCCCTGACGCGCGTGTTCGACCCGCGCGTAATTCGAATTGCCGCGTGTTGCGCCATCGTGCTTTCGTTCTGCCCCAAGTTCGCGGCTGTCATTGCGGCCATGCCGGCGTGTGTGATCGGCGGTGTGTCGCTCGTGCTCTACGGCATGATCAGCGCTGTGGGCGTCCGCAACCTCATCGAGAACCAGGTCGATTTCCAGAACAACCGCAACGTGCTGGTTGCCGCGCTGGTGCTCGTGCTTTCGCTCGGCATCGCGTACAGCACCGCCGGCGCCATCGTGTTGGAGCTGGGCGGCGTGACCATTTCGCTGTCCGGCATTGCCGTGGGCTCACTGGTGGGCATTGTGCTCAACGCCATCCTGCCGGGTAACGACTTTGAGTTTGATGTCTCCGAGCTTGAGGAGGCTGCTGAGTAGCAGCTGCGTTCAGCTAAAACAAGATATGGTGCCCATGCGTATATGCGTGTGGGCACCATTTTTAATGTGTCAGTATCCAGTGGATGCCGCGGGCCATGCGTAAGTCGGTTTGGGCAAAGTGATTGCCGGGGTTGAGCTCCAGCGTTGTTGGGATGCCGCGCTCGACGAGCAACGCTTCCATCGCGCGTGTGTCGTCGAGTACATGCCGCATCATGCGGTTGGGCGTCTTGGTTTCCTTTTTGCCGAGTGATAGATAGACGGCTTGCGGGCTGCCGGCAAAAGGGGTCGTACTGGCACGGTCGACAAATTCGGGAAACCACAGCGACCCCGATGCGCTCGCCGCACGGCCAAAGGCATCGGTTTGCCAGAGAGCCCAAAGCGAAAAGAGGCCCGCGAGCGAGTAGCCGGCAATGCCGCGCCAGGTGGGCGGCTGAGGAAGCGACGACTCCACCTGGGGGATTATCTGATTCAGCAGCTCATCAAGAAAACCGGCGGCTTGGCCGCCGAAAGGCTCGGCATCGCGTACGGTCCCGTCGCATGCCCAGGGGCTCAACTCGCGATTCCAATCGAGCCCGCCAATGGCGACAAGGGTGAATGGCGGACAGTCGAGCTCTCGGCAGCGGTCATAAACATCGCTACCGTCGCCCATGACCACGGGGAGGTAGATGACGGGCGCGCCTTCCGTATGCTCCGAATGAACGGTTATCTGCTTTTGATGCGCTTCCATGACGGGCTTCTCTCAGTGTTGTGATATCGGCAGCCCCAATTGTCGCACGCCAGCGTATACCGGTTGGACAGCATCAAGAACATTCGCGTGCGCCGCGCGGGCGCAAACGGAAAACGCCACCGCCGGAGGGGAGCTCGGCGATGGCGTCGTTAAACGGTGCTCGGGCTAGCACTTCTGTGGGTGCCGTCCCGTGCGTTAAAGGCCAAAGGCATCTATGAGCGCTTGCGGCTCATCACGGCGCCTGCGGCGATGGCGGCTGTTCCCGCAAGGACGGTTGCCACGATGGCCGCACCCGAGGTGTCGCCGGTTGCCGCGAGCACGCCGGTAGTCTTGGCTTTCGTGGTTGAAGCCGCAACGGCCTTGGTCGGCTTTGAGCCCTCAGGCTTGGGGTTCTGCTTGGACTCCGCGGGCTTGCTTTCTGCGGGCTTGGTCTCGTCGGGCTTGGGGTCTTCCGGCTTGGCTACCTCGGGAGGTGCGATGGTCGTACTTTTGGCGACTGCTTTGATATAGAGGGAGTCGACCGTGGAGTCGCCCGTGCCGATGGCTTGGCCTGCCTCGTAGATGCCGTCACGGAGCTTGCGATAGTCAATGACCTTGCCGCCTTCGGGCGTCTGGATGGCGGCGTTCTCAATCTTGATGGTGCCGATTGTCTTGCCGTCAGCGCTCATGGCACGGGCAAAGATTGCCGCTGTATCTCCTTCGGCCGTTACCTTGCTGCGGATGATCGAGATGACTGCGGGTGTGACGCCCTCGCTGGTCTGGGCGATGATGCCGATGTTCTCGCCTTGGGGTTCGCGCCTCGTCTCGCCATCTTGGTTTTCGCTGTAGGGGATGGGGCCGTCGCCGTTCTCGACATAGCGGGCTATGGCCTTGACAACGGAGTCGCTGATGTAGATGTGGCCGCCCTTCTCGTTGGGTCGATCGTTTCTGGTGGAGAATGCAGCCGAAACCTCGCCTTCCGCAAACGCGTCCACGGTGGAGCCATTCTTGACGACGATGTCGTCCTGGTAGGTGAAGAGGGCGTTGGCGCCACCGTATCTGCCTTTACTTGCACGGACCGTCACGTTTGCATGATCGAGGGTGATGCCCTTGTGGGCATAGACGCCATATTCAACACCGTTTACGTTGAGGGAGGCGTTTGTGGCTGCGAGGCTGCCCTTGGCCTCGACGGCGGCGTCTTTCTCGGAGCTCGCCTTGACCTGGCTGCCGTCCGAGATATTGATGTTGCCGCCGCTCCAAATGGCCTCACCATCGGCTGAGCTTGCCTCGACTGTGCCGCCACCCTTGATGGTGAGGTTCTTGTCGGTTCCGATACCCTTGTCCTTGGTAGCCCTGGCGGTGACGGCCCCGCTGTCGTCAATCGTGATATTGCCGTTTGCCCTGATGCCATCCGATACGCCCGTGGCGTTGACGTTGCCCGAACCTTTGATAGCGAGATCGCCCTCGGCGTCGATGGCATCAAACCCAGCGCTCGTGGCGTTGACGGATCCGACTCCGTCGATGTTGATATTACCCGTGGAGAGGATAGCGTCCTCAGTAGATGTCACGCTGAGCGTGTTGCCCGCGTCGCCTTGGATATTGAGCTCGGCGTTCCCATTCTTGCCATGAGAAGCCTTGATGCCTTCGATCCAGTCGGCAGTGACGATGTTGTTTCCCGAGTAATTCACGTTGAGCTTGCCTGCGGCCTGGATCTCGCCGCCGTTATAGTTGTTGAGCTTCAAGTCGTCGGCGCCGTCCCACGACCAGGTGCCGGTCTCGTCGCCCGCCGCAGTGCCGGCGTTGTATTTGGTTTCGCCGACCTTGACCCATTCCGCCGCGAGCGAGACGCTCGGCATGAGCAGCGAGCTCACCGTGAGCGCGCACACGGCGCCTACGACGATGCGGCGCGTCACGCGGCGCCAGCTGCCGTGCGCGAGTCCTATGCGACGGCGAACGTCGGGTTCGGCAACATGGGTTCCGGCGGTAGTGTCATTGCGTTTGGGGGTCGTGAACAAGGCTGCCATGGTTGCTCCCGTTCTCATAGGGCCTATACGGCTAGGTTCAGCGTATCTGCTGGATGTTGCCGGCGGTAGTGCCGTTTGGAGGGCAAAATGGCCAAAATGGGGGAGAAATAGGCCGCACGCCGGCGCAGGGACCGACGCTAAAAGAAAAGCGCGGGGCCGCATGGCGACTCCGCGCTTTATTGTTCAGCTTTTGCAGCCTTGCCCTTACGCTACGAAGAAGTAGACGGGGAAGGCAAGGGCTGCGATCCACCCGTCCTGTGCGAAAAAGTGTTTACGAACGTTTGCGACTCGCCAGGGCGCCTGCGGCGATGGCGGCTGTTCCCGCAAGGGCGGCTGCCACGATGGCTGCGTTCGAGGTGTCGCCGGTTGCCGCGAGCTTGCCGACGGTCTTGGCTCCCTTGGCTGCAACTGCAACGGTCTTGGTTGTCTTCGTGCCCTCGGACTTGGAACCCTCGGGCTTGGTCTTGCCGTGCTTTTCCTCGGGCTTGGTCTCCTCGGGAGGCACGATGACCGTGCTCTTGGCGACAGCGGCGTCATAGGGGGAGTCAATCGTGGCATCGCCCGTGCCAATGGTCTGCCCCGCCTCGTAGACGATGCCGTCGCTGAGCTCTTCCTTGTTGCGATAGTCAATGACTTTGCCGCCTGCAGGCGTCTGGATGATGGCGTCCTTGATTTCGATGGTGCCGATCGCCTTGCCGTCCGCGCTCATGGCAAGGGCGAAGATAGCCGCCGTGTCTCCCTCGGCCGTGACCTTGCTGCGGACGATCGAGATGGTCGCGGGCGTGATGCCCTTCTCGGTCTGCGCGAAGATGCCGATGTTCAGGCCCTCGGACTCAGGGATGATTTCGTCGTTTTGGTCTCCACTGTAGTGGTCGGGGCCGTCGCCGCCGGTCTCGGCATAGCGGGCTATGGCCTTGACAACGGAGTCGCTGATGTAGATATGGCCACCCGCTTCGTCGGAGTAGAAATTACTGGTGGAGATTGCAACCGAGAACCTGCCTTCTGCGAGCGCATCCACAGTCGAGCCGTTCTTGATGACGATGTTGTCCTCATCGGTGAAGAGTGCGCTGGCTTCCCCGCCATCTGAGCTTGCGCGGACCGTCACGGTCGCGCCATCGAGCGTGATGCCCTTGTAGACATAGATGCCATACCCAACGCCACTTGCGTTGAGGGAAGCGTTCGTGACCGTGAGGCTGTTTTTACCGTCGATGGCGGCGTCTTCCTCGGAGCTTGCCTTGACCTGGCTGCCACCCGAGATCTCGATGTTGCCGTCGGCCCAAATCGCATTGTCTTTGATAGAGCTTGCCTCTACCTTGCCGCCGCCCTTTATGATGAGGTTCTCGTTAGCATCGATACCCTGATCCTCGGTGGCCTTGGCGGTGACGGTTCCGCTGTTGTCGATCGTGATGTTGCCGTCGGCCCTGATGCCATCCGAATCGCCCGTGGCGTTAACGTTTCCCGAGCCCTTGATGGTGACATCGCCCCCGGCATCGATGGCATCGTGCTCGGTGCTCGTGGCGTTGACAGTGCCAGCGCCGTCGATGTTGATGTTGCCGACGGAAGTGATGGCGTCACGAGAAGATGTCACGTTGAGCGTGCTGGACGCGTCGCCCTGAATATTAAGCTCGGCGTTCTCGTTCGCGCCATCCTTAACCTTGATGCCGCGGCCGTTGTCGTTAGTGACGGTGTTGTTGCCCTCGTAGCTCACGTTGAGCTTGCCCGCTGCCTCGATCGCGCCGCCGTTATAGCCGTTGAGCTTCATGTCGTCGGCGCCGTCCCAGCTCCAGGTGCCGGCGGCGTCGCCCGCCGCGGTGCCGGCGTTGTATTGGGTGCCGCCGACGTCCACCCACTCGGCCGCGAGCGAGACGCTC
>CABUCQ010000008.1 GCA_902490095.1 uncultured Collinsella sp.
CTGGTTCGAGACGACCTCGAAGTCGTGCATGCGTGCAGTGGAAGGTGTGGGCATAGACGCTCCAATCCCCCATGCGGTTGCATGGTTCAGGCGAACAGAAAGCGCGGCACCGCAAGGGCGCCGCGCACAAAAGCGATAAGGCTATGCTAGCAGATGCAGCCGTCGGCAAGCGTCTGTTTACCGCCGACAAATACATCGGTGGCACGACCGGTGAGCGTGCGGCCGGCAAAACCGGAGTTCTCGGCGCGCGACTCGTAGCCGTCCTCGCCGACCGTCCAGGTTGCGGAAGGATCAAAGACGGTCAGGTCGGCGACAGATCCTGCCTTGACCTGGACCTGGTCCAGACCCAGGATCTCGCGCGGCTTAATGGCCATGAGTTCGACCATGCGACCCATGCCCATCTTGCCCGTGTTGACCAGCTCGGTAAGCACGAGTGCCAGCGAGGTCTCGAGGCCGATCATGCCGAAGGGCGCAAGCTCGAACTCGCGGGCCTTCTCCCACGGGGTGTGGGGAGCGTGATCGGTGACGATGACGTCGACCGTGCCGTCGATGACGCCCTGGCGGATGGCCTCGGCGTCATCGACGGTACGCAGCGGCGGGTTGACCTTGAGCGAGGTGTTGTAGGTCTCGTCCAGGTCGTTCTCGGTCAGGAACATGTGGTGCGGGGTAGCCTCGCAGGTGACCTGAACGCCAGCGGCCTTACCGGCACGCACGAGCTCCAGGCCGTGAGCGGTGGAGATGTGCTGGATGTGCAGCTTGGCACCGGTCAGCTTGGCGATCTCGATATCGCGGGCGATCTGAAGCTCCTCGCCTGCCGCCGGCCAGCCCTCGAGGGCCAGACGAGTCGAGACCTTGCCCTCATTGATCTGGCCGTGACCGACCAGGTCCTCGTCCTGGCAGTGGCTCATGAAGACCTTGCCGAACATCTTGCCGTAGTCCATGCAGCGACGGAGCATGCCCGCACCCTGCACGCCGCGACCGTCGTCGGTGAAGGCGACGGCGCCGTGAGCGACCATATCGCCCATCTCGGACATAGCCTCGCCCTTAAGACCGCGGGTCATGGCGCCAGAAGGATAGACGCGGCAGTGACCGACCTCGGCAGCGCGGGACTTGACGAACTCCACGACTGCACCGTTATCGGTAACGGGGTCGGTGTTGGGCATGGAGCACACACCGGTGAAGCCGCCCTTGGCAGCAGCGCGGGTACCGCTCTCGATGTCCTCTTTGACCTCATAGCCGGGCTCACGCAGGTGAACGTGCATGTCCACCAGGCCGGGCACGAGGTACTTGCCGGAAAGGTCGCGGACCTCGGCTCCCTCGACGGCAAGGTTCTCGCCGACCTCGGCGATCTTGTCGCCGTCGATCAGGACGTCAACGACACCGTCAAGCTCGACGGACGGGTCGACGACGTGGGCATTCTTAAGAAGCAAGGCCATTATCGGCACCTCCAAGCAGCAGATACAGGATAGCCATACGCACGCAGATACCGGCGTAGACCTGCTCCAGGATGACGGAGCGTTGCGGGTGGTCGGCCATATAGGAGTCGAACTCGACGCCGCGGTTGATGGGGCCCGGGTGGCAGATGATCGCATCGGGCTTCATGAGCTTCTCGCGGTCCTTGGTCAGGCCGAAGAGCTTGTGGTACTCGCGAATCGTGGGGAACGGGGCACCCTCGAGGCGCTCCTGCTGCACGCGCAGCATGTAGACGACGTCCAGCTCGGGCAGGACGGAATCGAGGTCGCTCGTCACGTGGTCGCAGCCCAGGACCTCGGGCGCCGGCGGCAGCAGCGTGCCGGGGGCGACGGCGTAGGTCTCGCAGCCCATGATCTTAAGGGCGGGGATCAGCGAGCCGCAGACGCGGGAGTGGGCGATGTCGCCGACGACGGCGACCTTCAGACCATGGAAGTCACCCTTGTGCTCCCAGATGGTGTACAGGTCCAGCAGGGCCTGCGTGGGATGGTTGTGCTTACCGTCACCGGCGCAGATGACGCTCGCGGGCGAGTTCTGCGTGACGATGTAGGGGGCACCGGCGTGCTTGTCGCGCACGACGATGCAGTCGATCTTGTAGGCGTTGAGGGTCTCGACGGTATCGACGAGGCTCTCGCCCTTGACCGTGGAGGTCGAGGAGCCGCCGAAGTTGAGGCTGTCGGCCGAAAGGCGCTTCTCGGCGAGCTCGAAGGAGCTGCGGGTGCGCGTCGAGGGCTCGTTGAACATGTTGACGATGGTCTTGCCCTTGAGCGTGGGGACCTTCTTGATGGCACGCTCGTTGACCTCGGAGAACGCCTTGGCGGTCTCGAGGATGAGCTTGATGTCCTCTTCGGAGTACTCGGTAATGTCGATCAGGTGCTTATGGTTGAACGCCACGGTACTACTCACCTCCCAGCGGCGCGGAGCCCACGTGGGAACCCGGCGCGACGTCGTTGATCTCGACAGCGGTGCGGCCGTCGACTTCCTTCATATATAGGTGCACGTTCTCCTCGTGCGACGAGGGAACGTTCTTGCCGACAAAGTCCGGCGAGATGGGGAGCTCGCGGTGACCGCGGTCAACGAGAACTGCCAGCTCGATGCGGCTCGGACGGCCCAGGTCCATGACGGCGTCCAAAGCGGCGCGGATGGTACGACCCGTGTACAGGATGTCGTCCACCAGCACGACGCGCTTGCCGTCGACGCTGAAGGGAATGTTGGTAGCGTGGATCGCGGGAGCGAAATTGGTCGCATAGTCATCGCGATAGAAGCTGATGTCCAGGCTGCCGAGCGGAACGTCGACACCCTCGATCTCCTTGATCGCCTCGGCGAGCTTCTTTGCCAGAAGGTCGCCGCGCGTGACGATGCCGACCAGAGCGAGGTCTTCACAGCCCTCGTTGCGCTCGAGGATCTCGTGCGCGATGCGGATCATCGCTCGGTTGACGGCGGTCTCGTCCATGATGACCGCCTTGGGGGAAGTCGTGCCCATCGATCTCCTTCCTCACATGTCTTGACTGCTGACACAGTCAAAAAAATAGATGCCCGACCGCTCAAAGCGGACCAGACACCCACAGGAAGGGCTGCTCGATTGGCAGCTATATGACTCCATGTGGGTATCTCGTACCCCTTTAATGGTCAAGGCATAGTGTAGCCAACCTCGGGCTCAATTGCGAGCATAAATACCGGGCAATCCGTAAACGGGCCCAATCGTTCCATAAACCTATATATATTTGTGGGACGAGCTTGAAAACCTCGGTTCGAGCTGGCATAATCCCCTCTGCTGCACGCAAATCGGATCTACGTCCAGGGCCGTGGCGTGGGCACTATCGCCAAAAGAGGAATATCTCTGTGTAGATTACGCACAGGGAGCGACTTCTGTGCTATAGTTCAGACTTGTTTGTTAACGCGACATGTTCGTTTGTCGCCCAAGGAGGGTCAGTTATGTCCAAAGTTTGCGAAGTTTGCGGTAAGCACCCCGTTGCCGGTCGCTCCATCAGCCACTCTCACCGCGTCACCAACCGTAAGTTCCGCCCCAACATCCAGCGCGTTTACGTCGTCGTCGATGGTCACCGTCGCAAGATGAACGTTTGCTCCACCTGCCTCAAGTCCGGCAAGGTTGCGCGCTCGTAAATAAGGTCTTACCAACAAGTACCTCGGACTCTCCGGGTCAAAGACCTCGCGTTCATATAGAACTTACCAAAGGCGTCCTCCCCCACGGAGGGCGCCTTTTTGCACTCATTGGGGACAGATTTACATGAGTGCTTTCACGTATTGGGGACAGACATGAAGCGCGCATGCGGCGCACTGACTGGCTCCGGCCTCTGCCTCACGCAGCATCCTTCCAGCCTGCAGTTGCCTTAGTCACGCTTGTAGCGCCGATGCCGGTGATACGGGCAATTTGCTTGACCGTGAGATGCGCCCGCCTGAGCCTCAGCAGACACGCATCGCGTTCGGGGCGTGGCAGGGCTTTGAGCAGTGCAGGATCTATGCTCGGCAGAACTTCGCGCGCAACGGAAAGGGCCTCCTCATCGGGGATCCGCCGGCGTGGAAGAACCTCCATTGACCAGATGCGCCCGGCAACTTCCTCGAGATGCTCGCAATAGCAACGGGAGCCTCCGACAATATCGAGCATAGGGGCCGCATCACAGATGTCAAAGGGATCATAGCCCAGCTGCTACGCCTTATAGCTTGACCAGCGGTACGCCTCGAGCGAGTCAAGCGCACCTTTCACGGGATTGAGATGAATATAGTCGAGCAGCTGCACCGCCTGCGTGTCCGACTCAACCGCGACCCGCGAATAGCGATTGTCAAACAGATGTCCCGTTCTCCCCGTTTTCCCATTGAAATACTTAGCATATGCCGTCAGCGCGCACTGCATTGCCTTTGAAAGGTTGTCAAATGGGTCATCAATCATCAAATGGAAGTGGTTGTCCATAAGGCACCAAGCCAACACCGCCACTTCATGGCGCGCAAACCTGTCCGAGATATCCGATAAGAAACGATAACGGTCGGAGTCATCTTCAAAAATAATCTGTTTGGAGTTGCCGCGGTCAAAGACGTGGTAATAGCCGGTGATCGAAACGGGGCGGGCGCATCGGGGCATAATCTCTCCTTTCAAAACTGTTCAGGCAACACCTAAAAGGAGAGAAGCAACGCGAAATGCTGAGCCTGCAACCTATTTATATCCAATAAGCGGCAATAACAGGCCCAGAACGGCAAAATGGCAAAACGATGTCTGTCCCAAATGAGTGAAAGCACTCATGTAAGTCTGTCCCCAACGAGTGGGGCGATGCACAATGAACGGGGCGATGCATTGGGCATAGTTTTAGTTGAAACGGTTCATTTGATTGAAGCGTTTTAGTTTGTCTTTTACGGGAATCTGACCGTTCACCGATTTATTTCTTGCTATCATGCATCTTGTAGGGTAAATCTCCGATCGCAAGGAGACACAAATGGTGAAAAAGTCACCGGAAAACACTACTCCCGCAATTGTGGACAACGTAGAGGCGCTTGAGGCTAAGCTCGCTCAGATGCGAGAGGCCCAGGCGCTTTTTGCTACGTACACGCAGGAGCAGGTCGACAAGATCTTCTATGAGGCCGCCATGGCCGCCAACAAGGCGCGTATCCCGTTGGCGAAGATGGCCATCGAGGAGACCGGCCGCGGCGTTCTTGAGGACAAGGTCATCAAGAACCACTACGCCGCAGAGTACATCTACAACGCTTACAAGAACACCAAGACCTGTGGCGTTCTGGAGCGCGACGAGGCTTACGGCATCACCAAGATCGCCGAGCCCATCGGCATCGTGGGCGCCGTCATCCCGACGACCAACCCCACCTCCACCGCGATCTTCAAGACGCTGATCAGCCTGAAGACCCGCAACGCCATCATCATCTCCCCGCACCCGGCAGCCGCAAAGTGCACCATCGCCGCCGCCAAGCTCGTGCTTGACGCCGCCGTCAAGGCCGGCGCCCCCGAGGGCATCATCGGCTGGGTCGATGTCCCCTCCATCGAGCTGACCAACATGGTCATGCGCGACGTCGACATCATCCTCGCCACCGGTGGCCCGGGCATGGTCAAGGCCGCCTACTCCTCGGGCAAGCCCGCCCTGGGCGTTGGCGCCGGTAACACCCCGGTCGTCATCGACGACACCGCCGACGTGCTGCTCGCCGTCAACTCCATCATCCACTCCAAGACCTTCGACAACGGCATGATCTGCGCTTCCGAGCAGTCCGTGACCGTCATCGACACCATCTATGACCAGGTCAAGGCCGAGTTCCAGAAGCGCGGCTGCTACTTCGTCAAGCAGGGTGCCGAGATGGAGGCCCTGCGTGCCGCCATGTTCAAGAACGGCGCTCTCGATCACCGCATCCCCGGCATGGCTGCCGCCAAGATCGCCGAGCTCGCCGGCATCGAGGTTCCCGCCAAGAGCAAGATCCTGATCGCCGAGGTCACCTCCACCGACCCCGCCAAGGAGGAGTTCTCCCACGAGAAGCTCTCCCCGGTCCTGGCCATGTACCACGCCAAGGACTTCCAGGAGGCCGTCGACAAGGCCGAGCACCTGGTGCTCGCCGGTGGCCCGGGCCACACTGCCTCTCTGTACGTGCACCCCGCCCAGGCCGAGAAGATCAGCCTGTTCGAGCACGTCATGAAGGCCTGCCGTATCGTCATCAACACCCCGTCCTCGCACGGCGGCATCGGTGACCTGTACAACTTTGGCATGAAGCCGTCTCTGACCCTGGGCTGCGGCTCCTGGGGCGGCAACTCCGTCTCCGAGAACGTTGGGGTGAAGCACTTGATCAACGTTAAGACTGTGGCCGAGCGCCGTGAGAACATGCTGTGGTTCCGCGCTCCCGAGAAGGTCTACTTCAAGAAGGGTTCCACGCCCGTCGCCCTCGACGAGCTCGGTACCGTCATGGGCAAGAAGCGCGCCTTCATCGTCACCGACCAGTTCCTCTTCAAGAATGGCAACACCCGCGCCATCGAGGCCAAGCTCGACGAGATGGGTATCGCCCACGACTGCTTCTACGACGTCGAGCCCGATCCGTCGCTGCAGTGCGCACGTCGCGGCGCCAAGCAGATGGCTCTCTTTGAGCCGGACGTCATCATCGCCGTCGGCGGTGGCTCCGCTATGGACGCCGGCAAGATCATGTGGATGATGTACGAGCACCCCGAGTGCAAGTTTGAGGACATGGCCATGGACTTCATGGACATCCGCAAGCGTATCTTCACCTTCCCCGAGATGGGCAAGAAGGCCTACTTCGTCGCCGTCCCGACCTCTTCGGGTACCGGCTCCGAGTGCACGCCGTTCGCCATCATCACCGACAAGGAGACCGGCATCAAGTGGCCGCTCGCCGACTACGCGCTGCTCCCCAACATGGCTATCGTCGACGCCGACAACTGCATGACCGCCCCGCGCGGCCTGACCGCTGCCTCCGGCATCGACGTCATGACCCACGCCATCGAGTCCTACGTCTCCATCATGGCTTCCGACTACACCAAGGGCCTCTCCGAGCGCGCTGCCAAGCTCGTCTTTGAGAACCTGCCCTCCAGCTTCACGAACGGCGCCAAGGACCCGCACGCCCGCGAGGAGATGCACAACGCCTCCTGCATGGCCGGTATGGCCTTCGCCAACGCCTTCCTGGGCCTCAACCACTCCATGGCCCACAAGCTCGGCGCTTTCCATCACCTGCCCCACGGCCTCGCAAACGCTGTCATCCTGACCCGCGTCATGCGCTACAACGCCGCCGAGGCTCCCGTCAAGATGGGTACCTTCTCCCAGTATCCTTACCCCAACGCGCTGCACAACTACGCCGAGATGGCCAAGTACTGCGGCATCGAGGGCAAGGACGACAAGGAGGTCTTCGAGAACTTCATCACGAAGCTCGAAGAGCTCAAGGACTTCATCGGCGTCAAGAAGACCATCGCCGACTACGGTGTTGACGAGCAGTACTTCCTCGACACCCTCGACGAGATGACCGAGCAGGCATTCAACGACCAGTGCACCGGCGCCAACCCGCGCTACCCGCTCATGAGCGAGATCAAGGAGCTCTACCTGGACGCCTACTACGGCCGCGAGCCTCAGGACTACGCCGTCTGCTAGTTTTAGCACGGTTTTTAACGGCGGGGGTGCACGGGTGTTTCACACACCCCCGCCGTCGCTTCTATCGCATCGTTGAAAGGATGCAACCATGCTGCTACCCGATTCCAAGACCGAGCTCGTCCGCCGTGGCAACAAGGTCGTTTACGACCTGGGCGACAAGATTGTCAAGGTCTTTAACGAGACCAAGCCTGTCTCCGACGTGTTCAACGAGGCTTTGAATCTTGCCCGCATCAATGAGTGCGGCATCCGCAGCCCCAAGGCGCTCGAGGTTTCCCAGCTCGAGAACGCCAACGGCTGGGCGCTCGTGACCGAGAAGGTTCCGGGCACCACCCTTGCCGAGAAGATGACTGCCGAGCCCCAGCGCTTTGGTGAGTACCTCGAGATGTTCGTCGACCTCCAGATCGAGATCCACGGCTACACCTCCCCGCTGCTCAACCGTCAGCGCGACAAGTACGCCCGCATGATCGACAGCCTTGATCAGCTCAATGCCACCACGCGCTACAACCTTCAGGAGCGTCTGGACGGCATGACCAAGGAGTTCAAGGTCTGCCACGGCGACTTCAACCCCTCCAACGTCATCGTCGGCGACGACGGCCAGCTCTATGTGTGCGACTGGGCACACGCTACCCAGGGCTCCCCTGCTGCCGACGTTGCCACCACCTACCTGCTCTTTGCCCTCAACAGCAAGGATCAGGCTGAGGCCTACCTGGAGCTCTACTGCGACCGCGCCGACATGCCCATGCAGGTCGTGCGTCAGTGGACGAGCATCGTCGCCGCTTCCGAGCTCGCTCGTAAGCGCAACGTGAACGATGAGTTCCTGAAGAACTGGATCGACGTCGTCGATTATCAGTAATATCTGAGCGATTTATTTCGCATCGGAGGCACAAGGAAAACCCCGCAGCTCGCATGGGCTGTGGGGTTTTCCTTTTAGATATCGAGGATGCCACAAGATAAAAGGACGGCCCCGCATCTCCCCGATCTGGAGAAATGCGGGGCCGTCCCGTATATCGAACTACAAGCGAAATCGTCGATTAACGGCGTGCTGCCTTCACAAGCTCGGCGACCTTGGCGACGACCTCGTCGATCGCCACATCCTCGCGCTCACCCGTGGCACGGTCCTTGAGCTCAACGGTGCCATTCTTAAGGCCACGCTTACCCAGAACGACCTGATACGGGAAGCCCATGAGGTCGTTATCGGCAAACTTAAAGCCGGGACGCTCGTCACGGTCATCGACGACAACCTCGATACCCTCGGCGCACAGGCCCTCGACGATTTGGTCGCAAACGTTAGCGCACTCCTCCTTCTTGGGATCGAGCGGAATCACCGCGACCTCGTACGGGGCAACGGAGACCGGCCAGACGATACCGTGCTCGTCGTTGTGCTGCTCCACGACGGCAGCAAGCGAGCGGGACACGCCCACGCCGTAGCAACCCATGATGAGCGGCTTCTCCTTGCCGTCCTCATCCATAAAGGTGGCACCCATGGCCTCGGAGTACTTGGTGCCCAGCTGGAAGACCTGAGAAACCTCGATGCCGCGGGCAGCGGAGAGCGGCTTGCCGCAGTGCGGGCAGGGGTCGCCGGCGACAACGGTGACCAGATCGGCCCACTCATCGACGGTAAAGTCGCGCTCGGGGCAGGCACCGGTAAAGTGATAATCGACCTCGTTGGCACCGCAGGCCCACTGTTTGGACTCGCGCAGGCTCTCGTCGCAGACCAGACGAATGCCATCGGGCAGGTTAACCGGTCCGATAAAGCCCTTGTGCAGACCGTTCGCCTGAAGCTCCTCGTCGGTCATCATGCGATAGCCCTTGCCAAAGACGTGCTCGGCCTTGCAATCGTTGAGCTCGTGATCGCCCGGAACAATGGCCACGACCGGCTTGCCCTCGGCGTCGATGAGTGCCAGCGACTTGCGCGTGCCGTTCTCGGGGAACCCAAAGAACTTAGCAACAGCCTCAATGGTGCCCATGCCCGGAGTCTCAACCTTGGTGAGCGTACCGTCACCGGGACCCTCGGTCACGACGACCTTGGTGCTTGCAGCCTCGTCATCGGCAGCGAAGCCGCAATCGTCGCAGTAGACGAGCGAAGCCTCGCCGGCGTCAGCCAAAGCCATGTACTCGACGGAGGTATCGCCACCGATCTCGCCAGAATCGGCGACGACGGGCAGAGCCTTGATGTAGCAGCGCTCGCAGATATTGGCGTACGCCTGCTTCATCTTGTCGTACTCCTCCTGCAGGCTCTCCTGCGTGGCGGAGAAGCTGTAGGCGTCCTTCATGATGAACTCGCGGCCGCGCATCAGGCCAAAGCGGGGACGGAACTCGTCGCGGAACTTGTCCTGAATGTGATACAGGTTGACGGGCAGCTGCTTATAGGAGCGTAGCTCGTTGCGCACCAGGGCCGTGACGGTCTCCTCGTGCGTGGGGCCCAGGACGAACTCGCGACCATGACGGTCGTCAAAGCGCACAAGCTCCTTGCCATAGGCGTCGATGCGGCCGGACTCGCGCCACAACTCGGCGTCGACCATGATAGGCATCATAAGCTCCTGGGCGCCGGCAGCGTCCATCTCGTCGCGCACGATGTTCTCGATCTTACGGATCGAGCGCCAGGCAAGCGGCAGGTAGGAATACAGGCCGGCGGCCTCCTTGCGGATCATGCCGGCACGGAGCAGCAGGCGGTGACTGGCGAGCTCAGCGTCCGCCGGATCCTCTTTAAGCGTCGGCGCATAGAGCTTAGACATATACATTGCTCGGGTCATTTATTTCTCCTCAATAAGCTTGTCGACCTCTGCCATAAGCGCGTCGACAATTTGGTCCTCAGCTACTTTACCAATGATCTGGCCATGCGAAAAGAGCAAGGCCTGACCACGTCCGCAAGCAACGCCCAGGTCGGCATCAGAAGCCTCGCCGGGGCCATTAACGGCACATCCCATAACGGCAATCGAAAGCGGCGCGGTATAGTTCTTAAGCCGCTCGGTTACTTCCTCGGCAATGGGAATAAGGTTAACCTGGCAGCGGGCGCACGTGGGGCACGAGACAATCTCGGGGCCACGGCGACGCAGGCCCAACGACTGCAGAATACCCCAGGCAACCGGCGGCTCCTCAACCGGATCGGCTGTGAGCGACACACGCATGGTGTCGCCAATGCCTTCGGAAAGCAAGATACCCAAGCCTACAGAGCTCTTGATGGTGCCCTGGAGCTTGGTCCCCGCCTCCGTCACGCCCAGGTGAAGCGGAACGTGGGGAATCTCACGCGACAGGGCTCGATAGGTATCAAGCGTCGTTTGCACGCTATGGGCCTTGGCCGAAAGCACAATGTTCGTAAAACCACGGTCCTCAAAGTGCTTGACGAAGCGCTCGCTCGACATCACGAGCTTTTCGGGCTGCGTGAGGTCGTCGCGCTCGGCGATATCCTGCTCAAGCGAACCAGCGTTGACACCGATGCGAATTGCGCAGCCCGCAGCACCCGCGGCATCGATGACAGCATCGACCTTGGCCCAATCGCCGATATTACCGGGATTGATGCGGAGCTTGGCGGCACCGGCCTCCACAGCGCCAATGGCCAGCTTGTGGTTAAAGTGGATATCGGCAACGATTGGCACCGGAGACTCGGCACAGATGGTGCGGAAACCCTCAAGCGCGGCCTCGGTGGGCACGCTCACACGCACGATATCGCAGCCAGCCTGCGCCAACGCGCACACTTGCGCAAGCGTTGCCTGGGCATCAGCGGTATCGGTGCAGGTCATGGATTGGACCACCACCGGCGCGCCGCCACCGATCTGCACACCGCCCACATGCACGGGGCGCGTCAACTCGCGAGACAAAGGATGGGATAAAGACAATCCAAACACTCCCCTACAGAATAAATCGAAGGATGTCGGAACGAAGCATATAGACAAACAGCAGCGCAAAGAGCGCGATGCCCACATAGCTCACAATCGTCTGGACCTTGAGAGGTAGCTCGCGGCCCGCAATCTTTTGAATGATCTCGATGACCAGCTTGCCGCCATCGAGTGGTGGGATGGGCAGCAGGTTCATAAAGCCAAGCGAGAACGAAATGAGGGCGGCAAACGAAAGGAATGTGGCAGGACCGGCAGCAGCAGCCTGTGAGGACATAACGCTAATACCCACGATCGAAGAAGACTGATCGAGAATCTCCATCGTATGCTGCGGCTGGAGCAGGCGCATCACGCCCTCCGCGGTCTGCACAACATAGGAGAATGACAGACGCGCCGAGGTGATGGGGTCCAAACGGACTACCTGCGTAGAGGCATACACACCTAGGCGCTCGTCCTCTTTGAGCGCAACCGTGGTCGAATGCTGCTTGCCGTCACGCTCGTACTCGATGGCGATATCGTCCTTACCGGCGGCCTTGCCGATGGCATCGTAAACGTTCATCCATGTGGAGCACGATACACCGTCAACCGAAAGGATCGCATCACCAGCCTCGATACCCGCCTTGGCGGCAATAGACCCCTCGTCAACCTGACCGATCACGTTGGTATCGATCGGCACGGTGACGCCCGCAATGGAATAGATGCTCATAAGCAGCAAAAAACCCGTCAGGATATTGACGAGAATGCCCGCGAGCAGCATAAAGGCGCGCTTGAGAAAGCCCTGGCCAAGATAAGTGTGCGAGCGCTCTTGCGCCAAGAAATCAGCCTCGCCGCACGGCAGCTCCCACACATCGCCCTCGGCAGTCGCATGCTCTCGATCAAACCGGCGGCCGTCCCGCCGCGTCTCGCGGCAGCGTCTGATACTTGGTGGGATAGTAGCTCGGCGAGGGTTTCTCCCCTTCCTCATACCAGGGAGCGATGGAGCCCCAGCCCAGCAACAGAGCACAAGCCTCGAGCACATCCTCCTCGGAAAGCTCGAGCTCGACAGCAAGGTCGGCCACGGTCACGCGACCATGACGGTAGATAGCCGCGAGCACGCGATCGGCGCAGGAGACATCGGTCGGATCCATACCGCAGATGGCAGCGTAGCCACCCAGCAGCAGCGGGGTCACGCCAAACTTGGTTCCAATGCGACGCGACGTGTAATGGATGTCAAAGCGGCACGGCAGGCCCAAAAAGAACTCGGTCACACGGACGCCGCAGGCACGCGCCGCCAAAAAGTGGCCGCCCTCGTGCAAAAACACGAGGACGGAAAGCATCAGCAGGCCCCAAAAGACCGATGAGAGAGCGCTCAGAACAGTATCCATAAAACGAAAAAGCAATCCTTATGGGTTAGGAACGGGTTGCGGCGAGTACCTGCGCAGCCTTTTCACGCGCCCACGCATCGATGTCGCGAAGCTGCTCAAACGAATCGACCGCCTGCATATCGTGGGCATCCATGCAGGATTCCACAATGCGATCGATATCGGTAAAGCTGCAGCCATCGTGCAGGAAGGCATCGACGGCGACCTCGTTGGCGGCATTGAGCACGCACGGCATGGTGCCACCCGTCTTGCCGGCACGCTCGGCCAGTGCCAGACAGCGGAAGGTATCCATGTCGGCAGCATCAAACGTGAGCTGCCCCAGCTCGCGGAAATCGATACGAGGCGCCGGGGTATCCCAACGCTCGGGATACGAGAACGCGAACTGGATGGGAATACGCATGTCGGAAGCACCGAGATGCGCCATCACGGAGCCGTCGGCAAACTCGACCATAGAGTGAATCTTGGACTGACGCTGCACGACCACGTTAATGAAATCGAGGTCGCAGTTAAACAGATGCATGGCCTCAATGCGCTCCAGGCCCTTGTTCATGAGGGTGGCGGAGTCGATGGTGATCTTGGCGCCCATGGCCCACGTGGGATGTGCGAGGGCATCGGCACGCGTCACGCGATTGAGCTCGTCGCGGGTGCGGCCAAAGAACGGACCGCCCGAGCAGGTGAGCCAAATACAATGAGCCTCGCGTGGGTTCTCCCCCAGATAGCACTGGTAGATGGCGGAGTGCTCAGAGTCGACTGGAATAAGCTGGCCCGGTTGCGCCAACGGCATAAGCAAGTCGCCGCCGACGACGAGGGACTCCTTGTTGGCAAGGGCAAGACGCTTATTCGAGGTCAAGGCCGCATGGCTCGCCTCGAGACCGGCGGCGCCCACAATAGCGACGAGTACGCAGTCGACATCGTCGCGACACGCGAGCTCGCAAACCGCCTGCGCGCCAACGCCGAGCTTCGTTCCCTCGGGCAACTCCTGCAGCACGGCGTCATCGCCATGAGCGACATCGGCCACGGCAACCGCCGGAACCGAGAACTCGCGGGCAGCGGCAACGAGCTCGGAGGTACTGGAGTTAACGGACAGCGCCGTCACCTGCAGGCGATCGGCATGCTGGCGGCACACATCGAGCGCCTGGGTGCCGATAGAGCCCGTACAACCCAGGATGGCAACACGGAGACGTCCATCGGGGCCATACGTCGTCTGGAAGGACATTACAGCACGCCTCCGATCATCAAAAGCAGCTGCGCGGTAATGCAGCCAAAGATAAGCGAATCGCTACGATCGAGCATGCCGCCATGGCCCGGGATAAGGTTGCCGGAATCCTTGACGCCCACACCGCGCTTGATGCGCGACTCGATGAGGTCGCCGATAACGCCCAGGACGGACACGACCACGCCGCACAGCAGCGCATAGGGCAGGCTGAGCTTGTAGAAGTGCGTCGCCCACAGGATGAGCCAAATCAAAACCGAGCCAAGAATGCCGCCAACAAACCCCTCCCAGCTCTTTTTGGGAGAGATCTTGGGGACCATCTTGTGTTTACCGATACGGCTGCCCACGATGTAGGCAAACGAATCGGAGACCCAAAGGGACGCACAAACGCCCACCGAAAGCAGGGCGCCGGCAAAACCGGGCACGGCATCGCGCAGCAGCACGATAGCCGACAGCATAAAGCCAGTGTAGATGGGACCCATGAGCGTCACGGCCACATCAGAGATGCGGGTACGCGGCGACCAGACATACCAAATGCCCACAGCGAGCATCAGGGCAAAAAGCAGGGCATTCAGCAACATCGAATCGCCCAACGCCGACAGCGGAAAGAGTACGGCGGCAGCGATACCCATGCGCTCGTTAGCCATCTTGCCATCGAGCCTCGTCATACGGAAAAACTCATAGCAGCACAGACCGCTCATGACGGAAACAAAGATGGCCGTGGGCACGATACCCAAAACCAGGCACAGGATAAAGACAACGGCGTAGACGATACCGGCGGCGGCACGGGTAATAAAGCCCGCCAGCCAAGAACCGGTGCCGCTCTTCACTGCAGGCGTTCCCGCAGTGGCAGCTTTGCGCGCAGGCGTCTTGGGAGCAGATGCCTTGGGACGATCGGACACGATTAAGCCTCCTCGGTCTTGCTCAGTCCACCAAACCTACGGTCACGGCCCTGATAGGCCAAAATGGCGTCGACAAGGCCCCAACGATCAAAGTCGGGCCAATAGGTATCGGTGACGTAGAATTCGGAATAAGCCACCTGCCACAGCAGATAGTTCGAAAGGCGCAGCTCACCAGAAGTGCGAATCACAAGCTCAGGATCGGGAAGGCCGGCGGTATAGAGGTGGGAAGCCACCATGTCGTCATCAATTGCGCCAGGATCGATCTTACCGGCGGCAGCGTCGAGTGCGATCTGACGGACAGCGCGGGTAATCTCGGCACGCGCGCCGTAGTTGACGGCAAGCGCCAGCGTCATGCCGGTGTGATTGGCGCACTCGGCAAGACCGCGTTCAAAAACGTCGCGGGTCTTCTTGGGCAGCGCGGAAATGTCACCCAAAAAGACAACGCGCACGTTTTCGCGCTTCAGAAGCGGCAGCTCGTCGATGAACGTCTTGGCAAACAGATGCATCAGAACGTTGACTTCGTGCTGAGGGCGATTCCAGTTTTCGGTCGAAAACGCATAGGCAGAAAGCACGTCGACGCCCAGACGCACGCAGGCGGTAATAATCTCGCGAAGGGAGACGATACCCGCCTTGTGGCCCTCGGTGCGTGCAAGACCGCGTGATGTGGCCCAACGACCGTTGCCGTCCATAATGCACGAGATATGGTGCGGAATGTTATTGAGGTCAAGGTCGGAAAAACCGACGCCCGCAGGGGCGTCGGCAAAGTACTCGACCAGTTTATGCTCGTCGTATTGCACCTTAGATCTCCATGACCTCGGCTTCTTTTTCCTTCAGAAGCTCCTCGACCTTGGCGACATACTCATCAGTGTGCTTCTGGACCTTGGCCTGCTCGCGACGGACATCGTCCTCGGTGAGCTCCTCATCGCGCTCGAGCTTGTTGTTGAAGTCGCGACGGATGTTACGGATAGACACCTTGGCCTGCTCGGCGTACTCGCGGCACTCCTTGACGAGCTCGCGACGGCGCTCCTCAGTGGGAGCCGGGAACGGAAGACGAACGACGGTGCCATCGGAGTTGGGGGTAATACCCAGATCGGAAGCGCCGATGGCCTTGACGATAGCATTGATGAGTGCCTTGTCCCACGGCTCGATGAGCAGCATGTGGGCCTCGGGGGTCTTGACGGCGGCAACCTGCGTGACCGGCGTGGGAACACCGTAATAATCGACGGTGATGTCGGACAGAATGTTGGCATTGGCGCGGCCGGTACGGACCTTGGAGAAGTTATGCTTGAGGGACTCGAGCGACTTGTCCATATGGGCGGTGATGTTCTCTGCCATGCTTAATCCTCCTGATAGACGAGCGTGCCGACGGGCTCACCCGAAAGCGCGCGCTTGACGGTGTCCTCGCCATCGATGTTGAGGACCAAAATCGGCATACGGTTATCCTGGCACAGTGCCGTAGCCGTGGAATCCATAACCTGCAGACCGCGGACGAGCACCTCGTGATAGGTAATCTTGTCAAAACGGACGGCATCGGCGCACTTGACGGGATCCTTGTCGTAGATGCCGTCAACCTTGGTGGCTTTAATCAGAATCTCGGCGCCGATCTCGCACGCACGAAGAGCCGCGGCGGTGTCGGTCGTAAAGTACGGATTGCCCGAACCGGCGGCAAAAATAACGACGTTGCCCTTGGAAAGGTGGTTGATGGCGCGACGGCGAATATAGGGCTCGCAGATCTCGTTCATCTGGATAGCGCTCATCACGCGGCAGGGAACATCGTTATGCTCGAAGGCATCCTGCAGGGCGAGCGCGTTCATAACGGTTGCCAGCATGCCCATGTAGTCGGCCTGAGCACGCTCCATGCCACCGGCAGCGCCGGCCATGCCGCGGAAAATATTGCCGCCGCCGACAACGACGCCGACCTCATGGCCAACGGCGAGCAGCTCCTTGACCTGCTTGGCAAGATGGTCGGTAACCTTGGGGTCGATGCCATATTGGCCGTCGCCCATCAGTGCTTCGCCGGAAAGCTTAAGAAGCACGCGTTTATATCGGATGTCGGACAAAGCGATCCTCCTTTAATTAGACTTTCAATATGATATCAAAGGCTCTGATAAGAGCCATGAAAAAGCAGGCTGTGAGTAAAACCCACAGCCTGCTCATTACCAGCTACAAGAGCTTATTTACTCGCCACGGACCAGACGGTCAAAGGCAACGACGGTAATGGTGTCGCCGAGCTCCTTGGAGACCTGCTCAGCGTACTTCTTGATAGTGAGGGAGCTGTCCTTGATGAACTCCTGCTCGGTGAGCACGGACTGCTTGTAGAACTTCTCCAGACGGCCGACAGCCATCTTCTCCTGGATAGCCTCGGGCTTACCGGACTCGGCAGCCTGAGCCATGTAGATCTGCTTCTCGTGCTCGACGGTCTCGGCCGGAACCTGATCGCGGGTAGCACAGATCGGGGCGACGGCGGCAACCTGAAGGGCAACGTCGTGAGCGAAGGTCTTGAAGGACTCAGCCTGAGCGGTCTCGGCCTTCTCGAAGGCGAACTCGACGAGGACGCCGATCTTACCACCCATGTGGATGTAAGAAGCGAGCGCGCCGTTCTCAGCCTTGCGAGCAGCGAAGCGGGAGATCTTCATGTTCTCGCCCATGATGTGAATCATCTCGGTGAGCTCGGAGGAAACGGTCTCCTCGCCCATCGGCTTCTCGAGCAGAGCGTCGACGTCAGCAGGCTCGGTGGTAGCGACAACTTCAGCGACCTTGGAAGCAAAGCCGGTGAACTTGGCGTTGGAGCCAACGAAGTCGGTCTCGCAGGAGAGCTCGAGCAGAGCGCCGGTCTTGCCATCCTCGGAGACGAACGCGGCGACAGCGCCCTCGTTGGTCTCACGGCCAGCCTTCTTGGCAGCCTTGGCAAGGCCGTTCTTACGCAGAACGTCGACAGCGGCGTCCATGTCGCCGTCAGCCTCGACGAGAGCCTTCTTGCACTCCATCATCGGGGAGTCGGTCATCTCGCGGAGCTGCTTAACCATAGCGGCGGTAATCTGGGCCATTGTGGTTCCTTTCAAAGAGATGAAAAAGAATTAACTAAGACTGATTTACTCGGCCTTGGGCTCAGCGGCCATCTCGGCCTCGGAGACCTGCTCCTTGCCGGAGCCAGCGAGGCAGGCGTCAGCCATGAGCTCGCACATAAGGGTGACAGCGGAGATAGCGTCATCGTTGCAGGGGATGCCGTACTCGACCTCGTCGGGATCGGAGTTGGTGTCGATCAGGGCGACGACGGGGATGTTCAGGCGCTGGGCCTCCTTGATGGCGTTCTCCTCGCGCTTGGTGTCGATGACGAAGAGAGCCTGGGGCAGACCCTTCATGTCGCGGGCGCCACCGAGGTTGGTCTGGAGCTTAGTGAGCTCCTTGCCGAGAACAGCCTGCTCCTTCTTGGGCAGAACAGCCATGCGGCCGTCCTCGACCATAGCCTCGAGCTCCTCCATGCGGTTGATGCGGGAGCGGATGGTGACGAAGTTGGTCAGCATACCGCCGAGCCAACGCTGGTTGATGTAAGGCATGTTGGCGCGCTCAGCAGCGTTCTTGACGGCCTCCTGAGCCTGCTTCTTGGTGCCGACGAACAGCACGTTGCCACCCTTGGCGACGTTCTTGACGAAGGTGTAGGCCTGGTCGGCGTCGAGGATGGTCTGCTTGAGGTCAAGGATATAGATGCCGTTGCGCTCACCGAAGATGAACGGCTTCATCTTGGGGTTCCAGCGACGGGTCTGGTGACCGAAGTGGCAGCCGGCCTCGAGCAGGATGCGGATATTAATCTTGGTAGCCATGTTAAACCTCCTGTGGTTTGCCTCCGCGCGGGGTCATCCTCCAAAACCAACCCGGACATGTGCTACCAAAGCCCGGGCACCACGGTATGAAGTAGCCGCGCGTGCGTGATAAAAACATGTTGCCGTGAAGCAACCCGATGAATGATAGCAGGAATGCTTCTTCCTGCCAACCCGCAATCAAAACCACACACCTCGGTGCGGCGCGGGACGGACCAGCCACTATTCGCCGCGGGGATGGGCTTGAGCCACGGCACGTTTGAGCCGATCGGGTGTGAGATGTGTGTAAATCTGCGTCGTGGACAGGCTCGCATGGCCCAGCAGCTCTTGAACCGAGCGCAGATCCGCACCGCCCTCGAGCAAGTCGGTCGCAAAGGTATGGCGCATCGCATGCGGGGCGATGTCGGCCGGAATGCCGGCGAGCGTCGCCAGCGTATGGAACCGCCGCCTGAGCATGGCGGCACTCATGCGATTGCCGCGCACCGATATAAGCAGCGGATGCGGCCCGGTGGCGGGGTCACGGCGCTTTGCCTGAGCGAGCAACACCGGCCTCCCCTCCTCAATATAGAAACGAGTCACCTCGAGCGCACGACGATACAGGGGGACGATACGTTCTTTGCTCCCCTTGCCCCACAGGCGCAGCGTGCGCTCGGACCATGAGATGGATTCCACATTGAGCGCCGCAAGCTCTGAGATGCGGGCACCCGAGGCATAGAGCAACTCGAGCATCGCCGCATCGCGCAGTCCCGCGGGTGTTGAGGTATCGGGGGCTTTGAGGAGTGCCTCCACCTGTTGGGTCGTCAGCACACCGGGTAGATCGCGCGGGAGCTTGGGCGAGGAAATTGCCGAGACCACATCGCCCTCCACGACCCCCTCGGCAGCCATCCATCGATAGAGCGATCGGATAGCCGACAGATGCGCCGCAAGCGTTCGGGGAGCCACCTGCTCACGCGAAAGCTCGGCAAGATAGCGGCGAATGGTGCGCACGTCGGCAGCGAAAGCATCGATATCCTCGCGCTCGCACCAGGCAGCAAAGCGCTCCAGCCTCGAGCCGTAGGCCGTCACCGTGTTGGGAGAAAGTCCCTCGACACGTGAGATATAGGCGATAAACGAGTCGACGGTGTCGTACAGGTCAAAGGCTATGACCGGTCGCCTCCAAACAAGTCGGAACGCGTGGCCAAGTAGGCATCGAGGGCCTCGAGCGCACGGTCCGCATAGGCCTGGTAGCGGTCGCGCTTGCTGCGGCGCTTACCATCCTCGAGTGGCGGCACCAGGCCAAAGTTGACATGCATAGGCTGATAGCCCACGGTGGCAGGATCGGTCGCATAGCCCACGAGCGCACCCAGGGCGCCCACGCGCGGCAACTCGACGCCCGCGACACCGATAGCCTCGGCATAGGTGTTGAGCGCCGCGAGCAGACCGGTCGCCACGGCTTCCATGTACCCCTCGGTGCCGGTGATCTGACCGGCCAGGCGCACGCCGGTACCGGGCACGGCAAAGGTGCCATCGAGCACGTGCGGGGCGTCGACAAAGGTATTGCGGTGCATGACACCGTAGCGGAAGAACTCAGCGTTCTCCAGGCCCGGCACCATATGGAAGACGCGCTTCTGCTCGCCAAAGGTCAAGTTGGTCTGGAAGCCCACCAGGTTATAGGCGGTCTTCTCCTTGTTCTCGGCACGCAGCTGAATCGCCGCCCAGGGGCGACGTCCGGTACGCGGGTCGGTGAGGCCGACGGGCTTCATGGCGCCAAAGCGAATGGCGTCCTTGCCGGTGCGCGCAACTTCCTCGGCAGGCTGGCAGGCCTGGAACAGATCGCCGCCCTCAAAGTCTTTGAGCACCACGCGGTCGGCCGTGGTAAGTGCCTCGATAAAGGCCTCGTACTCCTCCTTGTTGAGCGGAGCGTTGAGATAGTCGCCGCTCCCCTGCTCCTCGTAGCGCGACTGCGAAAACAGCACGTCCATATCGAGCGTGGAGGCATCGACGATCGGCGCCGCGGCATCGAAGAACGCAAGGGCGTCGCCACCGACGAGCTTCATGACCTCTTCGCTCAGCGCCGGTGAACACAGCGGGCCCGCGGCAATGACCACGTGGCCCTCGGGAATCTGCGTGACCTCGCCGTGCGCGACCTCGATATTGGGACGGGCGGCAACCTCGGCCTCGACAAGCTCGGAAAACTTGACGCGGTCGACCGCCAGGGCACCGCCGGCGGGAACAGCCGCGCGATGGGCGCAATCGAGCAGGACTGAACCCATGCGCTTAAGCTCGGCCTTCAGCAAACCAGCCGCGGAATCCGGACGGGTCGACTTAAACGAATTGGAGCAGACGAGCTCTGCCAAGTGATCGGTATGGTGAGCCGGGGAGCTAACCTGGGGGCGCATCTCGCACAGCTTTACGGCAAAACCGCGGTCTGCCAGCTGGATCGCGCATTCCGAACCCGCCAGACCGCCACCGATAACCGTCACCTGATCGAACTGCATCTGCAAACACCTTTCTAATTGACACGTTTTCCATTGTGACCGAAGGGCGTCTGGGCGTGAAGGGCAAACTTGGAGGGCGCATACCTTCCATCCATCATGCGCTCGATAAGGCCCTCGAGTTCAAGCGAACCCAAGAGTTTGAGTACGCCGACAGCATCGAGTGAGACGAGCGCCGCGATGTCGTCGACCTTGAGCGGAGAGGCGATGAGCGCATGCATCACGGTCTGCTGTGTTGGATTCAGGTCGGCAATGCCGGGAGCATCGGGGCGCGAGTAGCGCAGGGTGCCGTATATGCGAGAGATAGCCATCTCGATGGACTCCTCGTCGACAATGCAGCAGGCACCGTTCGCAATGAGGTAATTCGTGCCACGCGACTCGGGCGATAGGATCGACCCCGGCACGGCAAGAAGTTCGCGCCCCAAATCCATAGCAGCCTCAGCTGTAGAAAACGTCCCGGAAGGCATACCCGCCTCGGATACAAAGAGGGCTTGCGACAGGGCCGCGATCACGCGATTGCGGCGCGGAAAGGCGAACTTGCGCGGACCCATGCCCCACGGAGAGATCGACACGACCGCGCCACCTGTATCGAGCGTGCGAGTAATAAGCCCCGCGCTCGAACGCGGGTAGACCACGTCGGCGCCCGTCCCCAGCACCACGACGTGTTTGCCGCCGGCGTTGACCGCAGCCCAACCCGAGGCCTGGTCACAACCAACCGCGCCGCCCGAAACTACCGTCACTCCCGCCTCAACCGCCACCTTTGCCGCAAGCTCTGCCACGGCAAGACCATACGGCGAGGCCTTGCGCGCGCCGATGATGGAGAGCGCGGGTGTCGAAAGCACCTCGGGATTGCCGCGCACATAAAGCGTCTGGGGTACATCAGAAAGCTCCAAAACGGTCTCGGGATACAACGCATCACCTGGATGCAGCTCAAAGGTCCCCTCGGCCATCATTGGTCCCTCCTTCCCTGGTACATCGCCGCCTCGAGCACGTGATCCTGCGTCACTTGCTCGCTCTCGGCGACGTCTGCAATCGTGCGCGCAATGCGAACCAAGCGCACGATGCCGCGGCCCGTGAGATGCGTGCGTTTGGACAGACCGAGCACACACTTCTCCGCCGCATCATCGAGCTCAAAGGTCGAAACGACGCCGTCAATGGACCGTGTCTCGTCATCCTCGGCCTCGGCATCCGCATCGTCCATACGGGACTCGCGCCAGGCGCGAAAGGCGCGACCGCGCACAACGTAGTCACGTAACTCGGCCGACGACATACCCTCCGCGCCCTCGATAATCACCTGAGGGTCGGGACGGGTCACATCGATCATCATGTCGATACGGTCGGCCAAAGGACCGCGCAGTTTAGACCGATAGCGCTCGACCATCGCCGCCGAGCAGCGACACGGTACCTCGCGATCGCCCAAAAAGCCGCAGGGGCAGGGATTGCTCGCAGCCAGCAGCTGAAAGCGCGACGGGAAGGAAAAAGCCCCGTCGACGCGTACGATCCTGACGTAGCCGCGTTCGATAGGCTGACGCAGCGTCTGCAGCACACCCGTGGGAAACTCGGCAAGCTCGTCCAAAAATAGCACGCCGCCATGAGCAAGGCTGATCTCACCCGGGTGCACCGGGCGTCCGCCGCCGATAAGGCCTGCGGTCGAAATACTGTGATGGGGACTGCGGAAGGGCCGGTGCCCCGCCAACAAGCCATCAATGTTCTCGCCCAAAACCGAATGGATGCACAGCGCCTCCTGTTGATCCTCGACGGAAAGCTCGGGCAGGATGCCGGTCATACGGCGTGCGAGCATCGTCTTGCCCGATCCCGGGGACCCAATCATGAGCAAGCCGAGTTCTCCTGCCGCCGCAAGCGCCATGCCGCGTTTAGCGACTTCCTGCCCCAGCACGTCTGCATAGTCGAGCTCGGGCTCAAAGGTCGCCTCGACACCCTCGGAATCCAAGTAGGGCCGTGCGGCATCGCCCATGCCGTGAGCAAGCTGAGACAGATGGTCGATAAAGCCGCAATCCACGCCCGCGAGTGGCACATGCTGGTCGGACCTGCCGGCGATAAAAGACAGCCCCATGTCGCGAGCCAATAGCTGAAACGCCACCTCGCCTTTGACAGGAAGCACCGTGCCGTCCAAGCCGAGCTCGCCGGCGATAAGACAACGATCGAGGTTGTCGCGGGGAATCTGACCATCGGCCGCTAGAACCGCGATGGCGATGGGCAGATCAAAGCCGCTACCGGTCTTGCGAATATCGCCGGGCGCCAGATTGACCGTAATGCCCGAGCGCGGGATCTCAAAGCCGGCCGAGCGCATCGCACAGCGAATACGACCACGTGACTCCATCACCTCCATACTCGGGATGCCGAGCATCTGAATGCCCGGAACGCCGCCGGCAAGCGAGACCTCGACCGTGACGTGAATCGCCTCGACACCGCGGATGCAGGCCGCGTGAACGGCAAACGTCTCGAACGCCATCACGACACCTGCCAATCGAACGCGTTGTACTGATGCTCGATCTCGGCGATATGCCCGCCGCGAATGGTGACACCCACTGCATCGAAGCGGATCGCCTTGAGCGGATAGTGCTCCATGAGATAGCAACTTGCGATACGGCGATACCGACGCTGCTTTTGGGCATCCACGGCCTCCTCGGGAAAGACCCGCGTGGTGCAATCCAGGGCGACGCGCCTGGTCTTGACCTCGGCCATCACCACGACATCGTCAAGCTCATCGAGCAGCACCAGATCGGCTTCGCCCTCGGTGCAACGATAACCCTGCTCCAGCAAGGTGTAGCCGCGCTCGTTAAAGTAGTCGATGGTGATCAGCTCGCCCAGCATGCCCAGCTCACGGGGACTGAGTCCCTTGATAAACTCGGGCGTCATCGCCCCGCAGTCGAGCTCGCCGTTTTCCCAACGCTCCTTGAGCTGCTGCGTCTTGCTCTTTTTGCTTGCGGCACTCATGGGGTCTCCTTTCCCGCACACTGCATTGCCCCGATGATGAGGGCACCTTTCATGCGGGTAAGTACAGGAAGCAAACCAAAAGCTGACCAAATGCCGTCAAAAAACGGGCCGTACGCAGCAATGGTGTTGCATACGGCCCGCTACCAGCAGGTTTATAAAACCCCAGAGGTCCCTGTCTCCACAATTGGCCTAGAAAAGGCGCTCAGTCTGCAGAAAGTTTCCGCAAAAGCTCACGCGGTGCAGCGGACAAAGTCCATGTTTGCGAATGGCCTCGATATGCTCGGGGCTTGCATAGCCCTTCGACTCGGCCAGATGGTACTCGGGGTACTCGGCGTCGTACTCGACCATCATCTCGTCACGCGTGACCTTGGCCATGATGGACGCCGCGGCGATGCAGGCGATCTTGGCATCGCCCTTCACCACATCGCGCTCGTTAGGAACGGCGCCCAAGGGGTTGCCATCCATAAGCACGCAATCGGGCTCGAGCCCTGTATCGGCCACGGCGCCTGCAACGGCGGTACGGATAGCACGGGCCATGCCCATCTCATCGATATCCTTAGGCGCGATATGGCAAAAACCGATCGCCGTCGCCACCTCGGCAATCTTCACTGAGAGCAACTCGCGGCGCGCCGGCGTGAGCTTTTTGGAATCGTTGATGCCCCAGACGCGCGGCTCCATAGGAAGGCAGACAGCGCATACCGTCAAAGGACCGGCCACCGATCCGCGACCCACCTCGTCGACACCAACGACCACCCCATCGCCGCCAAGCTCATGCATAAGCTCGTACATGTCATTGACGCGCTCGCGCTCGGCAAGCTCTTTGGCATGGCGTTTGAGGGCGCGTTCGCAAGCCTTGATCACCTGCTGGCGCGGATCCTCGCGATAATGCTCCACGAGGGCGGGAATCTCCTCAAACGTAGCGCTCGCCAGCTCGCCAGCAACTTGCGATGCCGAAACCGAGCTCGTCATATTGGCCATACCAGGCCCTCCTTGCATGCAAATCGGATAAAAAGAAGGGCCACCCGAAGGTGACCCTTACGTCCAAACGAGTGGACAGACGCTGCGATCTTCTTAGCGCTTCTCGGGGATGCGAGCAGCCTTGCCCACCTTGTCGCGGAGGTAGTACAGCTTGGCGCGACGGACGCGACCATGACGAACGACCTCGAGCTTGGCGATCTTGGGGCTGTGAAGCGGGAAGGTACGCTCAACACCGACACCGAAGGACATCTTGCGGACGGTGAAGGTCTCGCGGGCACCGGCGCCGGCCATGCGGATGACGTCGCCCTGGAAGACCTGGATGCGCTCGCGGTCGCCTTCCTTAATGCGGTAGTGAACCTTGACGTTGTCGGCGACGCGAACCTGAGGAATGTCCTCGCGGATCTGCTGACGCTCGATTGCGCGGATGTAATCCATGTGCAATTCCTTACTCTTCTAGAGGTGCCGTACCACCTTGGCCGGCACGTAGTTGAACAAACGTATTCGAGTATACACGCGCGGGTTTCTGCTGCAAGAACAATTTTTTACGCAGACAAAAAGACAAAACCCGCACATGATAACCGCCAGCCTCACGAATGAGACGGGCGGCATGAAGGGGGCTACGCTAGGCGTCTAAACCCAAAACGTTAGGCGGAACGCTTGGCCTCGAGCTTGGCCTGAGCGGCAGCCAGGCGTGCGAGGGGCACGCGGTAGGGCGAGCAGGACACGTAGTCCACGTCGGCCACGTTAAACAGGCCTTTGATGGACTTGGGGTCGCCGCCGTGCTCGCCGCACACGCCAAAGTGCATGTCGGGGTTGGTGGCGCGACCCTTCTCGACGGCCATACGCACCAGCTCGAGCACCGCTGTGTCGATGGTCTCGAAGGGATTGTCCTTCAAGATCTTCTTATGCATGTACAGCGGGATGAACTTAGCCTCGGCGTCATCACGCGAGAAACCGAAGGTCGTCTGGGTGAGGTCGTTGGTGCCAAAGCAGAAGAAGTCTGCGTGATGGGCGATCTCATCAGCGACCATGCAGGCGCGCGGCAGCTCGAGCATCGTGCCCACGGGAATATTGAGCTCGACGCCCTCTTCGTCGGAAACCTCGGCGATCACGCGCTCGATAACCTCGCGGGTCTGAACATGCTCGGCCGTAATGGAAACGAGCGGGACCATAATCTCGGGACGCGGATCGACGCCCTCCTTGATGAGGCGAGCGGCAGCCGTGGCGACGGAGCGGACCTGCATGAGCGGCAGATCGCTAAAGACGATGGACAGGCGCACGCCGCGTAGGCCGAGCATCGGGTTGGACTCGACCATGCCGTCGATACGACGCAGGCGGGCGCGCAGGACGGCAAGCTCTTCCTCGCTGGCGCCAGCGGCTTCCTTCTTGGTGATGGCGACCTCGAGCTCGCGAGGATTATCCAGGAACTCATGAAGCGGCGGATCGAGCAGGCGGACGACCACATCGCGACCGGACATGGTCTTGAACATCGCCAGGAAGTCCTCGGTCTGAACCTTGAGCAGGTCGGCCAGGGCCTGCTGCTTCACGGCCTCATCGTCAGACAGGATAAAGCTCTGGATGATGTTCTTGCGGTCGCCCAGGAACATGTGCTCGGTGCGGCACAGGCCGATGGCCTCGGCGCCAAACTCGAGCGCGAGCGCGGCATCCTCGGGGTTGTCGGCATTAACGCGCACATGGTTGGCATGGCCACAGGTCTCGTCCAGGCGAATCTCGTCGGCCCAGGACAGGATGGTGTCCAGATCGCCGGTGAGCTCGGCGGAGACCAGGTCAACGGCGCCGTCGACGACGATACCCTGGGTGCCGTCGATGGAGATAACGTCGCCCTCGTGCAGCACGCGGTCGCTGCCCTCGATGCGCACGACCTTCTCGGCGGCGTCGATATGGAAGCGCTCAACGCCACAGACGCAGGGCGTACCCATGCCGCGGGCGATAACGGCGGCATGGCTCGTCTTGCCACCGTGGCTGGTCAGGATGCCCTCGGCGGCTACCATGCCCTTCAGGTCATCGGGGTTGGTCTCCCAGCGAACCAGAATGACCTTGTGGCCCTCGGCGGAACGCGTGACGGCGTCGTCGCTCGAGAACACGACCTCGCCCACGGCGGCACCGGGGCTGGCGTTCAGACCGCTGGCCAGCGTCTCGTACTTCTTGGAGGCGTCAAACTGCGGGTGCAGGAGTTGGTCGAGCTGCGCGGGATCGATGCGGCTCACGGCCTCCTCGCGGGTGATCAGGCCCTCCTCGACCATTTCGATAGCGATGCGCAGGGCGGCGGTGGCGGTGCGCTTGCCCACGCGGGTCTGGAGCATCCAGAGCTTGCCCTGCTCGATGGTGAACTCGATATCGCACATATCGCGATAATGATCCTCGAGCGTCAGGAACACGCGCTCGAGCTCCTCACCTGCGGACTCGAGGCCCGGGGTGGTCTTGAGGTCGGCGATAGGCTCGGTGTTGCGGATACCGGCGACGACGTCCTCGCCCTGAGCATTAACCAAAAAGTCACCGTAGAACTCCTTGGTGCCGTCGGCCGGATTACGCGTAAAGGCGACGCCTGTCGCAGAGGTCTCGCCCTTGTTGCCAAAGGCCATGGCCTGCACGTTGACGGCGGTGCCGAGGTCGTCGGAAATGCCATGCTGCTTGCGGTAGATGCAGGCACGCTCGTTCATCCAGCTGCCAAAGACGGCCTGAATTGCAAGGCGTAGCTGAAGCTCCGGGTCGTGCGGGAAAACGGGCTTGCCGTCAGCGACCTCGAGCTCGGGATACAGGGAGGCATCGACGTTCTCGGAGAAGATGCCCTTAAAGGTCTCGACGAGTTCCTGCAGGTCCTCGGCCGAAAGCTCGGAATCGATGCGAACGCCGGCGACCAGACGGGCCTGGGTCAGGGCGTTCTCGAACAGGTCGGCGTCAACGCCCATGACGACATTGGAAAACATCTGGATAAAGCGGCGGTAGCTATCCCAGGCAAAACGCGGGTTCTGCGTCTGCGCGATGAGGCCCTGGACGGAATCGTTATTGAGGCCCAAGTTGAGGACCGTGTCCATCATGCCGGGCATGGAGAACGGAGCGCCCGAGCGAACCGACACGAGCAGCGGGTCGGAGGCGTCGCCGAGCTTCTTGCCGCAGCGGGCCTCGAGGTCAGCCTCGGCGGCAACGATCTCATCGAGTGCGCCTTCAGGCCACACGTTGCCGGCGCCGGAGTACTCGACACAGGTCTGGCAGGTAATGGTAAAGCCACCGGGAACCGGCAGGCCGATACGACTCATCTCGGCAAGGTTAGCGCCCTTGCCACCAAGCACGAAGTTCATGGACTTGTCTCCCTCGGTGACACAGGTGCCCTGGGCGTCGGTTCCAAAACGGTAAACCCTCTTGTAATCGCTCACGATACTTCCCCTTCCATGCACTTACGCGCACGACCGTGGTAACGAATCGACCCGCCAGATGCGGGCCGTGAGGGAACTATACGGCGGGTTTTGAGCAGGCTTAAGCAGAGGATGCGCGGTTTGGTAAACGTGCTAAAACTGGCGGTAAACGGTAGGTAAAGGTGGTTACATTATGAAGATACCACTGTAAGAACGTGCAGGTCAGATGCGATATTTTTGCTAAATCGCTTTATCAAAATGCTGCTACTATTAGGCTCGACGGGCGGCGCGGCGGGCACGGGCTTCTTGGATTTCCTCCAAGTGGCTAATGATCTCGGCAGCGCTTTCCTCGATGGCTTTGCCGTCGGTACGCACCACAAAGCAGCCTAGGCGCTTCATGAGCGCACGGGCTTCCTCGAGCTCGCTGTGCACGCTCTCGGGCTCGGCATAGGAGCCGGCAACGGCACGAGCGTAGTCATCGCCCAAGCGGCTATCGCGAATTTCGGAAATCACATCGACGGTCGAAATCAGGCCGAACAGGCGCATCGGGTCGACCTCGTAAATCGACTTGGGCGGCTCCATGCCATGCGCCAGTGGGACATTGGCGACCTTGTAGCCCTGATAGGCCAAATACATCGACAGCGGCGTCTTGGACGTACGCGATACGCCCAGCAGCACGATATCGGCTCCCGACAGATCGTCGCAGCCGCGCCCGTCATCGTGCTCAACGAAATACTCCATGGCCTCGATGCGATGGAAATAGCGGTCATCGGTCTTGTGAATCACACCCGCGACGCCCTTGGGCGGCACACCGATGAGCGACGACAGCACGGCAAGCGTCGGGCCAATCAGGTCGACCGAACGAATATGCAGCATGCCCAGGTAATCGAGCACGCGGGCGCGAAGCGCCGGATCGACAATGGTGTGGAACACGGCAATATCGCGATGGTCGGCATCGACGCGCGGCCCCACAAATGACTTGACCTGCTCCACAGAAGTCACCTTAGGCAGGCGCAAAACACAAAAAGCCCCTTCATCAAATTGCCCGGACGCCGCAAGCACCACCTCACAAGCGGTATCACCGAGCGAGTCGGAGATAACGATAACGGTGGGACGAGCGGTGACCGGGCAATCCATGCGGGGCTCCTTTAGCGCTTATGCGCAGGCTGGCTTACTTTTTGCGGGCAAGCTCACCGATGTTGGCGATGCCGGAGAAAACGGCCTCGAAGCGGTTGAGCAGCTTAAGGCGATTATCGCGGAGCTGCTCGTCCTTGTCCATGACCATGACCTCATCGAAGAAGCGGTCGATGGGCGCGCGCAGGGCGGCAAGGGCGGCAAATGCGGCCGGGTAATCCTCGGCAGCAAGGGCGGCATCGACAGCGGTCTGAGCAGCCTCGGAGGCATCGGCAAGCGCGAGCTCGACCTCGCCCATCAGGCCGCGGTCGTACTCCGCACCCAGCTCGGGCTTGGAGATGTGTGCGGCGCGGGCATAGGCGGTCGCAAGGTTGTCGAACGTCTCGGCGTCGTTCTTGCGGGCCTCGTCGAGGGCGGCGCAGCGGGCGAAGAAGACGGACGGGGCGATGATGTGCACCGCGGAGACGGCGGCAACGGTATCGGCCGGGATCTTTTCGTCGCGGGCCATGCTCACCAGGCGGCCATGGAAGAAGTCGCGAACCTGCTGGGCGACCTTGGCGGCGTCGAACTCAATGCCCTGCTCGCTATAGAGCTCGAGGGCGAAGTCGATGAGCGACGTGGGGTCGATCGGCAGACGG